>DATDNK010000038.1:0-9972 GCA_036518275.1 Candidatus Acidiferrum sp.
CCGCCATGTCTTTGAAGTGGAAGGCACGCAAGATTTGCTTGGATTGAACTGGGGAATCGCGGTTGTCGCGGATAACTGGTGGCAAGCCAACGAAGGGCGCAAGAGACTACGCGCCCAATGGAACGAAGGGCCCACCGCGCAACAAAGCAGCAAAGGCTTCCAGGAAACTGCCGACGAGCTCTCGAAACAATCTCCTACGATCACGCTCCGCAAAGACGGTGATGCCGACGCCGTCCTGCAATCCGCCGCGAAAACCGTCGAAGCTGCCTACTCTTATCCCTTCCTTGCGCACGCTCCGATGGAGCCGCAAAACTGCCTGGCCCATTATCACGACGGCAAGCTCGAATTCTGGTCCCCGAGCCAGACTCCCGAATCCGGCCGTATGCAATGCGCCAAAGTGCTCGGCATTCCCCACGAAGACATCATCGTGCATATGAAACGCGCCGGCGGGGGCTTTGGTCGCCGCCTCACCAACGACTACATGCTTGAAGCGGGAGCCATCGCCAAGAAAATCGGCGTTCCCGTCAAGCTTCTCTGGACCCGCGAAGACGATTTCCATCACGACCACTATCGTCCTGCCGGCTTCCATTACCTCAAGGCCGGCGTCGACGCCTCCGGAAAGCTCATCGCCTGGAACAATCATTTCGTCTCTTTCGGCGAAGGCGAGCAGTTCGCTCCTTCCGCCAATATTCCTGGCAACGAATTTCCCGGCACCTTTGTGCCAAACTTTTCTTTCGGTGCTTCGTTGATGCCTCTCGGCGTTCCCACATACGCGCTGCGCGCCCCGCGCAGCAACGCTTTCTGCTTTGTCTTTCAATCTTTCATCGACGAGCTCGCCCACGCCGCTGGAAAAGATCCGGTGCAATTCCGGCTCGACATCCTCAATCTCCCGCGTGTCACTAATGCCAACGCAAAGCCCGATCCCTTCTCCAGCGACCTGGACGCCGCCCGCATGATCGGCGTTCTTAAGCTCGTCGCGGAAAAATCCGGCTGGGGCAAGCGCCAGCTTCCCAAAAACACCGGGATGGGTGTGGCCTTCCAATTTTCCCATCGTGGTTATTTTGCGGAAGTGGCGGAGGTAGAAGTGCGCGTCGGCGACAAATTAAAGGTCAAAAAATTCTGGGTCGCCGGCGATATCGGCAGCACCATCGTTAACCCCAGCGGCGCGGACAACGAAGCTCGCGGCGCCGTCATCGACGGCCTCAGCCAGGTCATGTCTTACGAAATCACCATTGATGGTGGCCACGCGGTTCAAAGCAACTTCCACGAATATCCACCCGTGCGCATAAACGAGGTGCCGGCTGAGATCGAAGTGCACTTCCTGAAGTCCGACAATCCGCCGACCGGCCTCGGCGAGCCTGCGCTGCCTCCGGTGCTGCCCGCGGTGTGCAACGCAATTTTTGCGGCTACCGGCAAGCGCATCCGTTCTCTGCCGCTTTCCAAACACGGTTTCTCTTGGGCCTAGTGGGTCACTGTGGATGTTTCAAAAGTTGTGAGGTTGAAGAAAGTCCTTAGGTTCTGCCACCGTTAAAAAATGTGGCTGCGTGTCATCCCGAGCGTAGCGCGCTACTTGCGCCCGGATGCTTTTTACGGGGCGGGGGATCTGCTTTTTCTGTTGAGCCGTAAGCGAATTTGGCGCGCTTACTTCCGGGAATTCAGGCAAGACATCGCGGCCACTTTTTCCTCCGCGGTTTCGTAGCTTTTGCCGTTCCCGTCTTTCATTGACAGAAACACCCAGTCGCTTTTTTCCTCGGCGGTGCGGCTGAAGTCAAAGATGTACATTTCGTCGCGGCTAATCCGGTAGGTCATCGTGCGCATCAGGATCGGATACACGTCCTTCGTTGTGTCCTCGAGGGGTTGTCCGCACCGCGCCAACAAGTGTTCCGGAGTCGTGCTTGCCACCGCCTGTTCGTGGCGTCTTTCCTGTTTTTTGCTGATCCACTCGAACCCGCGCTCTGCTAGCGTAACGACTAAAATCAGCCCGACAATCGCGCCCACAACCTTCACCCAGATCCCCTTGGTTTGCTTCAGGAATCCCACAAACTCCGACACCGGCGTAGACTCCCCGCCGGCGTTCCCCGACGAAACCGTCACCGGGGAGTAGCGCGATGGTTTTTGTTGCTGCTCAGCCGCTTTCCCAGTCAGAGACTCCGCAATCTCTTTCGCCTCCGCTTGCCGCTCCGCGATCGCAGCCGTGGTGTCTTCGCTGGAAAAAACGGATTCCCTTTGTTTTAGATCGTCCATACTTCGCCTGCCTTTCGGGCTGTCCTCTCATCATCATCACGCCGCGCGCCTCCGGCTGCTTCTTATTTTCGTCCACCATTTCCAGACAGTAACTTCCCCTGTCCTTCCGGCCAAGCCTCTTCTGGCCCTCCTGCGCCTACTTCCCGCGGACTTCCAGAGAGTAACGCCTGGTTTTCTACCTCACCTTTTCGGTGTTGGGACCACTTCCTTTCTCTCCACACCAGCCCCCTGCGTGATGGTCGTCACGCACCTCTGTGCTGTTCGCCGCTGCATTTGTCCACTCCCAATTCCATACTCCAGTTGGAATTCACGGAGGGTCTGGCTATGCCACACCACCGGCTTGTGCACCTAATCGAATCTCACTCGAAGGAGCTGGCAGCTGAACTACTGAGCCGCGCTCGCCAGTCTCCCAACCTCGCTTCCTTTGGCAGAGTCCCCGACCACGAGCTTCGGCAGCGCGTCTATGAAATCTATAGCCAGCTTGGCCAATGGCTTGTGAACCGTACGGAGCAGGACATCGAACTCCAGTATTCGGAGATCGGCGCCCGGCGTTACCGCCAAGGAGTCCCTTTAAGCGAACTCCTGTGGGCCATTGTTCTGACGAAAGATAATCTCTGGGATTTTCTCTATCGGGAGTCCTGGCCCGGCTTTGAAATAGAAGTTTTGGCGGAACACGACATGTTCCGCATGATCGACCACTTCTTTAACCGTGCCATGTATTACGCGGCGCGTGGCTTCGAGCAAGCCGAACGCGCCGAGCTAGCCCTTGCCGCTGCGGCCAACTAACCCCCTATCGCGCGGCGAGACTGGCGTTTCGGGCTTGGGGTTCTCCTTTTGGCAACCCTTTTCGTGCCGTTCCCTCCTGCCTACAGTGCTTTGCGCTAAAATGGAAGCATGCAGCGCAAAATCTTTTGGACGGTATTTGTCGCGCTGGGCTTGCTCGCAGACGTTACCTTGCCCCTGCTGTGGGGCCTGCTCGCCACCATCCCCATCGGCATCGTGAGTTGGTGGGTCGCCTACCGCAGCGACTGGTTCTAGCCGGCGCAGCTTTCGGCCGTCAGTTTAGTCTTCAGTCTTAAGTCTTCGGTCTTCCGTCTTCAGGATCCAAGTGAAAGAGGAATGGTCCTCTGGAATGAGTCCTTGTTTTTCTTTCCTCCGTTCCTGCTGCGAAAGGCTACAATAACCGCGCCTCCGATGAAGCACGACAAGCCAGACAGCAAATTCTCGCCAGTCCTCAAGTGGGTCGGCTCCCTCACGGCGATTTTTTCTCTGTGCGCCACCATCCTGGGCGTCGCGAGATACATTTACAACCGTGCCGAAACGCGGAAGAACCTCGCCGCCCTCCTCGCCACCGAAGCCGAGCAGCAGAAATCGCGCGACTATTCCGCTGCGTGGCAGACGCTCGAGAAAGCCGCGCAACTCGAACCTGATTCCCCCAAAGTGCGCGACACGCAAGTAAAGCTGGCCATCGCCTGGCTCGACGACGTACATCTCCCCGAAGGCCAGACATTTTCCGACGTCAAGCTAAAGCTCGAGCCTGTCCTCACACGCGCCGTTGCCGCCGCCAAGCCCGGACGCGAACAAGCCGATTTGCGCGCGCACGTGGGCTGGGCCTATTTCCTCGAGTCAATTGACGGCGCATCCGACATCGATCCTGCCGGCCCTTTTCGCGAAGCTGTCGACGAAGATCCCAACAATCCTTATGCCGAAGCGATGTGGGGCTACTCGATCCTGTCGAACCATTGCTACCGCGTGAAGGAAGCGGCGCCGCATTTTGCCGCGGCGCTCGCTTCGCAGCGCGAAGGCGATTTTGTGCGGCGACTGCAACTGGCGGCTCTGTTGAACTGCGGCGGCGAAGATGCCGCTCAGGAAGCGATTCGCGTGGCCAACGCCATGCGCAAAGAGCAGCGCGCCCTTACGGACTGGGACCGCAGCCACATTTATGGAATCTACTACTCCGAGTTTTCGTGGGAGACGCCGAAGACCTCGGAGTTCATCAACGCCGTGCCGCCCGCCGAGCATATCGCCACGTTTCACTGGCTGTTTGACAATTGGGACACGGGGGATGCGACAACCCCGTGGACTCACGCCTTGTATCTTGCCAGGCTCCAGGAGGCCGCAGGCCAGCGCGACGAAGCGCTCGCGAATTACAAGTCTGTCCTCAGTCATACGCCGCCGCACAGCGGCACCCGCTGGGATGTCGCCGATGCCGGCGTCAAGCGCCTCTCCCCCAAACACTAGCTGCGTGCTCAGACCGCTCTTTGATTTGCGACTTAATGCCGTCCGCGCAGCGTGGCAGCTTTTCTCCTTTCTTCCGGGATAGCAATCCTTGGTTCAAGGGACGGTGACGATAATTTCGTTGGAGTTGCCGCTCTCTCGACCGTTGGCGTCCACCGCTCGGGTCACATAGTAATAGGTGGTCCCGCTCTTTACATCTTTGTCCAAGTAAGTGAGCCCAGGCACGGGGTCCGAATTGATTTTCGTGTACGGTCCGCCCGATTTTGTACCGCGGTAAATGTTGTAGCCTTTCACCGCCGATGTGCTGGCCTCCCATGTGAGGGTCACCGAATGGGCTTTGTTCCCTCGTCCACAAGCCCAAAGGGCGCACAACAGGAGAGCAAGAAGCGTGGCCAACGCTGCTCTTGCTTTGTTCCGAAGGATCATCGTGACGTCTCTCCCTCCAGTCGCCCACTAGTGTAAGCCAAGGTGGAGATTGGAAAAGTGAAAATGGAAAATGGGAACCCGAGTGGCGAGAGGCCCCTCGCTTCGGGGTAAACGAGTGGCGAGTGGCGAGCAATGAGCCGGGAGGCTGGGAGCACCGGAAAATGGAAAATGGGGAGGGACCAGTCTCGGAGAGCGTCCCGATTTGGGAAGAATACCCCACCCCCCGGCAGTTTTGTGAAGAGTGTGAAAACACAGGGGTTAGAGGATACGTAACTTGGAAGAGTGTACGGAAAAATGGAGGACGAGTAGAGGGCGCACCCCCCTCCCCTATTTTTTTGCAAGGATGTGATTCCATTGAGGTTAAGGGATGGGGGGCTGCTAAGGATGTGATTCGGAAGGGGTTACAAGAATTGTGAAGGCCGCTTAGGTCGTTGGTGAGGTGGACTTGTGGCGGAGGATTTGGAAGGGCGCGTCGGCGGGACATATTGAGCGGGGCGGACGGTGGAGTCGGTATCGCCCGAAGCAAAGGATAGTGTATCACAAAATAATAGTTTGTCAAGGGTAAACGTAAGTGTTTTCCTTTCTTGCGGTTAGCATGGGGCAATTTCGTGCTTGAAATGGTCTTGAGGGTCATCTCGGGAAGTCGTTTGTTTTGCTAGGGATAGGGCGAAAAGATGGCAGGGTGAGAAGCACGGTCCAAAAGCCAGAGTCTGGGGCAGTTCTTCACGTGCCGCCCCTTCGAGCCTATTATCACGCCGCCGAGCAGTGAAACGAAGCGCAAGCGCAGGAACACTATAGCAATGAAGGTGAATTCCTGGCCTTGCCTGCAAATAGCGAGAAGGGAGCAGGCATGGTGAAACCAAGGCAGTATCGGGGATTTCACCTGTCCGAAAGTCTTTAGTAAAGGAGAAATCCATGAGCACGCCACAAATCGCGCAGATACCCGAAGTGCTTGGCTGGCGCCCCGGACCAATCGGAGATCCAGTACCGTGGTGGCTGGTCAGCCAACTGAGCAAGGAAGTGCTCGTCGAGCTGGGACGGGCGCAGTTGGAATATCAGAAGGCAATCAATGCGGCCACAGCGCAGTACATCACCAACGTGCAGGGGGTTTTGCAAAAGTCGGCCGGGCGGTGATGCTTACGCTCGCAGGCGGAGAGCCTCTAGTGAGGGGTTCTCCGTCTCCAAGAACAGAGAAACACGCAAAGCCCGTTTGAAATAAGCAAAAGGAGAGGTGTGCCATGACTGGTTCGCAGCCGCTTCGGGTTTTAGATTCGTCAGCTATGCAGAAGCGAGAGAGAAACACGACGCGGCCGGTCATTCTGGTGGGATTTCAAAATCAAGGGAATCTGGGAATCGGGTATCTTGCTGCCACGCTTCGACAACATGGTTACGGGGTGCGCGTTTTTGACTTCGAGACAAATCCTGAAGAGATTCTGGCGGCAGCAAGATTCCTGCACCCTGTCGCCATGGGTTTTTCGCTGATATTTCAATTCTACATTCACAGGTTTCGCGCATTGATGGGACTTCTGCGCGAGAACGGTGTGGATTGCCACTTCACGATGGGCGGACACTTCCCGAGCCTGAGCTACCGGGAGACACTGAAGCTAGTGCCCGAGCTAGACAGCGTAGCGAGATTCGAAGGAGAGTTGACGCTGCTTGAGCTGGTAGATTGCCTCGGACGAGGGGAAGAATGGAGAAACATTGACGGGATTGCGTACCGGAGGGAAGGTGAATTCGTCTCGAACCCTCTGCGAAAGCTAGTGGATGACCTGGATCAGTTTCCGCATCCTGACCGCGACTTCAAGCCAATGACCACCCTTGGGAACTCGATCATACCGCTTCTGGCGAGCCGGGGTTGCGCGCGGACATGCTCGTTTTGCTCGATACAAACGTTTTACCGCGCGGCACCAGGAAAGATTGTGAGGACGAGAAATCCGCGAAAAGTCGTGGAGGAAATGGACGCACTTTATAAAGAGCGCGGCGCGACTATTTTCCTATTTCAAGACGATGACTTTCCCCTCTTTGGCCCGGTGTGGCGAAGGTGGGCCGCGGAATTCGTGAAGGAGCTGCACCGTAGCGGATTGCCGGGAAAGGCAATCTGGAAGATGAACTGCAGAGCGGACGCAGTCGACAGAGAGCTTTTCATTTCATTGCGCGATGCCGGGCTTTATTTCGTTTACATGGGCCTGGAATCAGGAAATGAAGAAGGGCTAAAGACGCTTCACAAGGAAATCACCGTGGAGCAAAACCTGCGGGCAGTGGAAACATTGAAAAACATCGGTCTGGTATTCGAATATGGTTTTATGCTGTTCGACCCATCGAGTACGTTCGAATCGGTGCGGACCAACCTAGCATTCCTTAAGCAGATTATCGGTGATGGGAGCACGGCGGCAACGTTCTGCCGTATGCTGCCGTACGATGGGACATCGATCAAGGAAGATTTAGAAAAGGCGGGCAGGTTGCGAGGAGACGTATGCAACCCCGATTACGATTTTCTGGATCCACTATTGAACGAATTCTATGAAGGGCTCACCCAGTATTTGAACGTGAGGGGGTGGATTCACGGCTATGAGGCGCTTTCGGTCCAATTGAAGTGGGCGTGGCACGAAGTGGCAGTGATGGAAAGGCTCTTTCCGCGAATTGATGAGATGACGGAATACAAGGCAAGGCTGCGACGAATCACGGCGGAGAGCAACGAATTCCTGATTCGCGTCGTGGAGGATCTGTCCTGGACCTACTCAGATGGGCGGCCATACCCATGCGAAGCACAGGAAGTGGAAACGAAACGGCAGGAATTTCTGGAAGCACTTCTGGCGGGGCGGAATGGATTTGTGGCACGAAACGAGGCGCTCTTACTTTCAGGCGTTCACGCACAGGTCATAGAGGCGCTTTAAGGTTCGCGGCGTCATTCTACGGCGGTCGCGTCTTTTTCGGGCAACGTTACCCAACCCTTACAGGTTGGGCTAACGTCTGGCACGCCTACGGCGTTGAAGAGCACCGGTCTGAAGACCGGCCACTACGACAGATACCAAGATGCCGGGCCGAGGCTCGGCGCCACCTGACGATGAAAAAAGCTGCGGTGTTCACAGTGACCGCGGTCATGTTTAGATCAGGCCGCGATTCCTCGCTTCGCTCGGAATGACAGTCATGGTCGGCGGGATCAGTGGGCGCGAGAAAAGTGTTCGTGGACGACGCGCCAATTCTTGCCTTGTTTGGTGAAGACGTGCGTGCCGCGGCCGTGGATTTTACGACCACGGCCAAGCTGCACGGTCCAGTAAAACGTGGCGACGGCGGTTGCGCCGTTGACGGAGACGTGCGGCTGTTCGATGTGATAGACGAGTTTAGGCGCGCGCTTCCGATAGTAGACAAAAGTCTTGCGGAGAGCGCCGAGGCCGCGAATGCGTTTGTGCTGCGTGGACGAGAAGCCTACGAAGCCGCGGTCAAACATTTGCAGCGCACCGCGCAGATCGGCGTGGTTGATGGCACGGGCCTGGGCGCGTTCGAGTTGAAGGATTTGCCGACCGGTGGTTTTTGCCATGGGACACCTCCGGGAGTGCGATGGAGGAAGGAGCGTTCCTAAAGGGGATAGTACACCCGGAAGGCAGAGGTTAGAGATCAGAGGTTAGGGATTAGAAGGAGGAAACTAGTGAAAAGGCAGAGCAAGATGGCGAGGTGAACTCGCCGCTACAAGACCGAGATGGCCAAGCTGGGTGCGCGCCGAGATGGGGCACGGCATGCCGTGCCCCTACACACAAAAGGGCCGCGCGGGGACGTGTTTTAGCCGATCGAGGATCGGCGCAGTCGTTAAGATGAAGTTTGTGGCGCGCATACGGAGCTCGGGGGTTTTTCGGGCAACGTTACCCAACCCTTGCGGGTTGGGCTAACGTGTGGCACGCCTACGGCGTTGCTGTTTGCCTCTACAGCAAGACGGAAAGGGTCGCGGTCCGCGTCGACCCATTGTAAGACGCCGAGATATTCGACGAAGTCGACAACAGGACAATCGACGTGCTCACCGTGAAACTGGCGCTGGTAGCTCCTGCGGGAATCGTCACCACGGAAGGCACTTGAGCCACACCGGAGCTACTGGAAACGCTCACCAGCGCTCCGCCTGCCGGGGCCGGCCCGCTCAAGGTTACCGTGCCAGTCGAGGATTGCAAGCCTCCGACAACGCTGCTTGGGCTTAGCGTGAGCGATGCGACAGTCGGAAGAGGCGGCGCCTTCACGGTGAGCGTCGCCGTTCGCGTTGCGCCACCGTAGGACGCGGAGATCGTGACCGAAGTCGACGCCGTTACCGCGCTCGTCGTTACCGTAAACGTGGCGCTCGTCGCTCCTGCAGGAATCGTCACGCTGGACGGCACGCGGGCTGCACCTGTATTGCTGCTGGAAAGCGTCACCGCCGCCCCGCCGGTCGGTGCTGCTCCACTCAGTGTCACAGTGCCGGTCGCGTTTTGCGCGCCGCCGACAACGCTGGTCGGGTTCAGAGTTAGAGTCGATAGCGTAGGCGGCGGTGGGGTCACAGTAAGGATGGCTGCACTGCTGATTACGCTCCCTGCTGAATTGCTAACCACCACGGTGAACTGGGAGCCATTGTCGGAGGTTGTGGTAGGCGGCGTGATGTAGCTGGACAGAGTCGCTCCGCTAATCGCCATGCCGTTTTTCCTCCACTGATAAGCCAGTGGCGCTGTGCCGGTCGCTTTCACGCTGAAGGTAGCCGTCTGACCCGCCACCACGGTTTGGCTTGCCGGCTGCGTTGTGATCGAAGGAGGCACAACAGCAGGATTCACCGTGAGCGCAGCGGTTCGCGTTACGCCGCCGTAAGATGCGGTGATCGTCACCGAAGTTGACGCCACCACGGCGCTTGTTGTCACCGTAAACGTGGCGCTCGTCGCTCCCGCAGGAACGGTCACGCTGGAGGGCACCTGTGTCGCACCGGTGTTGCTGCTGGAGAGCGCCACCACGGCCCCGCCCGCCGGCGCCGCCCCGCTGAGCGTCACCGTCCCGGTCGCGTCTTGCGCTCCGCCGACAACACTTGTCGGGCTCAACGTCAGCGAGGAAAGAGTTGGC
>DATDNK010000039.1:0-3201 GCA_036518275.1 Candidatus Acidiferrum sp.
GGACGAAGCACGTCAGAAGCTTGTGGAGCGCGGCTTGTTTGTTTACTCCGTTGAATCACGGGGAGGCCGCATCGGCAGTCTGATACGCCGTAGAACTGGACGGCAAGTCAGCGGTTCCGATTTCCTGATTCTGAACCAGCAGTTTAATACGCTGATCAAAGCAGGTCTGCCCATATTGCGCGCCCTGGATCTCCTGGCCACGCGCGCCGCCTCCCCCAAACTCCGGCCGATTATTTCGCAGATCCGGGACCAAGTCCGCGAGGGAAAGTCGCTTTCGGAAGCGGTCGACGAAGCGGGCGTTTTTTCCAAGGTTTATTCGACGGCCATTCTGGCGGGAGAAAAAAGCGGCAATCTGCCGGGGGTACTGGATTATTACATCGGCTATCAGCGCGTAACTACAGGCGTGAAGAAGAAAATCATAGCCACTCTCATTTATCCGACCCTGCTGATTACTGTCGCCATCGTCATCGTGACCTACCTGGTCACAGGCGTAATCCCGAAGTTTGCGCTTCTCTATAGGGATTTGAACGTGGATCTTCCGGCGCCCACGCGAGTGTTGATTGCTTTGACTGTCGAATATCGTCTTTACTTCGTGGCCTTAGTCGCTTTGTTGGCGTTGTTTGCGGCGGGGGTCTTTCTGTGGTCACGCACTGAGGAAGGCGGGACAGCCTTCGACCGCTTCAAGTTTCGCTTGCCGATTGTGGGAGATACGCTGCTGAAGTTTCAGGTCGCCCAGTTTTCTCGCACGCTTGCAACTCTCTTGACCGGCGGTACGCCCTTGGTGACAGGGCTGCAAACGGCCGCGGAAGCCATTACCAGCAAGCTGCTTCAATCCACGGTTGCTCAAGCCACGCAAATGGTTCGCGAAGGCGAATCATTGCACGCCGCGCTTTCTTCCAAGGGCGTTATGCCGGAGATGGCCGTGGATATGATCGAAGTCGGGGAATCAAGCGGCGCGATTTCCCCGATGCTGAACAGCGTGGCTGAATTCTATGAGGAAGAAGTGAGTTTGCGCCTCGCCGCAATGATAGCGGTGATCGAGCCGGCTTTGCTTATCATCATGGGATTGTTTGTCGCTTTTATTCTGATTTCGCTTTATCTGCCAATCTTTTCGTTTTCCATAAACGGAGCGGGGGCGGCAAAGTAGGGAATATGTCCACGACCGACCAACACGCCAATATGATTACCGGCGGGACTTCTGATGCCGATGAGCAGCAGGAACGGGAGGTTGCCCGCAAGCTAGCGGAGAGATACAGGTACGCGTTCATCGATCTGCGCGAACAGCGGATTAACCCGGAATTGATCCGCACGATCCCGGCAGACTTGATGTTTCGCTACAATTTCGTGCCTCTAGAAACGCATAACAACGTTTTGGCCATCGCCGCCGCCGATCCCGGCTTGGTTCAGAGCAGCGACGAATTGCCTCTGTTGCTCGGCAAGAAGCTCTTGATTCGCGTCGCGACCGCCCGTCAGATCAGCGATCTTCTGAAGCGCACCGAGCAATCGCAGCGCGTTCTTGAACAAGCCACCGAGGCGTTTGCCCTCCAGGCCTCCAAAGAAGAAGAGGAAACCGAAGAAACCATTTCCGGCGACCGGCTGACCCGCGACAGCACCGCAAGTCCGGTGGTTCGCCTGGTAGAGACCATTATTTTCACTGCGCTCGAGAGGCGCGCGAGCGACATCCACATCGAGGCCCGCGACTCGGAAGTTGCCGTGAAGTACCGCATTGACGGTGTCCTCCAGCACGCCATGCAGCCCATCGCCAAGGAGCATCATGCCTCGGTCCTTTCGCGTATCAAGGTTCTAAGCGAGCTGGATATCGCGGAGCGCCGTGTTCCTCAGGACGGCCGCTTCCGGGTCAAGTACAAAGGCCGCTACATCGATCTGCGCGTCTCCATCATGCCCGCCAGCCACGGCGAAGACGCGGTTCTTCGCGTGCTCGATAAAGAAACGCTTTCCGAGAAATTTCAAAATCTGAATCTGGACGTCGTCGGCTTTTCACCTGAAGAACTTTATCGTTTCCGGCGGTATATTCACGAACCTTATGGCATGGTCCTGGTCACAGGCCCGACGGGCTCGGGCAAGACCACCACTTTGTATGCGGCCATCAATGAAATCAAAAGTGACGAAGACAAATTCATAACCATCGAGGATCCCGTCGAATACCAGGTTCGCGGCATCACGCAGATTCCGGTCAACGAGAAGAAAGGGCTGACTTTTGCCCGCGGCTTACGGTCCATCCTGCGTCACGATCCGGACAAGATCATGGTCGGCGAAATTCGCGACCAGGAAACGGCGCAAATCGCCATTCAATCCGCGCTCACGGGCCATCTGGTTTTTACGACGGTTCACGCCAATAACGTAACGGACGTGATTGGCCGTTTCGTCAACATGGGTGTTGAGCCGTACAACTTCGTCTCCGCTTTGAACTGCATCCTGGCGCAACGGCTCGTCCGGGTCATCTGCGCGAACTGTAAGCGACCTAAAAAGTACTCTCCGGAAGAGCTGAAGGAACTCGGCCTTGATCCCTCGGTGTGGGGAAATGGGCTGTTGGCCGAAGGAATCGGATGTCTGGACTGCTCGGGCACTGGATATCACGGCCGCACGGCGATCTGCGAATTAATGGACCTGACCGACCGCATCCGCGAAATGATTGTGGACCGCCGGCCGACTTCCGAAATCAAACGGGCTGCGCGGGAAGAAGGAATGGCTACATTGCGAGAAAGCGGGCTGGCGAAAGTTCGCGCTGGCATTACGACCATCAAAGAAATCAACAAGGTGACTTTCGTTGAGTAGCGCCACGTTTGTTCATCAAGGCATTTACAAGAGTGGACTCGCGCGCCGCGTAGCGCGCTGGCTCGATGCAATTCCGCACCCTCCCGTGGCCATGGAAATTGCGCCGGATCGCATCGCGGTGGCGAGATGGGGACGCTCCGGCTCGCTGGACGCGTTCGCCGTGGAATTGCTGCCGCCGGGGGCGGTCATTCCCTCCGCTGTGGAGACCAACCTTGTGAATTCAGCAGTGACAAAGGCTGCCGTGGCCAAAGCTTGCGACCGGCTGCATACGCACACCGAAGACGTGGCCCTGATTCTGCCGGACCCGGTGATTCGCGTCTTTGTTCAGCACTTCGAGGATTTCCCGCGTTCCTCAGAAGAGGCGATTCCGCTGTTGCGCTGGAGGTTGAAAAAGAGCGTTCCCTT
>DATDNK010000040.1:0-14091 GCA_036518275.1 Candidatus Acidiferrum sp.
CTGCGTCCTGTGATTGCACTCATGATTGCTCTCAGTGGTGTCCTTCGGGATGAGGGCAACCGGGAAACTTCTCGTACACGTACTCGCCCGTCCAGCCCAATTCCCGCATGCCTACTTCCGACGAATAAAAGGCGCCGCTAACCCAGCCTTTGAGATTCTCAAAGTGGCCGTAAAGCGCCGATTGTTTTTGCGCGTCATCTTTTCCGAGGGCCTCGGGCTTCTCAGGCTTTTTCGAAACGTCCTCCAAGAGTGCATTTTTTTGTTCTTCGTCGATGGCAGGGAAGTTCTTCCCAAATGTTTTAAGTGCCGCCGCGTCAAGCTCGGACAGGGATTCCACAAACTTTTGTTGGTTCTCCGATTTGTCCACGCTGAGCAGCAGATCAATGAAGCGGCTCACTTGCGCGCGAGTTGAGTCCGGCACGATGCTTTCCGCGAAAGCTGTCAGAAGTCCCACTTGCGGCAGATTTAGGAATATGGGCTTCCAGTTTGCAGCTCCAAGCTGCTCCGCTTCAGTGAAAATGGCGTCATTGTTTCTGAGCAGCTCATAAATGGGATGCGAAGTTGCCACCAATGGCCATGCGGCGCCTGCGCCAGCACTCGCCAGCAGGCGCTGCACCATCCTTCGCCTTGTCAGGCGTGAATTCTCAACAGCACTGCCGCCAATGATCACCGGATTTTTTTCGTTGCTCATCGCCTGGTCTTCTTCATCTGTGCGCCGATGGTATCACGATAGCGAAGTTTCAAGTACTCACGGGGTAAAACAATCTCTCCAATTTTGCTCAATTGACGGTCTGCGCCTGGCTTGTTAGCATCCGTTCTTCTTTGAAACCGAATGCCGCAAAAACAACGCCACCTTTACGACGTCATCGTTGTGGGTTCCGGTGCCTCCGGCGGTTGGGCGTGCAAACGCCTTGCGGAAGCCGGATTGAAGGTCGCTCTCCTCGAAGCCGGCAAGCCACAGTCTGACGAAAATTTCACGGAGCACAAGCCCGCTTTCGAGCTTAAATACCGCGACATGGCTCCGGAAATCCTGCGCAAGACGCGTCTCATCCAATCGAGATTTGCTTGCAGTGAATACAACGCCGACTGGTTCGTCAACGATCTCGAGGAGCCTTACACGACCCCTGCGGACAAGCCCTTCCTTTGGATGGGGAGGCTGCGCGTCACCGGCGGCCGCACGAATGTTTGGGGCCGCGTCTGCCTACGCTACTGCGATTGGGACTTCAAGGCCGCTTCGCACGATGGCTACGGCAAGGATTGGCCGCTCAGCTACAAGGATCTTCAGCCGTACTACGATCTCGTGGAGAGATACGTCGGCATCAGCGGTAGCGAGGAACAGATCGAGCATCTTCCCGACAGTATTTTCCAGCCCCCGGTTCCGCTAACTTGCCAGGAAACGCTTTTCCGCGAACGCGTCCGCGAGAAGCTCGGCCGCGTGGTCATGCCCGCGCGCGTTGCCAATCTTACGCAACCTTTGAACGGTCGCGGGCCTTGCCACTATTGCGGCCCTTGCGAGCGCGGCTGCATGACGCATTCTTATTTTAATTCGGCGTTTACTACGGTCGCCGACGCGCTCGCGTCCGGAAACTGCACGCTCATTTCCAACGCCATGGTTTACAAAGTCCTCGTGGACGCGGCCCACAACCGCGCGCAGGGAGTTTTGTATATCGATCGCAACACACGCCAGCAGCTGGAACTTTTTTCTCGTTTGGTCATCCTCTGCGCGCAAGCGCAGGAGTCGGTTCGCATTCTTCTTAATTCGGCCACACGCGAGCACCCGAATGGCCTCGCCAATTCCAGCGGTGTCCTCGGGCATTACCTCACCGCGCACGTGCGCAGCGGCGGCGGCCGCGGCGAATTCCCTTCTTTCGGCTCGAAACGTTCTTTGGAAGGCGGCGATCCACACAAGCCCATGGGTGTCTACATTGCGCGCTTCCGCAACATACCCAACGCCCCGCCGTACAAGAGATTTCTCCGCGGCTACGGTTATGAAGGGGAATCCTCCACGGATTTCAGTTGGGATGCTCCCGGATTTGGCATCGCCTACAAGAAAGCTCTGCTCGAGCCGCGTACTACTATGGAAATCACCGGATTTGGCGAAGTGCTTGCGCGGTGGGACAATTTCGTCGAACTCGATCCGCAAGTGAAAGACGTTTACGGAATCCCTGTCCTAAAAGTCCATATGTCCGACGGCGAGAACGAGCGCGCCATGATTCAGGACATGGGGGATTCAGCCGGGGAAATGCTCGAAGCCGCCGGCGCGAAAAACATTCGCACGTACGCGCATCCCTCGGCGCCGCGTTGGGCGCTTCACGAAGCCGGAATCGCGCGCATGGGCTCTGACCCGAAGAAATCCGTGCTCAATCAGTTTCAGCAAACCCATGACATAAAGAACGTCTTTGTCATGGATGCTTCCGGCTTTCCATCCAACCCCTGCCAGAACCCCACGCTCACGATCATGGCGCTGTGCGTACGCTCCTGCGATTACCTGATGTCGGAGTTCAAGCGCAACACGATCTGAAGAGGGGAAAAGATGGACAGCATTCGCGCTTGTATGCGGACTCTCGGCGCTTGAAACGTCGAAACCCTGCTACGAAATGATTTCACACTTCATGGAATCTTGAAGGGCCTTTTGTTCCGAAATGATTGTAGGCTTGCCTGGGAGAGCTGTGTTTAAAATCGGGGTCACGAACTACGCCTTGTTCAGCGCTTCCTTCTTCGCTTCGTCCATCCAGCGTTCCAACACAATCCGCGACGCTTGGTCGAACTCCAAGAATCCCACGCCGGCTCCCATGTTCATTTGGGAATAGACGATTTTCCCTTTGGACTGGAAAAAGTCTTCGCCCGCGGAGATCTTCACTAGGACCAAAGTGCCCGTCGGGAACGGGTTCATCATGTCCAGGTAGCAACCATGCATGCTCAGCTCGCTTACACGCGAAGCAATGCGCACGTCGGCCTTTTGTTCGATCAGTTCCGCGCTGGCGATAAACGGATACCTGGGCCCACGGCGTCTTTCTTTGTACTCCACGTTTTGCCTCCCTGAGC
Source organism: Candidatus Acidiferrum sp. (assembly GCA_036518275.1). Taxonomy (GTDB): domain Bacteria; phylum Acidobacteriota; class Terriglobia; order Acidiferrales; family UBA7541; genus Acidiferrum. The sequence continues at coordinate 3,046 of DATDNK010000040.1, forward strand.
AACCGCGGTTTGGGCGCACATCCCCTTTTCCAAAGAGTACGCCGATTTGCCTGCGCTTCGAAAATTGTCCTAATCGTACGTTCCTCAAACAGCAACACTGTCCGCACACCGGCCAGCTGCCCTCGAACGTCCCTCTTCTGAACCACCGCGCTATAATTTCACTGCATGAAAGACCGCAAACGTGCGCGCGAACTTGCCGCCGATTTCAACCGCCGGGGCGATCCTACCGGCTGGTTTGAAGCCCTCTACCGTGAAGCCGTGGAAGGGAAGAGCACGGTCCCTTGGGTGGACTATCATCCTACCCCGCCTCTCGTTGGTTTCTGGATTCAGCATCCGCAACAAACCGCTGGAAAATCGGCGCTCGTTGTAGGCAGCGGCTTTGGAGACGACGCTGAACAACTGGCTGCTTGGGGTTACCGCACGACGGCGTTCGACATTTCAGAGACCGCAATTCGGAATACGCGAAAACGCTTCCAAAGTTCCCGAGTGGACTATCACGTCGCCGATCTGCTCAATCCTCCCGCGCATTGGTCTGGCCAGTTTGATTTTGTTCTCGAATCCCATACGCTCCAGGTTTTGCCGGCGGCCCTTCGCCCGCGAGCCACAAAGAATATCGCCGGCTTTGTCAGTGCGGGCGGCCTATTGTTGGTGATTGCCCGCCACCGCGAACCTTCCGATCCCGTAGGCGAAATGCCTTGGCCTCTCACGCGCTCGGAAATCTCTGCTTTCACGGGCCATGGTCTCGAGGAACTTTTGTTTGATCTTATTTCTGATGTCAGCGAACCGGACGTCCGCCGCTTCCGTGTACTCTTTCAAATGCGGCAGCCCGCCGCCCAACAGTAGCGGTGGGTTCCGCGTGAGTGCATTGCTATCTCACTTGGCCAGAGAATGGGCGTAGTCGCACGAAAACGGCAACGCCCACGGGGTGAGCGCCATAGATGGGTTTCAGACGCGCTGCCACTCCATAGGTTGTAAACTGTGCGCCGATCGCCGAAGCCAAGTGGGGGACCAGGGCAACATCACGGTCATACCCGAGCGTGTACGCCTGAACCCGTCCGATGGGCTGCTCCTGAAAACCGGGAGGCAGCGGATTCTCTCCGATAATCAGTTCGTTGGATCGTTCAGCGCTCTCCATTCGTGTCCACGCGTAGTTTCTGGCGCGGAAGCGCGCTGTCGACTCAAAAAGGTAGCTGTTAAAAATCGAGTTGTCTTGCAGTGAGCGGGTACGCCCCCAAAGCAGCGTATTGGCCCAGTTTCCATCGTGGAACGGGCGGTTGTACATGACGGAAGCGGTCATGCGTTCTTGGTTTTCACCTGGAAGAATTGCTTCTGGACTGGCGATTCGTGCGTAGGAATACTGCCCGCTCCAATTCTTGCCCGGTTCAATCGTCAACCGCGTAGACCACGAATCGATTTTCCCTTGATCGATATCCCACCGGAACTCGTCCGGTTCGCGGCCGTGGAAGCCCGAGGCTTCGATTCGCGCTATTCCGCGAGTGAATCCGACGGTGACAACATCATCCGCGATGTGCGTGGAATCCTGCTGATGGTGACCGAGCGTGCCGACAGGGTCCTCAGATGCCGAAGCCCGATGCGCGTAAGCCGCCGGCCCAATTGCCGGATCGCCCGTGGGCGCGAAGTAGAACGAAAGAAGACTGTTTTCCCCAAGCTTCAGATCGTAAAGAACAGCCAGCTCCATGACGAAATCGTGTGGATGTTGGCCGTTAGCAATCGGGACTCCGAAAGCGGTTTCGCCCTGTTGGAAAAGCAATGGATACCGCCGCCCGGTAACCGTGGCGGGTTCAAGACTCAACATCACCCGAGTTGTGAAAACTCCTGGGCCAAGCGTTCGTTGCGCCATGGGCATAAACCAACTTGTCGAGAAGAGCTTGTCGCCGCCTCTTGGGCTGGATTGTTGCTCGTCGAGAACGAACACGTTCCCATGGAACATGAACATCCAGGAGCTTTTCATCGTCATGAGCATCGGTGCTGGAGTTGAAATTGGCTCTGCACTTGTGCCCGAGCTCGTGTGGCTCACAATATACTGAAGAAAACTTTCTGGATGCATGGCCATCGCGTCATGGTCGTGTTGCTTGCCTTTTTTGTCTTTTTCAGCGCAAGCCGGCATTTGCATGCCCGGCATGGACGGTTGCTGGAAATCACCGAGCTTTTCGATTTGGCCGCATGGGGGCCTTTCTTGCGCGCGCGTTGTGTGGGTACTCGCTGCCGCGAGAACAATTGCAGCAACCGACTCGTGCCTGAACCTCATGCGAAATCCTTTCAACGGGACTAACGCGTTACTCGCCGCTTGCAAACTTGGAGGAGCGCAGACTTCCTCGCCGCAGCGCGCGCTCCTTCATGAACGCGAAAAACACGGGCACCAGAATCAACACGTGAATGCTCGACGTGACCATCCCACCCACGATGGGCGCCGCGATCGGCTTCATCACGTCGGAACCAATGCCTGCGCTCCACAGAATCGGAATCAAGCTCGCAAGCACTGCTATGACCGTCATCATTTTCGGCCGCAGCCGCTGCACCGCCCCTTCGACCACTGCCTCTTCAATATCTTCTTCTGCCAGGGCGGTGCCTGAATCCAGCCGCTTGTCGAGTGCTTCATGGAGATACACCACCATGACTACGCCGGTCTCCACGGCAATCCCAAACAGCGCGATGTAGCCCACCCAAACGGCAACGCTGAAGTTGTATCCCAGCCACCATTGGAGAATGAGTCCTCCGGTCAGCGCATAAAATGTGGGAAAAATCAGCACCGCTGCTTCCGCGATGGAATGAAAAACTATGTACAGCAAGAGAAAAATCACAAAAAACACGATGGGCAGAATAAATTCGAGCCTCTCTTTCGCGCGCAATTCGAATTCATATTGGCCGGCCCATTTGTAGTTATAGCCCGGGGGAAGTTTCAGCTTCTCGCGCAGCAATTGGTCCGCACGCTGAACGTAACCACCGTAATCGTGCGTTTTCAGATCGAGATAGACATAGCCCGTTAGCGTGGCGTCCTCGTCGCGAATAAACGCTGGCCCGCGGGAAAAAGAAATCTTCGCAATTTCGCCAATGGGAATTTGCGCGCCGGTGGGAGTCGCCACCAAAACCCGCTGCAAATCCTCGACGTTGTCCCGAAAATCGCGGCTATAACGCACGTTGATCGGATATCTCTCGCGCCCTTCGACGTTCTCTGCGACGTTTGCTCCGCCGATGCCCGAGGCCACGGCTCGCTGCACATCCACGACGTTCAACCCGTAGCGCGCTGCTTCCGGCCGGTTTACCTCCACATTGATGTAAAAACCTTGGCTCACGCGTTCGGAAAAAACCGAGCGCACCTCCGGCATGTTTGAAAGAATCTGTTCGATCTGCGCGCCAACCTGCTCAATGCCGTTAAAGCTCGGTCCTTGAATCTTCATACCCACAGGCGTTTTGATTCCAGTCAGTTCCATGTCCAGCCGGTTCTCTACAGGCATCGTCCAGGTGTTCGACAAGCCCGGAAACTGCAGCTTCTCATTCATCTCTGCAATTAGCTTTTCGTAAGTCATGCCAGACCGCCATTGCGCGGCGGGCTTCAGCATGATGGTGGTGTCGTACATGGTTAAGTCGGCGTTATCCGTAGCGCTGTCGGACCGCCCAACAGTTCCAAAAACCGTTTCGACTTCGGGGAACGAGCGAATAATCCTGTCCTGGACCTGCAACAATTGCGTTGCCTGCGTGATGGAAATGCCCGGTAGCGACGTGGGCATGTACAGCGCCGAGCCTTCGTACAATGCGGGCATAAACTGGCTGCCGAGTTTCCATGCCAGCGGGAAAGTTGCGGCGAGAAATGCCAGGTTCACAAGCAGCGTCGTCTTCCGCCAGTGCAGACACAGCTTCAAGATGCGCAGATATACGGCCTGCGACAGGACCGCAAAAGGGTTCTTGGATTCCGGCCGCAAGCGTCCGCGGATGAAGAGCGGCATCAGTGCAGGCACGAGTGTGATCGCCAGAATCGATGAAAAGCCCACCGCCAGCGTTTTTGTCCAGGCCAGCGGACGAAACATCCGGCCTTCCTGCGCTTCCAACAGAAATACCGGTAAAAACGACACGACGATAATCACGAGCGAAAAGAAAATGGCCGGGCCAACTTGTTTTGCCGCGTCCAGAAGGATTTGGGGTTCTTTTTTCGCGTATTTCGCGATTACTCCTTCGTCGCCTCGCCACAAAGCTTGTTGATACTCGGAGAGGTGCCGATGCCCATTTTCCACCATTACGATGCCTGCATCGACTAACACACCGATGGCGAGCGCCAGGCCTCCGAGCGACATAATGTTCGAGCTCACTCCCAGGTAGTACATCGGAATAAACGACGCCAGCACTGCGATAGGCAGCGTTAGAATCGGAATAAACGCGGAACGAAAGTGGAATAAGAAAAAAATCGTGACCACGCTTACGATCAGCGCCTCTTCGAGCAGCGTTCGCTGCAGCGTCGCGATCGAGTCGTGAATCAATCCGGAGCGGTCGTATCCGGAGATCACTGCGACACCCGCGGGCAACGAATGTTGAATCTGCGCGAGTTTCTGTTTCACGCCGTCGATCACCTTCAGCGCATTCATTCCGTCGCGCATCACCACGATTCCTGCGACGGCTTCGCCCTCGCCTTGCCATTCCGCAGCGCCACGGCGAATGTCCGGGCCAAACGAAACCGTGCCAACATCGCGGATCAGCACCGGCGTGCCATTCTTCGTTGCCACGGGAACGTTGCGGAGATCGTCCAGCGAGCGCAAATATCCCAATCCGCGCACCATATACTCCGCTCCGCCCATTTCCAGCACGCGCCCTCCGACTTCATTCGTGCTCTGGCGTACCTGGTCGATCACCGTCGAAAGAGGAATTCCGTATGCGCGCAAGCGGTTGGGGTCCACGGAAACTTGATATTGCTTCACGAATCCGCCAATCGTCGTGACTTCTGCAACGCCAGGAACCGTTTCGAGTTGATACCGGAGATACCAGTCCTGCAGGCTTCGCAATTCCGCTAGGCTGTGCTTTTGCGTGTGGTCTACCAGCACATACTCGTAGACCCAGCCCGCTCCCGTTGCGTCCGGACCAATTACCGGCTGCACGCCCTCCGGCAAGCGTCCGGAAATTTGTTGCAGATACTCGACGACGCGAGAGCGTGCCCAATATGCATCCGTGCCGTCTTCGAACACGACGTACACGTAGGAATCACCAAACATGGTCTGTCCGCGCACGGCTTTCACATGGGGCGCTGCCAGAAGTGAAGTCACCAGCGGATAAGTCACCTGGTCTTCGATGATGTTCGGCGGCTGGCCTTCCCAGGTCGTGTGCACGATAACTTGCACATCGGAAATGTCCGGCAGGGCATCCAGCGGAATGCGGCGCAGCGCCCAGATGCCGCCACAAACAAGAAGAATGGTCCCCGCAAAAACCAGGAAGCGGTTGCTCGCGCACCAATCGATTAGCCGAGCGATCATGTCACATGCCTCCCGCGGCGTTTACCGTGAGCTGCTTGCTCGCGACCACCTGCCCGTTTTTCCGCGCGATCAACGTGACGTTCCAGTTTCCGCCGCTCGTAAGGTTTCCGTTCCCTGCGTAGATTCCCCCGCCCTTATCAGACAAGCGAAATTCTTCGCGCTTCGCCGCCATGCCCATCTCGGGCATTCCGCTCATGAAAAACGCAGCGGTTACGTCTGCATTGGTGATGACGTTCCCCTTCGCGTCGGTAAGTTTGACTTGGAATAGATTTGCGCCCTTCTGCGGAGGAGTGGGCGTCGAGCTGAACTCCATCGATGCCTGGGCCGTGCTGGCAGCAGCTGCTGTCCCTGCTCCAGGCGGCGGGGGCATATAAGTGCCCAACGCAGCTTGCAGCTGGCTTTCAGAATCGACGAGAAAGTTCGCCGACGTCACGATCCGTTCGCCTTCTTTCAAGCCTTTCAGCACTACGTACTGATCGTTCATCATCGGCCCTAATTGCACTTCGCGCGGCTCCAGGTTCCCCGCTCCGTGGTCCACAAACACGACTTGTCGCGTGCCGGATTGCAGCGCGCCGCTCGCAGGAATCACCACTTGCGCGCCCATGGGAATCTGAAACGTCGCGTTCACGAACATCCCCGGCTTCAGCAGCAAATTCTCATTTGCAATCACCAGCCGCACCTTCACCGTGCGCGTGGTCATGTCCACTTCCGGATAAATAAAGTCCACGCGGCCTCGGAAGGTCTTCGCGGCATAAGCGTCCACGGTCACCCTGGCGGGCATCCCGGTTTTAATCCGTCCCAGGTCGTTCTGGAATACTTGCGCAAGCACCCACACCGTCGAAAGGTCCGCGATGGTATACAAGCGGGTTTCCGGTTGTACCATCAAATTCGGCAAAGCGTTGCGTTCGGTGATGTAGCCTGACACCGGAGAAGTAATTTCCAGCGCTTCCACAGCCTCGCCTGATGATTCCAGCCGCGCAATCTCCGTTTCCGGCACATCCCATTGCATCAACCGTTCTTTCGAGGATTCCAGCAACGAGCGCGTGCCTGCCGCAACGTCTGGAACGGTGCTCTTGGAGAGTTGCTTCGCGTTTTGTCTGGCGACCACATATTCGCGTTCCGCGGCCACCAACTCAGGGCTGTGAATCGTAAACAGCGGCTGTCCCTTTCGGACATATTGATAGGTCGCATCGGCGAACACTTCTTCGATGTGTCCGGCAAACCGGGTTTGCACATACGCCACTCGCCTCTCATCGATCGCCACCGTGCCGGTCACGCGGATTTCATCCTGTATGGGTTTCCGTTCGACTCTTCCAAACTTCACGCCAATGGATTGCAGTTTTTCCGCAGACAGTTGCACTGGCGCGAGCGGCGCCTCAGCGGGCGGCGCCGCGGTGGATTCCTTTTTGGATTGCCCCGATTCTTGCGGACTCGGCGATGCCGCCACCACAGGCGGTGGTTGCGCTGCGTTCCTTTTCGTGTGCCACCACCATCCGCCGAGGGCCGCCGCAAGCACAAGGTTCCCAATCAATGCCAGATAGAATGCGTTGCGATAGTTCTTCATCTTCCAATCCTTTACCTCGCGCTTGTGCGCAGCTCCAATCCCGTCATTTCTTCCAGGTGCGCCAACGCTGTTTCATGCTCCGCCAAGGTTTGCCAGTACTCTTCGTCGAGCTTCAGCACGTCGAGAAACGCAGCCAGCAGCGCTTGAAAATCCTGCCGGTTCGACTCGTAAGCGGCCGTGCCCGCCTGCAACTCCGCGCGCGCCTGGGGCATCAATCCTTCGCGGTAGATCTTGAGCAGTTCGGCGGATTTTTCCTGTGTCAGGTATTCTTCGCGCAGCGCAAAGGCGGTCTGCTGCACGCGCGTCTCGGACTCGCTTCGCGCGCGATTTTGCTCGGCTTGAGCCTGTGCCAGTTCCCGCTGTTGACGGCGGCCGCGATAAATCGGGATGCGCATCCCAAACGTGGCCATGTAATACGCCCGAAACTGCGTTGGATCGGTCCGCTGCCACATGTATTGCACGTTGAAGTCGGGGTAGAAATCTTTTTTCGCCAGATCCACCTGCAGGCCCTGCTTCGTGACGGTTTCCCGCGCCGCCGCGATGTCGGGATTGTTCGCTTTTGCTGCCTCGAGTAATTCTTCAAACGTGCGTGGGGTTGCCGTCTCCGCGAGTTCTTCCGTTTCGATATCGGGCGAGGATTGCGCGCGGCCCAGCATTTGTTTGAGGGCCGCTTGCGATTTTCCGCTCTCAAGCTGATTCATCGTGATTTCTCGCAGCAGCTTGGTCCGTTCAATTTGTGCTTGCAGCACTTCCTGCTGATTTCCCATTCCGCTGCCGTAGCGCACTTCCGCCGTTTGCACGACCTGCTTCAGCAATTCGCCGTCGCTGTCGAGAATCGCCACCCGCTTTGCGAGAAACCCCAATTGCACATAAGCGGCTTTGACCTGGGTCAGCACCGAGCGGCGAACCGATTCGACTTGCTGCTGCATCACATCGGCATCTTTTTTGGCGATTTCGCCGCGCAGCCGCAATTTCCCTGGGTAGGGAATGTCCTGCGAAAAGCCCAATCCGATATAGGCAAAGTCGCTGTTCGTGTATCCCGCAAACGGTCGCGGGCTGCCCACGCTGAAGTGCTGCACCATCACTTGCGGATCGGGCAGCGTAGCTACCTGTGTTCGAACCTGTCTTGCCGACTCTGCACCCTGCCGCGCCGCTTGAATTTGCGGATTATTTTTTTCTGCCTCGCTCAGCAGATTGGCAAGCTTTTCGACTCGCCCGGGCGGCGGCACAGTTTCTTGCGCGCGCATCGGGCAGATCCCAAATCCAACCAAGACTATTGCGAAAATCCATTTGCGTCTGAACTTCATACCGAATCCTTTCCTGGTACCGATCCATTCCTGCTTAGAGCAAGATCCCGACTGCTCATGTGCTTTACCCATTCGCATGGGGAGGAAAGCACGTCAGCGCGCAGAGACACACGTACGCGCGCAGTGTTTTCAGGAAAGGATTAGATTAGGAAAGTACAGAGAAGAGATTGCAGGGGCGGTGGAGAAGAATCGCTCCCAATTTCTGAAGACCATGTGCTCTCAAGGGGTTGAGTTGCCACAATTAGGCTGGAGGCAAAAGCTGGTGGCGCAACAACTGCGAAGCTCCCGGCCCAGGTTTGCGCTTCGGGCAGGGGCGCTTCCGAAATCGCGCAGCAGGCCTTGCTTGCATTCGAAACGGTGACCGGCGGCTTCTCCACTTCCTCCATGCCCATCCGCTCACAATCCGTTTTTGTTTGCGGACTCGCACATTCACTCGGTTGCGAAGACACCAGCGCGCAAGCCGAAACCGGCAAGGGCCCCAGGCCTGCCAGGCCTAGCGCGACCATAAAAGCGAAGATTCTGCGTATCTTCATCTAAATCCAACTTTACCACACCACAAGCCGGGGCAATGTACGTCTTTACATGCTCAACCAGGCCACTCTCGCACAACAGGAGCTTCATCACTGCTCCTAGTGATTTCCGTCACAAGCATTCAATACACAAGAGTCCCAGCAAGCTTCGGATTCATTCTCACCGCGCCGTTGCTACTCCCCCACCCAAAAAAGCCGTCACCGCCGCCACGAACTCGTCCGTTTTTTCGATCGGCGGTACATGTCCGCACTTGTCGAAACTCACCAATTTCGCCCCTGCAATTCCCGCCGCATAGCGCTCTCCCGCCGCGATCGGCAGCAATTTGTCCTGTTTGCCCCACACAATCAGCGTCGTTGTTTTGATTTTCCCCAGCCGGTCATCCAATCTTTCCGCGGCCAGCATCGGATTCGCAAGCAAACTCCTCACCGTATATCCATCATGTACGGACAGCTTGTCCGTAAAAATCCTCCGCAGCGCCTCCTCATTCAGCCAACTCGTATCGAAGAACACCGCTTCCATCACTCCGCGCATTGCCGCCAGCGAACTCGGGTTCAGATTCGGAATCGGCGTGTCTTGCTTCAGTCCGGCTGCATCCACCAGGACCAACTTGTCCACCGGGATCAAATGCGCGCCATCGCCCAATTCCACCGCGTAAAGCGCGGAGATCCATCCGCCGAGTGATTCGCCCACCAAGCTTGCCTTCTCCACCTTCAGTTGCCGCAAAAACTCATTCAGAAAATCCACGTACGTCTGGACGCTGTAGTCCAGCAGCGGTTTGTCAGATTTTCCGAATCCGATCTGGTCGGGAACCAGCAGCCGGTATTTCTGCCCCAACGGCTCCAGCACCGGCAGCCAATCTTCCTTGCGGCTCCCCAGCCCATGCACTAGCACAACGACCGGTCCCGAGCCAACGTCCCAATAGTGGATCGCCTGTCCAAACACCGCGATGGTTTTGTCCACCGGCGGCCCTGACGTCTGACCATAAACCGGAGGCTCATTTATGGTGGCCACTCCTAGGAGTAACAGCAAGATCGCCCGGAGCAGAACCAACTTCGTTGCAGCTAATTCGCACTTTCGCTCTCTCCGCATGTTTCCTCCTGCCACTTCCGGGCCCTCTTTAACACACACTCCGCCCGAATACTACTCCCGCTATGGCGGGGAGAAGCGTTGCGCCATCGTCACGCGAACAACTAAGGAATCGCTCCGGGGGGCCAGCAAGAACCGAAGCACGCACAGCCTACGACGCGCCAGCCCGCGCTAAGCTTCCTTTTCATCCGCGCGGTGCCGGGGGTGCAAAGCCAAGCGTCCCGCCAGCGACATCAGCAGCTTTCGCTCGTGCTCGTTCATCTTCGCCAAAAACTGACGTAGCCGCTTCAGATCATGCGAATCCCGCCCCGAGCTGCCCCACAACTCCCGGCTATTATTCCCGGAAAGTCTTGGCAGCTTGGGCGGCTTTTCGCCGTCATAGAGAATCTGATATAGGGGAATTTTCAAGGCGCTGGCCCACTTTTCCAGCGTTTCCACGCCCGGAATCGTGTGGCCGTTCTCTACGCGGGATACGTAGGGCTGCACCAACCCCGTGGCCTCGGAAATTTCGAGCTGGCGCATGTTTTTCGCTTCACGAATTTCTCTTAACTTCTGCCCGATCAGCATTCTCGCAGCGTACAACACGCGCCCGCACGGAGTAAATGCGCTTGTAGCTGGCGCCTTCAGGCGCCGGATGTTTCCTCCCGGCAGCCTGTGGTAGTGTTACTCTGACGTTGCCCACCACCCGTCGGGCCTTTTCTCTTGACTCTTGCCGCGCTTACCTCGTAGGCTCCCTGCAGTTCCTTCGGCCCTTTCTGTTTAAGAGATTCTGACTTTGACTCTCGGAGGATCTTCATGGGAAAAATGAACATAGGCCGCGTGATTCTCGGTGGATTGCTGGCTGGGCTGATCCTAAATATCTTCGAATACGTCTTGAACGGCGTGGTCTTTGCTTCTCAATGGGACGCGTACATGAAAGCCCTCGGTCGTCAAATGCGTCCTAACGCTATCCCCTTCTTCATTGTTTCTACTTTCGTGGCGGGGATTGGCGTGGTTTGGCTGTACGCGGCAGCGCGGCCTCGCCTTGGGCCGGGGGCCAAAACGGCCGCCCTCACCGGCCTCGCCTACTGGTTCTTCGCGT
>DATDNK010000041.1:0-23025 GCA_036518275.1 Candidatus Acidiferrum sp.
GAAGTGGTGAGCAATCGAAGGCCGAGGTAATAGCCGAAGGGCGTCCGCTGCTGGATGTCAGAAGTCAGGACCGCCCGTAGATTTAAGTTTGTGAACATCATCGCGGGATACACGACGGCAAGCCCCAGGGCGTATTGCCCCACCATTTCTGGCCGAACCAGCTTCGCTAGTAGCATCAGCGTTGCGAACTGACCGCCAGCATAGATAGCATTGCCGACAAGCATCCAACTAAAATCCGCACACAACGAGGGGGGTCCCTGCGCGGCGAGCACACCGGAGACACCGGCATTCCCGGGTCGGCGATCCAATGTCCCGATGGAGGTTTTGTACATTTCAGCGGCGAAGGCGGGCGTAGGTTGCGGAAGTTCGACCGGAGTCGGACGGCCGCATTGAGGATGACAGCGTATTGCTCGCCGCAATCCGGTCCGGAAGGTCCTTTGCCAATGCGGATGTGAAAAGCACTGCACCTTCCGAATTGAGGTGCATTCCATCCGGCTGGTAGAACTTTGCCGATAGCGTCGCCGGGTCAATCGGCACGGAGACATCCACGCCTGTGGCGCGCGCGGAGCGTATCATTTCACCCACAGCGTCCTCCGAGGAGAGCGTCGGCGGGAGCAAGAGAATGAGTTTGGCTCCATGCTCCTCGCACAATTCGCGTAGCCGTTGCAGACGGGGATTGGCAATGGCTTCAAACTCCGGGCCATCGGGAACCGATGGCTTCGGATTGATGAGCGAGAAGAGATCTTGAAGGTGTGGAACCACCCGTTTGAGCATTTGTGCGCGAATGGCGCTGCGCGTGTCCCAGAAGATGCTGGAATGCGCCAGCAGGAGATTGCTGGTTGCCGTGCGATCCAGGTGCAGGTCTGAAGACACAGCCAAGGTGTCTCGAGCGTCGAAGAACATCATGGGCGCATAATCCTGGCGCACGCCATTTTCGAGAAAATAGTTCACGCCGACGCCGACGATGACTGCGTCCGGCCTTGCGCCCCGGCGGAAGAGCCCTTGCAATCCATACAACCAATCGTAGTAACCCGTGGCTTCAAGGAAGATGGGATAGATGTGCATGCGGGAGAGGGTCAGCGCCTGCAATTGGTCTACCCTGACTCCGTGCAGCAGCAACGAATTACCTACCATCAGCACCGATGCTGGTTCGCCCGGCGCCGCGGGGCGTACTGTGAGGGCCCGGTCATATTGCTGCGAAATGCGTGCATACGTTCCTGAGTCGTGTTTCAGCAGGTAGTCGGAGAAAATTTCCAAGCCGACAATTAGCAACGCGCAGATCCCCATCAAGACTTTCACGTAGGTGAATGCGCCAGGTTTAGAAGCGAAAATAGATGAACGCATTGAAGGTGTTTCCTGAAAAAAGAGCTAGAACCACCAGAGCAGCGGCTGCGAGCCCTGTCCGAAACGCATAGGAAGCCTGGGCAAAAGGGTATTCCTGGTTAGACGCTTCCATCAGCAAGTCCACGATGAACAGAGGAACGGAGAAAAGGCACAGCATGAAAAATGCCGTGGCGTACTCGCTGCGCCAGGCGAAATTCGACAAACCACCCAAAAATTGCACGGCCGCACTGAGCGACGTCGCGCGGAAAAAGGCTAAACTCAAGCAAAAAACATTGAAGGTTACAATCCGTTGAGTCCACAGTGTCAGGAAGCCCACAAGGGGTCGCGGTTGGCTGAGGTCGCCTGGCTTTTTTGCGGGCCAGAAAAGACGTTCGGCAGCCAAAACCACGCCATGAATGGCCCCAAAGATGACGAAGGTCCAGTTTGCACCGTGCCATAGTCCCGCCAACACCATCGTGACCAAGAGATTCCAGGAGGTCTTCCACTTGCTAGCGGCGCTGCCGCCCAGGGGGATGTACAAGTAGTCGCGCAGCCACGTGCTCAGACTAATGTGCCAGCGCCTCCACAAATCTTGCAGCCGGTACGACAGGAAGGGCTGTCGAAAATTGACCATGAAGTAAAAGCCCAGCAACTGCGCGCTCCCTCTCGCTATATCGCTGTAGCCGCTAAAGTCTCCGTAAACTTGCCAAGCAAATGCATAGGTCCCTACCAGAACGATCCAGAAGTTTGGCGGTCCAAATTGGCCGCCAAAGGCGGCGTTGGCCAGCAAAGCGCAATTGTCCGCGACCACGCACTTGCGCAAAAGCCCAGAGAAAATCAGCATCAGCCCGTCGAAAAACCGGTCGGCATCGAAGGTGCGGTCTTTCTGAGCTTGCGGAAGCAGGTGTCCGGGCCTTTGTATGGGGCCGGCGATCAGGTGCGCGAACAAGCTGACGAATAAGCCGTACTCAACAAATGATTTTGCGGGTTCCAGTCTGCCCTTGTACACATCCACGATGTATGCGACTTCCTGGAAGGTGTAAAAAGAAATTCCTGGTGGAAGAATGACCCGGATCAGCGGGAGAGGAAGGTTGTGAATGCCCAGCGTGCCCACTGCGTTGGAAAAGGAGTCCACGAAGAAATTGAAATACTTGAATGTTCCCAAAATGGAAAAATTGATCACCAATGAAAAGATGAACCATTTTTTGCGGTTTGCCTCCGAACAGCCGGGCGCAATCTTCTGGGCGATGAAAAAGTCCATCGTGGTGCTGCCGATCATCAATGCCAGGAAGCGCCAATCCCACCAACCGTAAAAAAAGTAGCTCGCGAGCAGCAAAAAAATGTTCTGGCCGCAGTGATTCAGCCGCCAATAGATCAGCACAACCGGGATCAAGAAAACAAAATACGCGGGAGAGTCAAAGAGCATGGTGATAAGTCAAGCGGGCGAAGCGATGTCGGCTTAGCGGGATGGTCTGCCGCCCGAATAGTCCTTATAGGCTCCGTAATTTCCGTATCCGTAACTTCCGCTGGTCTTGGGATCCCAGCTGTTCAAGACCGTGCCGAGAACCCGCGTTCCGTCTTCCGCAAAACGCTGAATGGCGAATCGCGCGCTTTCTGTGGTAGTTTGCCCCGCGCGAACCACCAGGATCACTCCGTCGGCCAGGCGGCCCAGCACCCGGGCATCCGCCAAATGGATCATGGGAGGCGCATCAATCACCACCATGTCGAATTCCCGGCGCAGGCGCTTCAAGAGGGAAGACATTCGTCGAGAATAGAAAAGATTTGTGGGTGTTACGCCGCAACCCCCGCCGGGCAAAACGGAAAGGCCGGAAACCTCAGTCTGGCGAACGAAATGCGAGATGGGAACGCTGTCCAGGGGCGTATTCGCCAGCAAGACGTCACTAAGCCCCCAGGTATTCGTCATGCCAAAGACTTTGTGCAGTCTTGGCCGACGCAAATCGCCGTCAATCAGCAGCACTCTCCGGCCGATCTCTGCTATCGCGATGCTGAGATTACAAGCGACGGTTGTCTTGCCGTCGCCCATGCCTGGACTTGTTAGCACCACCACTTGCGGTTGGTCCCCATCCTGGTTGGGCAAAAGAATGGAAGTCAACGTGGTGCGCGTGCATTCGGCAATCAAGGATGGTTTGCGCTTCCAGGTGGCCAACTCCGGGCAATTGCCCCGTGAGGACGCTTTGGCGGTTGCTGGCAGAGAAACAGGGATGGAACGGCCAAGGTGTAGAGGGTTGCCGTTGTGCAACGGGAAGGCGGTTTCGTCAAACGGTATAACCCCCAACTCCGGCAAATCCAAGTACACCTGCGCCTCGCCCGGAGCGCTGATCCTGCGATCAAAGCGTTCGCGAAGCAGCACAAATCCAAAACCCAGGAAAACCCCGCTGAAGAGACCGATCGCCGAGTTCATCAAGAGACTCGGACGGTAAGGGAGAAGCGGCGGTCTGGCCCGGTCAACGACCATGACATTGCTGTCGCGCATGGCCGCCGCCAGGCTCGCTTCCTTAACCCTTTGCAGCATCACTTCGTAAAGGTGGCGGTTCGAATCCACATCGCGCTTTAGCGTGTCGTAGTGGATCGCCTTGCTGGATTGGTCTGCGACGACCTTCTGCTGGTCGTCGCGAGCTTGGGACAACAGTTTTTCGCGGCGAATTGCGGCGGCGTATTCGTTTCGAATTCGGCCCAAGACGTTGCCGCGTTCTTTCTGTATTTGAGCTTGCAGTTCATTGATCTGCGCCTGCACGCGCTGCACGCGGTAGTGTGCAGGTGTCAGAGTCGCGCTCAGTTCTGCGTATTGCTGCTGTAATTCCGCTAGTTTCTGGCGATACGCACGCATCGTTGCGTCATCTTGTATCTCCGGAAGCGAGTCCGCCGTTTTGCCCTTGGCTTCTTCGAATTTCGACTGGTCGGCGATGCGCTCAGCTTGGGCCTTGGAGAGTTCGTCCTGTATTTCTTTAAGCCGGGCCTCTGCAAGACTCTCTTTTTCCGATGTAAACGACAGCCCTGTTGTGCGCGCATACTCTTGCAATTGCGCCTCCGAGGCTTCCAGTTGCCCCTTCATTTGATCCAGGTGACTGGTCAACCATTCGGCGGTGCCTTGCGCAGATTTCCACCTCGCCTCTTGCGTCAGTTCAATGAACTCGCTGACCAGCGTATTCGCGAAGTCGGCCGCAACTTTAGGATCTGGCGACTCATACAGAATCTCCAGCAAGCGTGAGTTGCCCGACGACTGCACCGTCAGATTTTGTTGTACCTGCCGGATTAATTGTTCCCTTTCTGGAAGGCGCGACGATTTGGAGAAGGGAATAAGGTGATGCGCGTACGATGCGAAGCGGCCCCAGGTAGTTGTGGGCCGCTCCTTCTGCAGCTTCATTTTGTCGATTACGTGCTCAATGAGCGATTCACTTTGCAGCAGTTTGACCTGCGTTTCCACGTAGGACTCCGGTGAGGCGTAGCTCCCCGAACCCGTGGAATCCGTAGCTTTCAATTCCGTGAAACCCGAGCTTTGGATCTCGAGAGAAGTCCTGACCCGGTAGATCGGCGTTTGCACCAGGCTGATTAGGAGTGCCGCGCAGAGACTCACAAGGGCAAAACTCAGCAATGTGGCCCTGTAGCGGAACAGGATATGCCAATAGTCAAGGAGACTATCGTAGCCTTGTACCGGCGGGGCTCCCCCTTCATGCGCCTCCGTGTATTTGCGTAAGGCGTGACGCGACTCCTCCTTGGGCCAAAGCTCCGCGGGCCCTTGATTCGTCTTTTCGATTGGGAATTCGGGAACTTCCATTTCTGTGACCTTTGGACAAATTTATGGCATACGCCAGATGGCCATGCCTGTACCCGCCTGAACTATCGCCTCCACCGCCCGCAGGGCCGCTTTCTTGCCCGTGCTGCCCGGAATGAACAAAATGTCGTCGGCCTGCAAGGAGACGTCCTGCTTCTTTCCGGTGAGAAGGCTCTTCACATCAACAGGTAACTCTTCCCGCTGGTCGGCGTCGCGCTTCAGCCGCAAAATCTTGGCATGCCGCGTATCAGCGGTTCCGTTGAGCCCCTCGGCAAGCGAAAGCGCTTGTAATACCGAGATCGACTGATGCTCTCCGAGAACAAATCCACCGGAACGCCGGACGTCCCCGATGACGTAAACCATTTCGGCTTTGGGAACGGTAATGACGTCGTGAGGAAGAATTTGGATATTCTCCAGCGGGTCCTTCGCGTCCATGATTTTCTTCAGGTCCACTTCCGCAACGCTGAACTGTCCGGATGGGTCGAGCTTTGCTCCCGGCAATGGAATGCAGCCCCAATCCTTTTGCCGCGTGATGCGGACGCTGTATCCTGCGTCCTGACGAATTCCACCAGCCATTGCCAGCATCTCCAGCAGCGTCTTGTGGCCCTGCACCTGTTGGACACCAGGGGTGTTTACCGCGCCCACGACGGAAACCGGCTGGCTGCGGACCTCGGAGACGTTGACCACAACTTGCGGGTCCCGAATATATTTGCTCAGTACCTTGTCGAGCTCCTGCTCGGCTTGCTCCGCTGTCAGACCCGCGACATGCACGCGCCCCACCAACGGCACCTGAACGTCGCCTTCGCCGTCGATGCGGGCAGGCTTGTTCGCAAATTCAGTTAATTCCGGCGCGGAAATCACTAGCTGATCATCTGGACCAAGCAAATATGTGGAACGAACCCTGTCGTCGCATGTCGGGTTCGGGTGATCCGGCCCGGGCGCCGAGGGCGCTTGCGCAACGGCACCCGCGGCGAAGAAAAAGACCGCTAGGCTGACTGGAACAAGTGCGGTCGTCCTCATCACTGCGCTCCCCGACCCAAAAGCACTACCTTGGCCGTTTCGAACAGGATTGCAAGATCCACCATGAGCGACAAATTCTTTACGTAGAACAGGTCGAGGGCCAATTTTTCCCTGGCGTCGTCGAGGCTGGCACTGTATCGGAATTTCACCTGTGCCCACCCGGTAAGGCCCGGCCGGACGGAATGCCGAAGATTGAAGAACGGAATGTTTGCTTCCAGCATGGAACAAAAGACCCGGCGCTCAGGACGAGGACCTACAAGACTCATCTCTCCGCGAAGGACATTGAACAACTGCGGAATTTCATCGAGTCGAGCTTTGCGTAGCACACGGCCTACTTTAGTGACGCGGATGTCTTCGCGCGAGGCCCATTGCGGACCATCTTTCTCAGCATCCTGAATCATGGAGCGGAATTTCAGCAATTCGAATTCACTGCCCTTGTAGCCGACGCGGCTCTGACGAAAGAAGATCGGTCGGCCTGTTTCCAGATAAATGGCCAGAGCGATTACCGGGAGCAGCGGCGACACGAGCAGAAGGATGACAAAGGAAATCAAGATATCGGTCGCTCGCTTGGCCACCAGGAGGACTCGTGATTTCTCGAAACCATCCGATAGGATTAGCCAACTGGGTGTGAGATGTTCCGGCGCAATCTCCCCGGAGATTCGCTCCCGGCACGTATGAACGTCCTCAACCTTAACCCCTGCAAGTTTGAGGCTCAGCAATTCCTGGATGGGAGTGCCGCCCCTCCGTTCCTTTAAAGAAAGAACCACCCTGTCGACCTTTTCGTGCTCAACAATCTCCTCCACATCGGAGACGGCGCCAACAATTCGCGGGTTAACCAGAGATTTCCCAATATCCTCCCCGAATTCGTCGAGAAAGCCGACAACTTTCATGTTGTATTCAGGATGGTTGAGAATGTGACGGACAAGGGAAATACCTGCTTCGCCCGTACCCACAACCAATACCCGCTCGTCCCCGCGGGCGAGCAACTTTGCGGTTCCCGCCGAGAAGCGCCAGCTAAATAGCAATAGGAAAATTACCGGGACGGTAATCATCATGATTCCCCGGCCGACATTCGCTTGCGGTAGAACGAAGTAGCTGAGCCCGAGGACGACGCAGCCAGCTCCTAGCGCCCGCATAATACGCATAACGAGGTTTGCACGCCTGCCGCAGATGGCGCGAAAGTCATACAAATCGTTGAAATACAGCGAGAGCCAGTAAACCCCAGTTGCAAATAGCATTTTGGTCCAAACGGCCCCATCGGAGAGCACACGGGGAGTGCTGTCAGAAAACCGCAACGCAATCGCTGCCACCAGAGCCAAGACGATCGCGACGGTGTCAACACTCGCTAGAAGCAGTGTCTGAGCTGGGATTTGATGAGATCCGATCCTAAACATCCTTTTTCGCAGTAGGACTTAAGAGAGCGTCTTTGTCGCTCGATGTCTGACGTTATTGCTGAATCTGCATCGGCTCCATGGCGCGTGTTGCTCTTCTTGCTTTCGCCGATGTTCGCATTATTGATGAAGTGCTTAATTCGCTGGGACTCCGGGTCGGTCTTGAGCGGATCGCTGTTTCCCCAGTGCTTTCTGCTTCGCCGACTGAACCAGAGCGTCCGATCTTCACGCCGATGAGGGATGCTCCACCAATCAAAGCCAACCCAACCAAGAGCAACGGGGCTATGGATTGTTCCGTCGCGGAAGAGTCGACAGTCGGTTTAACAAGTGAGTCTGCACTAACTCCAATAACTCTGCGGTTGCCGGTAGAAGGTTTGCTGCCCGCGCATACCGCCGCAGGCAGGAATAACAAAACAAGCGCGCAGAGCAAGGCGACGCATTTCGATTTCATTTTCGTTCTCCTCAAAACAAGAATCCGTGCAGTAGCAGTGGGTGTCTGGCCATCGACCGTAAATGAAGACGACGTGCGGCAGATGACCAGCAGGACTTCCAAGAGCCATGCTGCATAAGAGCACCGCCGGCACTTGCGGTGCGGCTATAAAGCGGGCTGTGGTGCGGAGCGCTGAGCCGGCATCTGCTTGGCTGAAGACCCTTCTCTTAAGGACAGCGGCCTTATCCATTCCTCATTCATCTCGACCGCAACCGACCTTTGCAGCAGCGTTATCGACAACACCAGTCGTCGGCGCCCTTTGAAGCCCAACAGGATTCCCTCTATGCCGCAAAGGGGACCATAGTCGATCCTCACACTTTGCCCAACCTCGAGAAACGGCCATGGCTGCCTAGGGAGGCCAGCTTTGACAGCGGCCTGAATGGCGGTTATTTCAGCTTCATCGATTGGCACTGGATTCTTGCCGGCACCCACCACATGTACAACTCCAGGCACGGTAAGGACAGGCAGCCGATTCTTTGGATCGAACTGACAGAAGACGTACCCGGGGAAGAGCGGAAGCTCGAGTTCTTTGAAGCGGTCCGACCACCGGTGCTGTTGTTTATACAAAGGCAAGAACGACTCCAGCCCCCTGACGCGCAAATGCCTCGCAACCATATCCTCATGTTGACTTCTGACTCGCACCGCGTACCACGCATAACTGTGATTTTGGCCCATCGAACAAATCTCCAACTATCTAATGGCCTAAGCAAGTTGGGGCACAGAAAGGCAAGCTACCGCCCCTTGAGTCCCATCTTCCGGACCCCTTGTACAAATGCAGCTAGCAGAAAGCTTCCTTATTTACCGCCCTGCCGATTTCAAGGTGACGTTCTGCTAGCTTCTTTGACCATCGCTAGGAACAGTAGCTGTCATCAGCCGACCCAGCAATCCGGCTATTACTCGAATTTGTTACAGGGAAACACCTGTTCTAGGTTCATGGATATTCAGGCGGATATGGGTGGCCACCCCGGATTTTTGAGCGATTTTCCAGAGACAGCATTAGCTCGACGCGGCCAGCGAACAAATGAGGGCGCCCGCATTTACTCTTGGCGTAGAGCGTTTACAGGGTCTACGCGGCTGGCGCGGAGAGCTGGTACAAGGCTCGCAAGCATCCCGGCCAGAACCAGCAATGGAATCGTGACGAAAAAAGTCGATACGGTAGAACGCTGCATTCCTTCTACCAAGCGTTCCAATAGGCGTCCCGCTGCAAGAGCGGCAACCGTGCCAATACTTATGCCCAGAAGGATCATTCCCAAACTTTGGCGTAGGACCAGCCAAGTGACCTCGGCAGGGCTTGCGCCTATGGCCATTCGCAAGCCGATTTCGGGTACGCGCCGGCCCGTCAAATACGCCAACACGCCATAAATGCCGATGCAAGCGAGAACCAAAGCCAACGCGGCGAAGATTCCAAACAAAAGCAGCAGGAAGCGTTGCATCGCCAGAGAGTTGTGCGCAAGCTGCTCCATCGTGCGCACTTGATAGAGCACTTGATCGCGTGCGGCTCCGCGCAAGGCACGCCGCAGCGGTTCGACGAGGGTTAACGGCGGGACGGTGGTGCGCACGGCGATAGACATAAGCTGTGACCAGCGCGTCAAAAATGGCGAAGCCACTTGTGCAAAAGGGTAGTAAAACTGCGCGCGCAGTTGTGCTTGATCGTCGCCCGCCAGGCCCCAGTAGCGGACGTGACCGACGACGCCGACAATTTTGAATGGCGTGGGACACTCGACAAATTTGTTGATGTCTGGCTGAGGGCAGGGCATATCAGGAATCCACAAATTTTTGCCGAGGGCATCCTGTCCTCCGAAGGCGCTTCTTGCCAGAACATCGTCGACCACGATCACCGGCTCGCTTCCCAAACGGTCATGGTCATCAAAGAATCGCCCTTCGAGCAGGGGAATCTTCATTACGTTCAGATAATCCGGGGTCGCGCTGCTGGCCAGCGCCATAGGTCGCTTATTTTCTGGCGGAACATCGGCACTCGTCCAATAGCCGTACTCGTTGTTGCCCTGGCGCATCGGAACGATATCCACAGCAGTAACCGACTGCACTCCCGGGACGCGCCGCGCGCGGTCGATCAGTTCCTGCCAGGCTGAGGGAATCTTCGCGGGATCGGCGAGCGTGGCCGGCGACAGACCCACGCGCATGACCAGGAGATTGCGGATGTCCAGTCCGGGATTGAGCGAAGAAGCATGCAACAGCGTGCGCCCGAGCATGCCGGCAGCAACCAAAAGAACAATTGCCAAGGCCATCTCGGACACGACGAAGGCGGAATGCAAACGGCGCGTGCCAGTGGTTACCGTTCGCGCTCCGGCGCGCAGGATCTGTTCCACTTCGCGTACCGGCGCACGCCAAGCTGGCGCTAGCCCACAAAGAATGCTGGTCAAGAGCGACACCGCGACGGCAAAAAGCAACACGCGCCAATCCAGTTGCACTTCTTCGGCACGAGGTAAATCGCCCGGCCAGAAAGCTAAAAAGGGATGAAGACCCCAGTTGGCGAGGATCACGCCGAGAATACCCCCCGCGAGGCTGAGCAACGCACTCTCCGCGAGACACTGACGAACCAGGCGGCCGCGGCCCGCGCCAAGAGCCACGCGCATGGCCAGTTCGCGCTCGCGGGAAATTGCGCGCGCCAACATCAGACTAGCCACGTTGGCGCACGCAATTAACAAGACCAGCCCGACAGCGCCAAGCAGCAGCCAAAGCGTGGAGCCCACATCACCGACCGGCGGCTGGAGCCGCTTGACCAGCAAAGAACGCCCTTTGTTGGTGTCCGCGAAAGCTTGCGCCAAATGGCTTCCAGTGAGTGCTATTTCGGCCTGAGCTTGCGTGAGTGTCGCGCCGGGCCGCAAACGTCCCACGACGTGGACGGGTTGGGCCGCGCGATTGTGCAAGTATCCTGCTGGGTCTTGTCCCAAAAGCGTGTAGACTTCAGGCTCGTATCCGTACAGCTTGAATCCGGCGGGCGCGACGCCAACGATCGTGTACCGCTTTTGTTCGAGAACGAGTGAGCTGCCCAACACATCAGCTCTTCCATCGAAGCGCTGCTTCCAGAAGCTGTAGCCAAGGATAGCAACGGGAGTGGCACCAATCTTGTCTTCCTCGGGCAGGAAAGCGCGGCCAAGCGCCCATGGCACCCCCACGACAGAAAATAGTTCTGGCGAGATTTCGTAGTAATTCACGTACTGAGGATCGCCGGGCGCGCTGAGCGTTCCCGAGTTATAGACCAGCGCGGCCAAGTCGAGGGAATGACTGTCACGCTGACAATCGAGAAAATCCAAATAGGCGAGCTTCTGCTCTCCGTAAATTTCTGTGTTCCACCCGTCGGTGTGACCATTCACTGCGACCAGCCGGTTCGGCTCGGGATATGGAAGCGGTCTGAGCAACACGCCGCTGACCAGGCTGAACATTACCGTGGTTGCGCCGGTACCAAGCGCCAGCGTCAGCAGGGCAACCGCGACAAACCCGGGACGCTGGCGAAAGCTGCGAATCGCATAACGCAGGTCTTGAAGAAAATCGGCTGCCCAGCGCCAGCCCCACATGTCACGCGTAACTTCTTCAGCGACGGCGACATTTCCAAATTCACGGCGAGCAGCATGCCTTGCTTGCTTTGGTGTCTGGCCCGATTCCACAGCCTCGCGCTCCGCAAGAAACAAATGGGCCCGAATCTCTTCCTGGAGTTCCTCGTTGCGCCGCTTTCTGTGCCAGAATGCCCATTTCATGGCAGGTTTTCCTTTTTTGCAGGATTCAAGATTCCAGCGATGGCGGCGGTAAGCCGTTCCCAGTGCGAGCGCTCAGAAGCCAATTGCCGCTTTCCTGCCTGCGTCAGGCGATAGACCCGCAGCCGCGGGCCAATGTCCGAATCCTTCCATTCCGCGGCGATCCAGCCTTTGCGCTCGAGACGGTGCAGTGCAGGATAGAGCGAGCCAGTGTCCACTTTGAGGATCTCACCCGAATTTGTGCGGATAGCCTTGCTCAGCGCATATCCATGACGAGGCGCCCATTGCAATGTCTGCAGGATGAGCATGTCCAGGGTACCCTGCAGCAACTCCGTGCGATTTTGGTAGCGATCGTTTCTTTTTGCCATTCCTTAGTATGTAGACTCCCTCCGTAGCAGTAGGTAAGCATTCTACATACCAAAGAAAACGCCCGCAAGCGAGTAGTGATCCTGGTTCCATACGTGATCTGCGGGGCCCGGTGGTCTCAGTTGAAGAAATCAGAAAGCATTGGAGTTACAATGGAACGGTCAAGATTTCGACCCAGGTTCCCCGCTCCTCTTGGTATGAGATTTGGAGCTTTCATGCCGGGTCCAGGTGAGAGTTATGTTGTTCGGACGTGGGACGGGCAATCCCATTTTCGGGTAATCGGCCCTTGCCCCATACTACGGATACCTGCTAATTACCTGAATCAGTTGGACTTAGGGGAGGGAACCTTGGGCATCTGAGTTGCGTTCCAAAGAATGGACATTAATTATGGATATCCAAAGACCTTCCAATGCCCGAGCAAAAAAGATCCGCCGGATTGTCTACGCCGCAGTAGCATTCCTCCTCATCGGAGGCGTGAGCTACGGCCTCTCCCGGCTGCGTCCTGCGGCGCCTACCGTGGACCGGGCGACCATCTGGACTGATGAAGTCAAGCGAGGGCCCATGCTGCGCGAAGTGCGCGGCCTAGGAACCCTGGTTCCCGAGGATATTCGCTGGATCCCGGCGCAAACCAACGTGAGGGTAGAACATATTGTGCTGCGGCCGGGGGCCATCGTGCATCCGAATTCCGTCATCCTGGACCTGAGTGATCCCCAATTGCAGCGGGACATGCTGGACGCTCAATACCAGCTCAAAGGCGCGGAGGCGGATTTTGCCAACCTGAAGGTTCAAGTCAACAGCCAATTGATGAACCAAAAATCAGTGGAGGCCAGCGTCCGCAGTGATTATGAGCAGGCAAAAATCCAGCACGAAGTGGACGATAAGCTGGCCAAAGAAGGCATTGGTTCAGACGTGACTGCCAAGCTCTCCAAGGTGAAGGAGGAACAGCTTGCGATCCGCCTTCAACTGGAGGCAGAACGGACGCGCGTCGCCACGGACTCAGCAGCGGCGCAGCTCTCGGCTCAGGAAGCCAAAGTCGAACAACAGCGCGCGCTTTATAACCTGAAGCGCAGCCAGTACGAGGCGTTGCAGGTCCGCGCTGGTATCGAAGGAGTGTTGCAGCTTGTTCCCGTGGAGGAAGGGCAGCAGGTGACCCCCGGAACGTACTTGGCGCGCGTTGCTGACCCCAAGAGGCTCAAGGCGGAAATCAAAATACCGGAAACACAAGCGAAGGATGTAGCTATCGGACAAAAGGCAACGATAGACACACGCAACGGCATAGTGAATGGCAGCGTCATGCGAATCGATCCATCGGTCCAGAACGGAACCGTGACTGTCGACGTGCGTATAACTGATCCCCTGCCGCAAGGCGCACGGCCAGACCTGAGCGTCGACGGGACCGTGGAGCTCGAAAACCTAAGGGATGTGCTGTTCGTGGGCCGGCCGGTGAATGGTCAATCGGATAGCACCATTGGAATCTTCAAGCTGATTGATGACGGATCGGAAGCCGTGCGCGTCAATGTAAAGCTCGGGCGGAGTTCGGTGAACACGATTGAGATAAAGGACGGATTGAAAGTCGGAGATAAGGTGATCCTTTCCGACATGTCGCAGTGGGACAACTTCGATCGTATCAAGCTCAAGTAACGGGTGTGAATCGAACGTCTCGGAGCAACGGCTAGAAGCAAGGCAACGGATCGCGGCAGGGGGACGCTGATGCAGACGCTTTGGCACGACCTGCGCTACGGCGTGCGGATGCTGGTGAAGAGTCCCGCGTTCACTGTAGTGGCCGTCCTGACGCTCGCCCTCGGAATTGGCGCTAACACCGCCATCTTTAGCTACATCGACGCCTGGATGATCAAGCCCTTGCCCTATCCGCAATCGGACCGGCTGATGGTATTGCAGGCCCATGACAAGAAAAGAGGCTGGACGAGGAACAGCGTAACCTCGACTGCAGATTTTCTTGATTTCCAGCAGCTGAACACTTCGTTTGAGCAGACAGTAGCGTGGGCCGGTTGGAATTTCAATCTCACAGGCGACCGCGCTCCCGAATTGGTCGAGGGCGGCCGGGTGAGCTGGAATTATTTTGACGCGCTGGGCGCTAAGCCAATTCTGGGAAGAGCATTCAGGCCGGATGAAGACCAGCCTGGCGCCCACCATGTGGCCATTCTCAGCCAGGGGCTATGGCAGAGCCGCTTCGCCAGCGACTCGAAAATCATCGGACGAAATATCGCCATAGGAGGCGAAGCATATACGGTAATCGGAGTAATGCCAGCCGCGTTTCAGTTTCCGCTGATGGGTATTGCGAATCTGTGGACGCCGCTCGCGCTGACCGACCAGCAGCGTGCCGACCGCAACAGTTCCTGGTTCGCTGCATTCGGCCGGTTGAAGCCCGGCGCCACGGCGGAGAAAGCGGAAGCGGAAAGTGCGGCGATTTTCGGGCGTCTGGAAAGGCAGTTTCCAGAAACAAACACGAACGCCACCATGCTGGTCGGCTCCATGACCGAAGAGATTGGCCGTGAAGAAGGCACGCCGCAGGTGATGATCTGCTTCGCGATCGTGGGACTGATTCTCATGATCGCATGCGCGAATGTCGCGAATCTCATGCTGGCTCGCGCTACTGGCCGCACGAAAGAGTTTGCCGTTCGCGGGGCCCTTGGGGCGACTAGACGCCGCCTGGCGCGGCAGGTTTTAACGGAATCGCTGGTGCTGTTTCTTTTCGGTGGCATCGCAGGCATGCTGTTTGGTTTTTGGGGGATGGGCTGGATCGATTCCCAGATCCCCTATCACATTCGGGGATACTTGGTGAATTACGGGCACGTGGATCTGAGTTTTACCACACTCGGGTTCACCCTGGGGATTGCCCTTCTGTGCGGGCTTGTCTTTGGCATGGCGCCGGCGTTCGATAATTCGAGGTTCGATGTGAATCGCACGCTCAAAGAGGCCTCCGGCCAGGCGTCAGGCAGCAAACGCAGCGTTCGCCTGCGGCGCATTTTCGTGGGGGCGGAAATTGCGCTGGCCGTTGTAGTGCTCATTTCCACAACGCTTTTGGTAAAGAGCTTCATTATTTCCGTGCGCTCCAGCCCTGGTTACAATCCGGCGAACTTGATGGTGGCGCAACTCGCGCTGCCGAAAATGAAATACACCCAGGAGTCACAATTCTGGAGTTTTAGCGAGGACGCACTCGCGCACCTCCAGGCGCTGCCGCAGGGGACTTCCGTCGGCGTAGCGAGCAGCGTCCCCTTCGGGGGCTTTGGCCAGACGGTTGTAGTCGAGGATGCCGGGAAACCTGCTCCGCGACCGGGAGAAAGAATTGGCGCTCGCTATGTGGCTTCATCCCCCGGGTATTTCTCCGCGATGCAAATGGCTTTGGTTAAGGGCCGTTTGTTTGATTCCACGGACACGCGGGGCAGATCGCCGTCCGCGATTATCAATCAAACGCTCGCGCGGCAACTTTGGCCGGGTGAAGATCCCATCGGGCAAAAACTTCGCTTTGGCGAGCAACAGGCGGTCTGCACGGTCGTGGGGGTAGTCAGAGACATCAAAATGTATAACTTGCGGCAGACCCCCGAGAGGCAAATGTACGTGCCGCTGTCCCAGTTTCCTTCCTCAACCTTTGGGTTCGTGGTGCGCATCATGGGCGACTCCACGGCGATGGCCACGGCCATTCGCGATGCAATTTGGGCCGTGGATCGCGACCAGCCGGTTTCTTCGATCGAGCCGCTCGAGACACTCATGGCCGTATCAAACGCGGGCAACCGCGTGATGACCAAGCTCATGATTTTTTTCGGCGCCCTGGCAATGTTCCTGGGGGCCATCGGAATCTACGGCGTGATGGCGCACATGGTTTCTCAGCGGATGCATGAAATCGGGATTCGCGTCGCTCTCGGTGCGACTCCACCGCAAGTCATGCGCATGGTGATTGGCCAGGGACTAAGGTTGGCGTTGATCGGTATCGCGGTAGGAGTTTTTGCAGCGTTGGGAGCAACTCGATCGCTCGCAACAATGTTGTACCAGGTCGCGCCCAACGATCCGCTGACTTTTATCTGCGTGCCGATATTGTTTGCCGCGGTTGCCATTGGGGCGTGTTACATTCCCGCGCGGCGTGGCATGCGGGTAGACCCATTGGTTGCGCTGAGATATGAGTGAAACCCGGACGTTGGATTTCCTAGACTAGGGGTTGAAAGGAAGCAATGCGCGCGCTGTGGCAGGACGTGAAATACGGGTTGCGGATGCTGGCGAAGAACCCGGGCTTCGCCGCAATTGCGGTCATGACTCTCGCTCTGGGAATTGGAGCGAATACAGCCATTTTCTCGCTCTTGAACCAGGTGCTACTGCGGCGGCTCCCGGTCCGCAATCCGGAACAGCTCGTCATCCTGAAATCGCCAGGCCCGAAGCGTGGCCATGTCTGGAGCGATGGCGACGACTCCGAAGTCTTTTCTTATCCTTTGTACAAAGGCTTGGCGAAGAACACCGTCGTCTTCGAGGGCATGATCGCGCGCTATCAATTCGCCGCGAGCATCGCCACCCGCGGCCAGACGGAGCGGGGCTCGGGTGAGCTCGTTACCGGAAACTATTTTCAGGCGTTGGGCGTGCGGCCCGCCCTCGGAAGGCTGTTGACGCCGTCAGACGACGATGTTCAGGGAGCGCATCCGGTTCTTGTGCTCAGCCACGGCTACTGGACGCAGCATTTTGGCGGCGATTCCGGCGTGTTGAATCAGACTATCCTCGTGAATGACACGGTGATGACCATCATTGGCGTGGCGCAGGCGGGATTCACAGGAATCCAGGTAGGGCAAACGCCGGATGTTTTTGTACCAATGACGATGAAGGGCCAGATGACGCCAATCCGCAACGGGTTGGACGACTGGAATGACTCCTTCCTTGCGGTGCTGGCGCGGTTGAAGCCGGGGGTGTCCAAGGAACAGGCGGAAGCTGCCGTCAATGTGGATTATCACCCTCTCCTCGAACAGCAAGCGGCTACGCTGCATTTCCGCGCAGGAGGAAAGGACCAACAGGAGTTCTTGAATAAGAAGGTTGTGCTCTATCCTGGCGCGCAGGGCCGAACGACTGCCCAGCGCGATTCCGGCCCGGCGCTCGAGGCGTTGTTTGCCATGGTAGGCTTGGTGCTGCTCATTGCCTGCACCAACGTCGCCAACCTGCTCCTCGCCAAGGGGGCGGCCCGGCAACGGGAATTCGCCATTCGTTCGGCCCTGGGCGCGACCAAAGGCCGTATGATTCGTCAACTAATGGTGGAAAGCTTCCTTTGCGCGGTGGCCGGAGGCGGCCTGGGCCTGCTCCTAGGCTCCTGGCTGATGAACATTTTGACCCAAGCCGTCGTTTCTGAAGGAGGAGTGCAAGGCATAACTTCCAAGGTGGACGCAAGTGTCTTGGGATTCGCGGCTGCGGCAACTGCCGCGTCGGCATTTGTGTTCGGCTTGCTTCCCGCGTGGCGAGTCGCGCGGGGAGGGGTATCTCAGGTGCTGAAAGACCAGGGTTCCACCGGTTCTGTGGGGCCGGGGCACGTGCGTTTCCGCAAGCTGCTCGTAGCGGGTCAGGTGGCGTTTACCGTGCTTCTTCTCGCAGGGGCCACCTTGTTTGCCCAAACGCTGTGGAACCTGCGCAAACAGAATCTGGGGTTGAGCACGGAGAACCTGATTACCTTTTCCGTTTCGCCGCAGTTGAGCGGATACGACGACCCGAGAACTATCGCGTTGGTCGACCAATTGAGGCAGCGGCTGGCAGGGCTTCCCGGAGTTTTGGGAGTGGGGTCATCGCAAATCGCTGTGCTGACTGGTACGGACATGGGAACGAACATCACCGTCGAGGGCCGCCAAAACTTGGACACCGACGAGCGTCACGTCAACTACGACGCTGTCAGCCCGAATTATTTTTCGACGATGAAAGTCCCCTTGCTTTCGGGGCGGGAATTCAATGACGCCGATACAGCTACAAGCCCGAAAGTTGCCATTATCAACGAAGCGATGATGAAAGCATTCTTCCCGAACAGGAACCCGATTGGCGTGCATCTTGCGATGGGTTCAGGCAATGATGCGAAGCCGGACATTGAGATTGTCGGCGTCGTGAAAGATGCTAAGGAATCGCATGTGCGAGACAATGCCAGGCCGTATTTCTATCGGCCCTACGCGCAGTTCGGAAAGCTTTTCGGCATGACTTTTTACTTGCGCACCAACCAGGACCCGCTGCTCATCGCAAACGATCTGCGACAGATCGTGCGGCAACAGGACGCGAATTTGCCGGTTTATGAGCTAAAGACGGTGAGCCGCGTCGTGGATGAAGATTTGTTTGCCGAACGGGTGATTGCCGGGCTCTCATCGAGTTTTGGCGCGCTCGCGGCCATACTTGCAGCGTTGGGGATTTACGGCGTGCTTGCCTATTTGGTGGTCCAGCGGACCCGGGAGATTGGCATCCGCCTGGCGCTCGGGGCGGCCAGCGCGCATGTTCGCGCATTGGTGTTCAAGGAGGTGGGCTGGATGGTCCTTGCCGGGGCGGCTGTAGGATTGCCGTCGGCCTATGGCCTGGCGCGCGTAAGCGAGTCGCTATTCTTTGGCGTGCACGCTGGCGATATCACGGTGTACCTCATATCGCTGAGCGTCATCGCGATGATCGCAGCGGTCGCCTGCTATGTGCCGTCGCGGCGGGCCACGCGGATCGATCCGATCGTGGCTCTGCGCTACGAATAGAGGTCGGATTTAGTTTGCCTGCGAGAGTTTGGTGGATAAACGGATTTCCGGAATTAAATGCGATAAGGAGAAGCTATGGTAGAAGCAAATGGAAACCTGATCAAGATGGAAGGTGTGAAGAAAGTTTTCTACACCGATGAAGTGGAGACGCATGCCCTGGAGGAAATTCATCTGGAGATCAAGCGAGGGCAGTACGTCTCCATTGCCGGACCTTCGGGCTGCGGCAAGTCAACGCTGCTCTCGATTCTGGGGCTGCTCGATTCTCCCACCGACGGCAATTACTCGCTGAATGGCCAGCCGGTGGCGAAGCTCACCATCAGTGAGCGCACGCGCATCCGCAACCGCGAAATCGGTTTCATCTTTCAGGCGTTCAACCTGATTGGGGACCTCACGGTTTATGAAAACGTTGAATTGCCGCTGACCTATCGCGGCACCAGCGCCGCTGAGCGCAAGCAGAAAGTCCAGCAAGCGCTTGAGCGCGTGGGCATGGCTCACCGCTTGCGGCATTACCCGTCGCAGCTCTCCGGCGGTCAGCAACAGCGCGTGGCCGTCGCTCGTGCGCTGGTTGGCGACCCGTTGATCCTGATGGCGGATGAGCCGACGGGAAACCTGGACTCGAAAAACGGCGAGGCGGTGATGGAGCTCTTGCGCGATTTGCACCGCAATGGCGCGACCATCTGCATGGTAACTCACGACCAGCGCTACGCCAACTTTGCGGAGCGTACCATTCACCTTTTTGACGGCCGCATTGTCGAGGAGACTCAGGAAGCGCAAGTCGGAGCCTGACGCAGGGGAAGTTCCTTCTGGGCGCGCAGTCTTCATTGCTGTTCGGTGTGGAGGTCGGTGAACCGTAGGTGTTTCGTCGCCGCTTGCGGGAGTTACAGTCTTGGCGTCCTATCTGCCTTCACGGCGCGCTGCACGTATGGACCCGCTCGTTGCGTTGCGCTACGAATGAGAAGCCGTTCTAAGGAGAACTCTTGGAGCCATTAATCCGATTACGCAATCTCGAAAAATCCGTTGAAGCGGGCCCCAACCGGTTTTTCCTGCTTCGGCGCATCAATCTGGATATTCAGCCCGGCGAGTTTGTCACCATCATGGGACCTTCGGGCGCGGGAAAATCCACTCTGCTCAGCATTATCGGCATGCTCGATGGCGCGTGGGTTGGGGAATTTTATTTCAACGGCGAACCCGTTCACAAGCTCAATGTCAAAAAACGCAATGAATTGCATAAGGCGAACATTGGATTTGTCTTTCAGAGTTACCACTTGATCGACAATTTGACGGTTTTCGAAAATCTCGAAGTTCCTCTGTCCTACAAAAATGTGCCACACAAAGAACGCGTTAGCCGAGTCTGCGATGCTCTTGATCGTTTTAATATCGTCGGTAAGAAGGATTTATTTCCCAATCAGCTCTCCGGCGGACAGCAACAGCTTGTGGGCGTCGCCCGCGCGGTCATCATGAACCCGAAATTGATTCTGGCTGATGAACCCACTGGAAATCTTCATTCCGCACAGGGCGATGAAATCATGCAGCTGTTCAAGCGATTGAATGATGCAGGGACGACAATTATTCAGGTCACACATTCGGAGAGAAATGCTTCGTATGGTCACCGAATCATCCAGCTAAAAGATGGGTGGGTGGTCGGTGAAACGGCGACGTCCGACATGAGTGCGAGCGCTGTGCAGCCCGGCTAAAGAGCTCCTTCTTACTCCAAAGATTCCCGGCCGGAGGCCGCCACATGACTACTTTGCTCCAGGATATCCGCTATGCGCTGCGCGGTATGCGCAAATCGCCCGGCTTCACCGCGGTTGCTGTTCTTACGCTCGCCCTTGGCATTGGCGCGTCCACGGCAATCTTTTCTGTCGTGGATGCCGTCCTGCTGCGCCCGCTCCCTTATCCGAACCCGCAACAAGTCGTGACCGTGTGGGAACTCTCCGCCAAGGGCCATCGCATGCATTTGGCCGATCCCAATTTTCTTGATTTTCGCGACCAAAACCACAGTCTTGTGGGTCTCGCCCAATTTTCTGACGGGCCAGAGTCCGTGTCTGGCGGCAGCGAACCAGTGCGCATGAACGTTGCCGCCGTCTCGCAGGATTTTTTCAAGGTGATGGGTGTCGAGCCTATCCAAGGCCGTGATTTCGCGGCCGACGAACTGCGCCTTCACGGCACCCCTGCCATGATTGTGAGCTACGGGTACTGGCAGCAGTATCTTGGAAGCAGAGCGGATTTCTCCAACGTGCACCTCACCGTGGAAGGCCAAGTGTATTCGGTAGTCGGCGTGATGCCGCAAGGATTTGATTTTCCTCAGGGCGTGTCCGCTTGGGTCTCACGCGAGCAGCTTTACGGATGGGGCCCGAGCCGCACGGCGCACAACGGCGAAGGAATTGCGCGTCTTCGCGACGGTGTCTCGCTCGAACAAGCTCGGGCGGACCTGAGCACCATCGCGCGCCGGATCAAGAGCCAGTACGCCAACCAGGGTGACATCGATAGCGGCTATATGCTAGCTGACGCCGCCGTCGTCCCGCTCGCCGATGCCATGGTGGGCAACGTCCGGGCCGCACTGCTCACGCTCTTCTCGGGCGTTATTCTCTTATTTCTAGTTGCTTGCGCAAATGTCGCAGGATTGTTGCTGGCGCGTTCAGCGGCGCGGCGGAAGGAATTAGCCGTGCGTTCCGCTCTAGGCGCAGGGCGCGGAAGACTTGTGCAGCAATTACTGGCGGAATCTCTGGCACTTGCGCTTGCCGGCGGCGCCCTGGGAACCTTGACTGCGTTCTGGACAGCGCGCCTGCTGCCCACCATCCTGCCCGCCAATTTGCCGCGCCAGCAAGGGATTGCCATCAACGGAACGGTCCTTTTATTTACCCTTATCGCGACTTTAGTAGTTGCGCTCGGCCTTGGCCTTTTTGCTGCCTGGCGCGCCGGCGGGCTCGATTTGAACGAAGCGCTGGGAGCAGGCTCGCGAAGTTATAGCGCCGGAAGCCAAAAGGCGCGCAGTGCGTTGGTGATCGGCGAAATTGCCGTGACGCTCGTGTTGCTCTTTGGTGCGGGACTGTTGGGCCGTAGTTTTCTGCGCCTGATTTCCGTCAATCCTGGGGTGAACGGGGAGCACTTGATCCTCGCCACATTCGAACCGACAAGGCCACAGACCTATAAGGCATCCCTTCAACAGGTACAACTGATTGACAGCGTTTTGTCGCGTCTTCGTGCCATACCTGGCGTCCAGTCCGCGGGTTTCACTGGTGGCCTTCCTATCGCCAGCGGGTTCGGTAATGGCCAATTTCTGATTCTCGATGGACAACAACCGCCTGCAAGCTTCGATGAATGGGGACGCTTCACGCAGCAGAACCCCAAGAACGTGGGCGACGCGCTCTATTGCCCTACAAGCGCCGACTACTTTCGGACGGCGGGAATTCCCCTGCTGCGGGGACGCTTGTTCGATGAGCGGGACGGTCCCGATTCGCTCCATGTCGCCGTTATTAGCGAATCCTTGGCACGGCAGCAATGGCCGAATCAGGATCCCATCGGCCACGTCATCGAATTTGGCAACATGGACGGAAATCTGAAACCGCTCACGATTGTCGGAATCGTGGGCGACGTCCGCGCGGAGGGGCTTGACCGCCCCGTGAGCTCGCTTATCTACGTGGACTATGCGCAGCGAGGTCTGAGCGGCAACTCTTCACCGACGATTCTGTTGCACACCGATGCCGGCGCCGGTCCCGTTGTCGCTGCGGCGCGCCGCATCTTCCACGATCTCGCTCCCGATGCTCCCGTGAAATTTTCGACCTTTGCCGATGAAATGGGCGGATGGCTGTCGGAGAAGCGTTTCCTTTTGCTGCTTGCAGGGCTGTTTGCAGCGGCGGCGTTAGCGCTAGCGGCTGTAGGAACTTATGGGCTAGTAACGCATTCCGTGACGCTGCGCACGCAAGAGATCGGCATTCGCATGTCTCTAGGCGCTCAGCGCGTTAATATTTTGCGTCTTGTCCTGGGCGAAGGCGCGCGCATGGCAATTACCGGCGTAGTGATCGGTATTGGCGCATCGCTGGTCATCACGCGCCTGATGTCCAGTCTTCTTTTTGGCATTAGCGCGACGGACCCGCTGACTTTCGCCAGCGTTGCCGTTCTGCTCTCTGGCGTCGCGCTACTCGCGTCGTACATTCCCGCTCGCCGCGCCATGCGCGTGGATCCGCTGGTGGCCCTGCGCTACGAATGAGGTAAAAATGAGAACACTCCT
>DATDNK010000042.1:0-13792 GCA_036518275.1 Candidatus Acidiferrum sp.
GGCCAGCCGACGACCTACAAACTGCATTCTTTCGTCCATGACCGAACACTCCCTCCAAGGCATCTTTCCCTCCCTTTCAGGGAAGGAAGTGTTACCTATGTGTCCGGTACAATGTGTTACCTATGTCTCAGGCCGCTCACACTGAAGCAGTTGAGGTTCTTCCTGTGCCGTATTTCGACTTTCTTCGAACTTGGGAACACTTGGGAACAATTGATTCTCGAGCAAGTTAACGGCCTCCCTTTATGCACTTTCGCTCGCATGCGTGTAGACTTCTAAGGTTGTCGCCATGTGAGTGTCAAGCATTGCGCCCGCCGCCTTGACTCCTCACCCAAGCGTGAATTTCGTCTTCGCGGAAGCGCCAGTACTTGCCCAGTCGGTAGCCAGGTAAACGCTGCAGCGAACGCCTGCGAGTGCGCCCGTACACCCATGACGCCGGCACGCGTAAGAGCCCTGCCACCTCGTGTACTGTGAGAAGTCGCGCACTTTCTCTTCCTGTGGCTGCCCCGTTTGGGGCAGCATGCAAGGAAGCATCAGCATCGGCGAATACTGGTTCGGCAAGCGCCGTAGTGGCGAGTACTTCTGGGCTCCCCTCTGCGAGGTAATTCGAATCCGATTTAGTGTCTATTCCGAGGCGTGAGCCATGTCGTCGGTCAGACGCTGGGTTCTCACGCATACCGAATTGGAGGCGGCGGTGCATGACGCTATTTCAGTTCCAGTTGGAAAGATTCTCCTTTCGCGGATGTTCCTTTCGAGACGGCTTTCGAGGTTGGTTCGGAAGTTCTGGTGTGTTGGCCTGAGAGCCAGGTTTGGAAGGCTTTGTCCTTGCGATGGACAAGTTTCAATGCCTCGGTCACGACGTGCGAAGGCGAACATTCGAGATACTCAGCGTATTTTGTAAGCGTTGATCGTGCTTCTTCGTCGAGACGAAGCTGCACGACTGTAGTTTTGGGTTGCTTGGGTGGTGCTTTCAGAAGTGCCATCAGAGTTTCTCCCTCCTGTATTTGGAATTGTTTCTTCCTCCATTCAGACTTGCTTACATCTCTGTATGCACGCGGGCAAAACACGGTCACGCTTCCTGCGAGACGGGCGGGAGCGACCCCGAAGAACTTTGGGCGGCTGAAAGCCGTCACTTCCGGGGTCGCTCCCGCCCATCCTAGGGTTTTGCCCGCGTGCAGATGTCACCTCCTTCCTTTACGTATGTGCCGGTCCTTGAAGAGCTTGCGTTGTTCTTGAAGGTGACTCGGGAAGTGACTGCATAGGTGCCGAACCCCTGACATCCCAGCCGTCACCCCAGTTCTTCGTGCTGTCGCCGAAAACGGATTTCTGACCAGGCACCGCGACCGCTCGGAACAATATCTTCTGACCCGGTGTTGAACCCGGAGTTGCCTCGGGTCGAAGGTCCTTCGGCAGGCGATTTCGCTTCCACAAGTAGTAAAGCGTAGTGATGCTCGGCCCCGTAAATCTCTTCCTGGATTCGCTCATGAAGAGAACTTCGCATTCCGCCAGAAGCCCATATCGTTTGCGGTCCCATTTGGTCTGGAGGTCAAAATACCGGGCTAAATCTGAGAGACCTTTGCCTTCAATGAGAAATGAAAATAGCTCGGCGGCCTCGTTATGAAAACTCGAAGAAGTGGAAAAATAGATGAATTGAAAGCTAGGGAGTAGCCTGAACAAAGAGCGATACGTGCGCAGATAAGCGATGTAGGCGTCGAGCTTCCGGTGCTGCGGATCAATGTATGTGAAGGTGACCACAGGCATGTATTCGGGAGGTGGATACGCGACGCACAAGGGGAAGTGGTCAGAAAAAGAGATGCCAGGGCCCTTCGCCCCAGTCGGGGAGAATAGGCTTTCTTCTATTTCGAAACGGTCGATGAAGTACCGCCTCTTCTCTTCGGCCGTCTCGAAATATTGTTCTTGCGGATGAGCGAGGATGAAGTCGAGCGCCAGGAGCCGGGTCTTGATGTGAGGCAGTTCGTGCTCGCGGCGATTGCGTAGATGCTGTAAGGAGGCTAGTTTAGCAGCTAGGTTCCAGTACGCTTTGTATCATTTGTGGTACTTGGGTGGTTCACACGAGCCAGCCTACTGGAACTACCTTTCTGATCATCCCTGTTGATCTACGGATTCCAGGCCAAGCTGCGCGGAGGAAGGACGGCGTCGGGAGCGCCGAGCGGGCGGCACCCGTTTCGTGAATCCGCGATCCTCGCGCGGTACATCGTCCTGAACTGGTTTCTGCGGGGCCACAAGCGCATGGTGCCTTACAGTATCCAGTGGTTGATGCGGTGAAACCCGCGTGGTTCCGCCCCGACCTGCTCACACTGTTCGACTTGCTGCAGCAGAAGAAGATCAAGCCCCTGATCGCGCAACCACACGAGTTACTGGGAAGCGGGGGGCGTCATCGGCAAGATCGTATTCGTGCCCAACGGGGTCACCGCCAGAGTCGTGAGCGGCCTAACATTTGCCTAGCTCCTGCTAAGTTTGAATGAATAGGTCTGGGGAGGAGCGCTAGGTGTACAAGAGTTGAACTCAGCGACCGAGTTGATTCACAGACACCAATGAGCCGCTCCATGCGGGCTGATGGGTTGAGGCGGGATGATTTGCCAGTGCCCGGAGGATGCCGCACCATAAACGAGCAGATCAAAGTTGAACCCTCGACCTGGCGGAAAAGTACACTAACCTCTCTCCCAAGATGTCCTTGAGAATGCTATAGCCTTTCGTAATTGCTGTTCCAGTGGTTGTCTTAACGTGGTCAATGAGCGATGTGATTTCCATACTGTTCGATCTCTGAGGCCACGGACTGGCGGGTTTCGTGTTCCAGCCGAGAATGGAGTTGCAAATCCCAACTTCCGGTGCGCTTCTCTTCCCTCAGAAAAGTGAATAGAGCCACAGTGATGGCCAGGATTAGTGGCCCTATGAAGAGTCCTAGTGGACCGAATGCTCTTAGTCCGCCGAGCACAGCGAAAAACACATATAGCGTAGAGAGCTTAACGCGGCCTCCAATGAGGTATGGCCTTAGGACATTATCCACGGGGTGCACCACGGCGAGGCCCCACACAAGTAGGATGAGGGCTTTTATCCAGTGGCCGCTGAAGACGAGCATGGAGATCGCTGGCAAAAGAACAAAGGCAGTTCCAATCACCGGCAACAAGGCGCACAGTGCTGTAACAATTGCCCAGAGAACTGGCGATGTGATTCCGAGAACCCAGAAAGCAAGACCTGTGAGAGCGCCTTGCAGAGCTGCCATGGCAAGCGTCCCGTATACAATCGCGTTCAGCGTGTCCTGAACGCGGGCAAAGAGTCTTCGCGCTTGGTCTTTTCTGATTGGCAGTATCACGGAAGCGCGGCGCAACATTCCTCTGCCGTCGCGAAAGAAGAAGAACAAGATAAAGAAAGCAATGAACGCATTCGCGATAAGAGCGGTGATGCTTCCGATGGCGCCAGCGGTCATGTTGAGAAGAAAGGTGACCCACTTCTCAGCTTGGTTGACGATGGCATTTCGCAGGTCTGGGACAGAAATTGGCAGATAAC
The DNA here is from genome assembly GCA_036518275.1 of Candidatus Acidiferrum sp. Classification (GTDB taxonomy): domain Bacteria; phylum Acidobacteriota; class Terriglobia; order Acidiferrales; family UBA7541; genus Acidiferrum. The sequence continues at coordinate 3,526 of DATDNK010000042.1, forward strand.
GGCCTAAGAGTTCAACCGCTCTCTCAAACAGATAGACGAAGTAAACACTCAAGCGTTCTCTTCCGTCCCCGGAAACGGCGAGCGATTGATAGATCTCGCGCAACCCTGTTCCAATGGCGTGTCCAAGAAACATCGCGGACACCGCAATCAAGAGAATAACCACAACTGTGGACAAGAGCGCCGAAGCAGTGCGATTCCGAATACGGCGACGGACTCGTGAGTGTAGGGGAAAAAACAGGACTGCCAAGATGGCGGAGAAGACGAGTGGTTTCAGGAAGGGAGAAATGAGAACGTAACAAAGATAGAGTGCTACAGCCGTAAGGCCCAGCAGAAAAACAATTGTGGCTCGATTCTTCGTCATACTATTGAGTGCGGACGCGCACCCCATCCTTGAGTTGATTGGAGGGATGAAGAATTACGACCTCACCCTCTGTCAATCCTTGCAGAACTTCCACTTCGGTTTGATTCCTGTGCCTGATTTCCACGATTTTCTTATGAGCGCGGCCTTCGTCGATTGCAAAAACGCGCCACGCATCGCCTTCACGAAAGGCAGCGCTTCCCGGGATCTTAAGAACGTTCTGTCCTTCCCAGGTTACGACTCGCGCTTCTACCCGGTAGCCGTCTGCAAGTCCGTCCGGTGAATCGACAAAATCCGCTATGACATTGACCCGTTTTTCTTCGACACCCAGTGCCGAAATCTTTGTGAATCCCGCGGGCTCAATTAGTCTTACTTTGGCTAGAAGCGGACGCTCTCCGCCCCATCCTTCCAGGTAGACAGGAGCTCCAGGTTTCACGTTGACGGCATCGGTTGTCAAAACGTCCGTGACCACTTCAATCTTCGATGGGTCTCCAAGAACCAGCACGGGCGCGCCCGCGGGCACTACACGCTCACTTTTCTCGACGACGCGCAGAACACTTCCCGCTACGGGAGACCGGAGAGAGATGATTTTGTGTGGTGTATTTCCGGCATCCATGCCGACCAATCCCGCCTGGGCAACTTTTACCTCCGAAGCTGCAGCCATCGCACTGAACTTTGCTGCTTCCAGTTCCTCGCGGCTTGTGATCTCAGCGTTGCGCGCTTGTTCCAGCATTTGTGTGGACAGCACGCCCTGCTTTGCGAGCGTTTCTGCTCGCGTGAGGTCGCGACGGGACTGCTCAAAGTCCTCCCGAGCGTGCGCCAATCGGGCGTCCGCCTGCCGCTTGGTGGCCTGCGCCGTTTCTATGCGGGCCAATACCTCTTCGCGCTGCTGCTGATTTAACGGAAGAGGTTCGAGTTTAGCAACCTCGGCATTTGCCGAGACGTTGTCTCCTTCCTCCAGTTCGACACGCAACAACCGCCCCGCAACAGGAGCAGCAAGGACAAACCTGTCGTGCGCCCGCGTCTCGCCATCTTCATCCACGGTCACGCGCAGGGAACCTCGCGTTACTTTTGCTGCTTCCACGCTGATGGGTGACGGCCGCAGAAGAAAGAACGCAAGCGCGGCGGCGCCCACAATGAATACGGCAGCCAGCCACCTACGATGTCTCGCCTTCTGCGCCATTTCATTCCCTCGTCTTCAGGACTTCGACCAAATCGAGATACCGCAACCGTCGGTAGATGATAGCGGCGGTAGCGGCTGCGGCTGCGAGGACGATCAAAACGGCAAGAGCATAGGTTTTTGCATTTGCGACCAGCGGCATTCGGTACAGTTCCGTTTGCATTACTGCCGTAAGAGCCGCGCAAATTCCGTAGCCGATCAAAAATCCGACCGGTATGGCAAACAAAGTCAGGAGGGCTTGTTCTCCGAGCAACATGAAACCGATCTCGCGCTGAGTAAAACCAAGTACACGGAGAGAGGCCAGTTCGTGGCCGCGCTCGGAAAGTGCAACTCGCGCCCCGTTGTAGACCATACCGACCGCAATTAAGCACGCAAACAAATTCAGCGCAGTGCTGGATATTCGGAGACTTTCCGCAATCGTGCGATAGAAGCTTTGCAGCATTGCCTCTCGCACGGCCACTCCAGCCACCGCAGGTGTTCTTTTTAGGTTAGTGTAGAGGAAAGCCAGCGCTTTGGGATCCACACTCAGGTAGGCTCCAGAAATCGAACGTCCTTCTGTCATCATACGGTTGAGTGAGGCGGCGCTCATGTAAGCGGAAAGTCCGATCATTTCATCCACAGTGCCAGCAACAAGCAGCTCCCTTTTTGGCCTCTCCCCTTCCAAGACCTCCACTTGGATCATGTCTCCGGGTTTCGTTCCAAGTACGTCGGCAAGTTTCTTAGTGAGCAGCACTCCTTCCGGAGGAATCGGCGCTACCTCAAAATTCTGACCAACCACGCGACGCAGATCGCCATTCGTCTCCAGGCCTTGCAGGCCGATTCGTTTCGAACGGTGGCCGAAACGTAACCGAGCCGGCACGATGCGAAAGGGCTCCGAATGCAACACGCCAATCAAATGATTCACATCGTAGCGGGCTTGCTCTCCGTGAGGCTCATAGAAGCTGATCATCACATCGTCCCGCTGGGCTGTGTGAAACTGCACTTGGACCAGATAGTCGATCGCGTCAAAGAAGTAGAAGCCCACGATCAGGATGGCGACAGCAAATGCTAATCCTAGAACGGTGAGACCGGCTTTCCAGGGACGACGCTCCAGATTTCGAAGGATCATCCGCGTGGAGGTTGAAAACAGCCGCGCGATCCTTGATCGCTCCATGAAACCCTGGTGAAACCGGGGAGGCGATTCCGGTCGCATAGCCTCGGCCGGCGGGAGGGCAACAGCATCTCGTAAGGAAGAAACGGCACCTACACATGCGGCTGCAGCGCTGATCGCCACGCTCCAGAAAAGTAATTTGGGTCCAGCCACAAATGTAAGTTCAGGGAACCGGAAGAAATTCTGATACATCCGAGCGAGACCGTGGCCCATCCATATTCCTAGCGGCGCTCCCATAGCGGTTCCGATAAGTACAGCCACAAGACCAAATTTCAGAAAGTGAAACCCGACCGCTGCATCACTAAACCCGAAGGCCTTTAGCAATCCAATTGGATTCCGCTGCGTGCTGACCAGCCGTGAAAGCACTACGTGGATCAAGAATGCGGCTACAGCCAGGAAGATGGACGGAACGAATATGCCCGTGACGCGATCCTGCGCAATTTCGTCGGTTAGAAAGCGATTCGAGATTTGATCTTCCCTCCCGAAAGCGCCCAAGCCTCCATAGGGTTCGAGCAAACTGTCAAGGCTCTCGATAACGCCTGGTTCGCTTGCGCCCGGAGCGAGCGCCAGTGCCAGATCGTTGAAGCCGCCTTCCATGTTGAAAAGAGGCCCAAGCACGTCGCGGCTCATCCAGAGAACGCCAAAGCGCTTGTTGTCAGGAAAAACTTCTGCCCCACGAATTTCGTAAACGTATTCAGGTGACAGGGCAATACCGACAATTCTCAGACGCTGCCATCGCCCGTTGATGACGGCTCCTATCGCGGCACCAACTTCCAGTTGGTTGGCGTTGGCAAAAGCTTCGCTGATCAATACCTCATCTTGTTTTCCGGGTTCGATCGTGCGTCCCTGGCGTAAGTACAAGCGATTCAACAATGGTTCCTGCCGTTCGGGGATTGAGACTAAACGGCCAATCGCAGGTTCCTGTAGCCCAGGCACGTCCAGGTTCACCTCAACGACAATACGAGTTTCTATGGCACCCACGCCAGGCAAAGCGGCGATTGTGCCGGCCAGCGAATTGGGTGCACGTTTGAGTTGCGCAAAGACATCGGCGAATCTGTATTGCGTGTAATAATCCTGCTGCGCGCGTTCGATAGATTCGTAGGCGCCGCGCATAGTCACATAGGTTGCAATTCCGGACGCAACGATCAGCCCTACCGTAAAGACCTGACCCCTAAGGTGCCAGAGGTCGCGCACGAGCTTTCGATTTAGAGCGCTAATTTCCATGTCACCAAGTCAATTCCGTGGGAGAAGCACGCCTTTTATTTTTCTGAACGTCCACAATCTGGCCGCTGCTGATGCGCAGCACTCTGTCCGCCATCGCCGCAATTGCCGCATTGTGCGTGATGACCACGGTGATGGTCTTTAGCTCTCGATTTATCCGATCCAGAATCTCCAGGACGAGCTTTCCCGTTGCATAGTCCAGAGCGCCTGTCGGTTCGTCGCAGAGCAACACCTCCGGCCTTTTGACTACGGCGCGCGCGATGGCAACGCGCTGTTGCTCTCCACCAGACAGTTGCGCAGGAAAATGATGAAGGCGGTCGCCGAGGCCCACAATTCGAAGGCATTCTTCCGCGTCCAAGGGATTTGTCGATATTTCCGTGACGAGAGACGTGTTTTCAAGGGCAGTAAGGCTTGGAATCAGATTATAGAACTGAAAAACGAATCCAACGTGCTCACGACGAAAACGAGTAAGCTCCTCCCTGCTTGCTTCCGTTAAGTTGTGGTCGCGATAGTGCACCTCGCCGCTTGTAGGTATGTCCAGTCCGCCGAGAATGTTTAGTAGAGTGGATTTTCCACTGCCCGAAGGACCGAGCATGACTACGAATTCCCCAGGAAGGAGATCCAGAGTTACACCTCGCAACGCGTGGACCTCGACATCTCCCATGCGGTACACCTTGGTAATTTCGTGCATGTGAAAAACGGCGTCCGTAGCTATTGCTAGTTGGGTCATGGGGGGCTCAGTTCATCTTTCCAGGGTTCACCCCGTCGACGCTCTAAGTCATGGTTTGGGCTCAGCCACGGTTTGAATGGGCGCGGCACAAAGCTGTTCCACAGGCTGCCCGGGCGTGTATTCCAAACGCTTCGGCGGCTCGCATCCCTCCTCCCGAGTGATCTTCAGACTGGGCTTGCCCATCTCTTCCTTATTTGCCGCTGCCGCGATGGGGGCCAGCTCTTTCTTCATCTGCTCGAATGCGGAACTTTGCACGATCATATTTGGGTTGGCTGGCAGGAACATGATCTCTCGCCTCGTATTCACCATCCTCTGGTAGAAGGGAGGATGCGTTCGGAACCAGCTTGCTCCATTAACGTAGCCTTCTCGAGTGGCGATCTTGTCGAAGAACCGAATGAACCCGCTTGGGTCGTAACCGGCGTTCCAGGCATATTGCACGCCGAGTTGATCGGCTTCCATTTCGAATTCACGGCTCACCCCGAGAAGATTCAAATTCAGGACCAGACCAAGGCCGTAGAAGCCATACTGCAACGCATAATAAGTGCCGATTCCAGCGACTCCACCAGTCAGAATCACTGCGGCTATCTGGGCCGCCTGGTAAAAGATGGACGCGATGGTCGCCTTTTTCATCAGCTTGTTCGCATGGCGTGCGGCGTCATGTGCCATTTCATGGGCGATGACTCCTGCAAGCTCTGATTCGTCGTCAGCCGCTTCGAGAAGGCCGCGTTCAAGGAAAAGGTAACCACCTGGCAGCGCAAACGCATTGATCTCGCGCGATTGGAGAACGGAGACATGAAGCGGGATTTTCAAGTCTGACTTCTGAGCGATCCGTTGCGCGACCGTATTCACATACTCCTGAATTGCCTTGTCTTCGACTTCCGGCGGCAGGAGTCCGGAGCGCTTCATCTCTTCAATGGCCTGCTGCCCCTTCTTGATGTCGTCTTGCTGGTTTGCTGCGATCTCACGGAAGCCGATGTCCTTGACATCTCCCCACCTGCGATTCAAGTGGGCACCGCTGGCGATTTCTTGTTGTGTTTGCTTATAGAGAGCCGGCCATTTTTCGATAACGTCCAATTTTGCGTTTAGATTGTCGTAGGCAGTCGGAATGGCATGACCCGAAAGTGCTTGGGCTTCGCTTCGAAGCAGCTCAAGGTTTTGGATTTTGCAGTGTGCTTGGCTACGTTGTTCGTCCGTCAGGCTGGCCGTCCTTTTCTTAAGGTCCTTTTGGGCAGCGTCGATTTGTTTTCCGTACTGCTTTCCATGCTCCTTGAAACGCGAGACACAGAAATCTTTACCCTTCCCGAGCGTGCTTCGCTGTGTTGCAATCTCCGTCGCGCTAAACGTCAGAGTTGGCGCCAGATCGAATAGTTCCACATAGGATTTCTGCAAGAGGCCACGGAGCTCAGTCGCCGAGGACTGCGCCGAAGAAGAAGATACAGGCGGCTGTTGTGCCGCATAGCCCTCAAAGCTGACCCCGAGAAACGCAATTTGCGTACTCAAGAGGGCTGCGAGAGCGCGCCGAAATAGGTCATTCATTGATTCCCTCCTTTCGTCGCCATGTAGCCCTCACGGGCAAATACGACAACTTTTCTGGTTTTTCCCTGCTTGTTGATTACTTTCAAGGGGCGGCCATCGGGCGCGACAATTTCCACTTTCAGCTTGTGGTACTTCCCGTCCAAGGATGTTTTCGCGGGCGCAAATCCGATCTCATATTCACTTCTGAGAAAGCCCACGACGCTGCGAAAGATGTCCGGAATTTCACCTTCAAATCGTGGGAAATAAGCGATGCCGCCCGTCAACCGCGCAAAAGTGTCGAGCTGGTTTTTTGCTTGCAGATAGCTAATGGAAGGGCCGGCTCTTCGCGTTTCTGCCGCCATAAACTCGCTTTCCGCAATGCCAACACAGAACATCGTCACATCGGTCCCTTTTAGCTTTTGCAACGTTTGGTCCAGCGTGTTCTGACTGAAAGTGTCGATGCCCGTCGTTATGAGCAGGATAGACTTTTTCCCCTTTACATGTTCAAGCTTTTCGAGTGCATATGCGACGGCATCAAACAGGTTGGCTTCACTAAAACCGGGGTAGGAGAGCGCACTCAGAGCGTCCCGTACTTCTACCTTGTTGTGCGTGAAATCCACTTGGATCGTAGATCTCATGTCATAGGTAATCAGGGCTACCCAGTCTTTGCTGTCAAGGTGATCGAGGAATCCGCTCCCCCAATACGCAGCTTTGTAGGCAAAGTAGTCGTAGGCAAGCCCACTGTATTCCATAAGAATTACGATCGTGATCGGGTCGTCTGTCGGCTCAAACTGTGTAATTACTTGTGGCTTCCCATTGTCGAGGACACGGAAATTGCCTTTCTTGAGACCTCCGAGCACGTTTCCGTCTTCATCCGTTACGAGCGCATCCAACGCAACGAGATTCGATTCAACTGAGATCGAATAGTCGGGGGCTTGTTTTTCTTGAATCTGGGTATCGGAGAAAGGCGTGTCTTTCTGCTGTAATTGAATAAGGCGTTCTTCTGGCTGGTCTGTAGTCGGCGTGCCAGCCGCAGATAGGCCTTCGTGCGTCCCCACAGCGCTCGCCAGGGCAATCAGAACGAACCCTCGAAGCAGACTTACATAACTCATCGGACTTCTTCTCTCGATGGACACTCATGCAGGAGCCTTGCCAGAAGCATGGGCAATTTGCGTGAGTTATGACACGCCTAGAACCTTAAAACCTTCACCGCTTTTCTGATTTCAACTAAGTACAAAACAATGCTGTGCCTGGAGGTGGGGATACTTCGTGATTGCAGTCACATATTTCCGTGATGCAAATCACGACTGACTTAAACTAGATCGAATTTCTCGCTCGCTTCCAGAATTCTTGAACACAGCGAGACATCTCTGTCCAAAGATTTTGACGACGGCCTGCCCCCGGACGCGCTCCCGTCTGTAAAGGCTGTGAATGCATACAGTTGGTTTCCTTCAGACTTGTGGCATTTCTCTTGCGATTAAGACCCCGTGGTTCAGTCCAGTTCAATCATTTTGGAGGAAATCGAAAATGTCAGTTGCTCGGAAAATCTTAATTCGGGGGTCAAGGGGGATGATTGCGATGGCGCTTGCGACTTCTCTCACGCCGCCTCAGCTCCTAGCTGCACCGAAGGATGCTGTGTCCACGAAAACCATGCGGAATCTGCAGACCGCCTTGAACGGCGAGCGCAACGCTCATTCCCGCTATCTTGCGTTTGCTGAAAAGGCTGACCAAGAAGGTTACGGCGCGGTCGCGAGCTTGTTCCGTGCGGCGGCCGCAGCGGAAGGAGTCCACGGTAACAATCACGAACAAACAATCCGTGACCTCGGGGGAACTCCAGACGTAAAGCTAGAGACTCCTGTTGTAAAGTCAACTCGCGAGAATCTTGAAGCCTCGATCAACGGCGAGTCCTACGAGCGTCAGACAATGTATCCCGACTTTATTGCGCAGGCTCGGAAGGAGAGGTATGCGCCGGCGATTGTTACCTTGACCCAAGCCAAAAACACGGAAGAAGAGCATGCAAGACTCTTCTCGGAGGCGCTGAGCAATTTGGATGGGTTAAAGGGTTCGAAGGCCAGGACCTACTACGTCTGCACCGTCTGTGGATTCACGACGGCAGATTTGAATTTTGAAAAGTGCAAAAACTGTTTCAAGCCAAAGGAAAAATACAAAGCAGTGAGTTAAGAGGCCGGTTGACGGAGGGCCGCCCGCACTGGTCGGGCGGCCCCGGCCTCCACAAAGGGGAGAAAGAAGATGATTGCCATGCAAGCCTTGCCCCCAATTCCGAGCTGGACCGAGCTCCACCCGCTTGTCATTCACTTTCCAATTGCGTTGCTGCTCGTGGCCCCGCTGTTCATCATCGCAGGGATTATTGCCAATCCGCAGAAGGGCCGGCCATTTCTGACCGCAGCGCTCGTATTGATGCTGCTGGGAACTGCCGGAGCCTTCCTTGCGATAGCGACAGGTGAAGCTGCCGGAGAAGTCGCCGAGCGCACTTCTGCAGTGAGCGCCGTCTTGGAGAGGCATGAGGATCTGGCGGAGATGACTCGCATTGTATTCACCGTTTTGACTCTCCTCTTCGCCGCCATTTTGTTTCTGCCGCGCTTGTTAAGACGTGAGCCTTCCGGTGTGACGACCCGCGTCCTCCCCCTCGCCTTTCTGCTCTTTTACAGCGCAGGCGCCGTAATCCTTGTGAATACCGCTCACAACGGTGGAAGACTAGTTCACGAACTAGGCGTTCATGCGGGAATTGCACAATCCAACGGGGCATCTCAGTCACGGGCTTCGGGCCAGCCGGTTGCCCAAGAAGCAGAGGCCGACCACTGAGTCGAGTTTCAATCAGTCATCTGCGGCAGGCTTGATGCCATATTTTGCGAGCTTATAGGAGAGGTCACTTCGAGAAAGACCAAGGCGTCGGGCGGCTTCTGCTTGCGCGCCTTGAGTCTCTTTAAGAGCGCGTTCAATCAGAGTCTTCTCCGCTTCGGCAAGGAACGCTCTCAACTGCACAGATTCCGGAAGACAATCGATCCATTGTCGCGGTGTTCCCCCATCGGAGGAGTCCGGCTTTTCACCATGTTGAGTTACTGGAAAACTATCCAATCCTATCTGCGTGGAGCGCGACAGAATACAAGCCCGTTCAATCAGGTTCCTCAGTTCCCGGATATTTCCGGGGAACGAGTAGCTCATCAGACGATTTAACGCAGCGCCGCTGAGCTCGTGTTTCGGCACCTTGAGGTCACGGGAGGCCTGTTGTAGAAAAAGCTCACAAAGGATCGGAATGTCTTCGCGGTGCTCCCTCAATGGAGGAATCGGAATAGGAACCACAGCGAGACGATAGTAGAGGTCCTCGCGAAACAACCCTTCCAGTATCCGTTGTTGCAGGTCTCGATGGGTTGCCGCAATCACGCGGACATCGACTTGGCGGGGGCTCGTTGAGCCGATGCGAACCACCCGGCCGTCTGTGAGCACGCGGAGGAGTTTGACTTGGGCCTCTGGCGGCATTTCCCCAATTTCATCGAGAAAGAGCGTCCCCTCGTGGGCGGCCTCGAACAAACCTCCGCGACTGCGATCCGCCCCAGTAAAGGCTCCGCGTTCATGACCGAAAAGCTCGCTTTCCAAGAGTGTCGGCGGCAACGCCGCACAATTCAGGGCGATAAAGGGTTTGCCTGATCGAAGACTATTTCGGTGAACTGCTCTTGCGACAAGCTCCTTGCCTGTTCCGGTCTCACCAAGTATCAAAACTGGTGCGTTGGTACGTGCCACGCGTGCGATTAGATCGCGCACTTTCTCGACTGCCGCGGAGTTTCCGAAGAGTTCCGACGAACCTTCCAAGCGGCCAACGGTTTGCCGCAGCAGATCGTTCTCGCGCAGGAGAGCAGTCCGTTCACAGGCACGATTGGCTGTCGCGCGAACGACTTCCGGCTGGAATGGCTTCGTGATGAAATCGAAAGCTCCTTGTTGCATGCTCTTGACGGCCAGTTCAATGGTTGCGAAAGCCGTCAGGACAACAACGGAGAGTGTTGGATCAATGTCGCGGGCCGCGGCAAGTACTTCGAGACCTTCGCCATCTCGCATTTTCTGGTCGGTTAGAACAGCATCAAAGTCCTCTGCATTGAG
>DATDNK010000043.1:0-7708 GCA_036518275.1 Candidatus Acidiferrum sp.
AAAGGTGTGGAAGCGCAAAATTTCGACGCCCGCAAACATTTGCTGGAGTACGACGATGTGATGAACAAGCAGCGCGAGACGATTTACGCGATTCGGCGGTCGGCGCTGGAAGGAAAAGATCAGCGCGATTACGTGCTGGGCATCGCGGAGGACGTCGCGCGCGAGTTGGTCGAGACTTATTGCCCGCGAGACCAGCATCCGGGGCAGTGGAATACCGCACAGTTGCTTGCGGAAACGAACGCGCAGTTCGGGATTGATATAAAGGCGGCGGGCGCGGATCCCGGGTCGATGGGTCACGATGAGCTTGTGGAGGCCACTGTTGCGGCGGTCACCAAGCGGTATGAAGAAAAAGAGAAACAGTTTGGCGCGGAGCTGATGCGCTGGCTCGAACGCCGCATCATTCTGGACGTGGTGGATTCACAGTGGAAGGACCACCTGCTGTCGCTCGACCATTTGAAAGAAGGCATCGGCCTGCGCGGTTATGGGCAGAAGGATCCGCTGGTCGAGTTCAAGAAAGAAGCGTTTGTGTTGTTTGAAGACATGATGGCGCGCATCGATAACGAAACGATTCGCTATTTGTTTCACATTCAGTTGCAGCAGAGTGAGCAGCCGCCTTCGGAGGGCACGCGCCAGCCTAGGCCGCCTCAGCCACTGCGGCAACCTCCCAGCGCCGCAGCAGTGGCCGTTGCCAGCGCCGCCGCACGAGCCAGCGAGGAGCCGGCAAATTTGCCGGCATTCGCTCGCGATATGGAGCGGCGGCAGCAGCGCCAACAGCAGAATTTGCAGTACCAGACCGGTCCGGCACAGGCGGAAGCGCCCAAGCCGGTGCGTGCGGGAGCGAAAGTCGGGCGGAATGATCCTTGCCCGTGCGGGTCAGGCAAAAAGTACAAGAGATGCCACGGGGCGTGAGGGATTGGAAAATCGAAATTGGAAACTAGAAATTCGAAATTAGAAAAGCGAAATTGGAAAATGGAGTTTGGCTTTCGAGTGTCGAATCGCTGATTTCGAGTCTAGCTCGAGGGCTGTAGGCTAGAAGCGCGTGCGAATGAAGAGAGATTCTTCGCTGCGCAGGCTGCGCTTCGAGCGAACCGCAGCCCGCTCCGCTCAGAATGACAAGGGTTTAACATTTGAGGAGGAAAGCAGAATGCCACCAGGGCCAGCACCGCAGCAGATGCCGGAACGCCAGCCGATTCCGGGAGTGAAAAATCTTGTCGCCATCGCCAGCGGCAAAGGCGGGGTGGGCAAAACCACCGTTGCGGTGAATCTGGCGCTGGCGCTGGCGAAGCTTGGGCACAAAGTGGGATTGCTCGACGCGGACGTTTATGGGCCGAACGTGCCGATCATGCTGGGAACGACGCAGGAGCCTCAGGCCACGCACGAGAAGCGCATCATTCCGGTGCAGGCCCAGGGATTGAAAATGATTTCGATGGGCCTGCTGAATCCTGGCGACAAACCGATGATCTGGCGCGGCCCGATGCTGCACAGCGTGATTACACAGTTCCTGCGCAGTGTGGAGTGGGGCGAGCTGGATTACCTGATCATTGATTTGCCGCCGGGGACGGGGGACGTGCAGTTGACTTTGATTCAGACGGTAGCGGTGACGGGAGCTGTCGTGGTCACTACGCCTTCGACGGTGGCGCTGGCGGATGTGCGCAAGGCGATTGAAATGTTTCGTCAGGTGAATGTAGAAGTGCTTGGCGTGGTGGAAAACATGAGCACGTTTGCGTGCCCGCATTGTGGGAAGCCGCTGGATATTTTTGGCCACGGCGAGGGCGCGAAGACGGCGATTGCGTACGGCGTGCCGGTGCTCGGCGAAATTGAAATTGATCCGCGCATCCGCATTGGCGGGGATACGGGCAAACCGGTTACGGCGCTTGGCGAAGACGGTGCAGGGGCGAAGAGCCTCTTTGGTGTGGCGCGAGCGGTTGCGAATCGGCTCAAGGAAGTTGCCGGAAGTGTCGGCGGGCCCTCGTTCCAGATCGACTAGAACCTATTCTGACAATCGACTCCTGCGGCGTGGTTTGCACTCGGCATACTTTCCGAGTTGCCCGTCACTCGGGCCCGATCCCGAGAGGCACCGCTAATGCTCTTTTTGGCAACGGGAACTTTCCCTCCGGTACCACAACGGATCATTTGTTTGCAGTTGGGACGCGGCGGCGGAGTTCGTCAAACCAGTTTTCGACCACCTGGAGTTGGGCGGCGTTTGGCTCGCTGTCCGCCTTGATCATAAGGAACCGCTTCCCGTCCGGAGAGACGTCATACCCAATGCCAGGTTGCAACCCAGCCGGTCCGCCAAGGTACCGTCCCTCAAACAATAATTTAGGGGTTCCGGCGCGAAAAACCTCCCTGCTTTCGATGTCCACGGCCATCATCTTCTGACCGTTGCGATAGAAGAGCTCGCGCCCATTTCGCGCCCAGCGCGGCGAACTACCCCCATCGTTCGAGATCTGCCACTTCCCAAGCAAGCTTGGGAACGGCTGTACATACACCTGCCCGGCCGATTGATACGCAAGCCAGCGTCCGTCGGGAGACACTTGCGGACTCAGGCTGTTTTTGACCATGGCCCGGGGTGTGCCTGGCAAGTCCGCAGGCGCTCGCGGAACGGGAAGCACGCCAATCCCCGCTGCCGGCGCTGCATAGAACAAGAGTGCGCTGCCATCGGGCAACCACGAGCCCGGCGTCACCGGCCCGTCGGTGGCAAGAAGCTGCTCGGGAGGTGCGCTACCGTCCGCCGGGGCCCAAAAGATGCCATGCTGCCCCGACTCATTAACATTTCGAAACGCCACCCGTTTGCCGTCCGGCGTCCACGCCGGTGCATTGTTAAGATATCCATTCGTCAGCTTAGTTAGCGTACGGCGCGCAAGATCGTAGATCCAGACGTCCAAGTTTCCCTCCGATCCGCCTTCTATAGTCATCGCTACCCGCCGGCCGTCCGGTGAAATGCTGGGATTGAAATACGCTCGCGGAGGGACCTCGATCGACTCGGCCTTTCCCGTGCGATCCACCCATACCATGGTTGTTTTTTGCACCTCAGCGCCTCCTGGCACGTACACCAGGTCACCTGATTCGGAAAAAGAATAATCCACGAACCCCAAGAGCCGCGAAACACCTTCTAGTACCGGCGACGGTGTGCCTTTCAGTTGCAGCCGTTCCGGATCGAAGGGAACTGCAAAAAGCGAACTCCCTCGCGCATAGATCAGGTGCCCGGTTGGGGCGTAGCGTGGATTCGAACCGCCTTCGAGAAGCACGCGCTGCTCGCCTGTCCGCAAATTCAACACGGCGATCCGCCCATCGTCCCAGGATGTTGCTGTCTTAATGCTGAATAATACCGCGTTGCCGCCCGGCAGAAAGTAAGGCGAGCCGTGGGCGGTTTCGCCTTTTTGTGAGTCGGGGGTGGTGAGTACTTGGGGCTTGCCTCCCGCCGCTGGGACGCGCAAGAGTCCATGTTCCCCCGTCCCTATCCCCGTTGTCAGTCCGCTTGCAAAAATGATGGTGTCATCCGGCCCCCAAGTGCCACTTGGGCCGGGCCCAGGAAGCCCGGCCCAATCACAGAGTGTGAGGGAGGCGCCACCGGCGATAGGAGCCTTTTTTAAGTTGCCGTTTGAGCGATAAGCTATCCACTTGCCATCCGGTGAGAAGAAAACTGCAGGAGAACCGACTTGCTCATTATCGCCCGAAACCCGCTTGGCTTCGAGCTGATCCGTGGCGCGCACGAGAACCTGCCCGCCGCTGATGTACGCGAGATGCGAACCTTCGGGCGAAAACGTTACACCTTGAATCGTGTCGCTCCGCGGGAAAACAGTGGCCCAGCGCGTTACAGGACGCAGTGGGGGTGAACCAGTCCGCATCCAGCCCCACAGCACAACCGCTATCACGCCGAGCAGCGCCAGAGTAAGGGTCCACAGCAGCCTGGATCCTCTTATCAGGCGCACCAACGACACCTCTGGCTGGCCAGCGTTCCCCGCCTCCCCACTCCACTTCAGCTCCAGCGCCAGGTCACGCGCCGTCTGCCAGCGCTCTTCGGGATCTTTTGCCAGGCAGCGGCGGATCGCGTGATCGAATGCCGGCGGAGTCAGCGGTTTGATCGAACCAATCGGCGCCGGTTCTTTTTCCAGAATCGCCGACGCCACGCTCAGTTGGCTTTTCCCCTGAAACGCGCGCCGTCCCGTCAGCATTTCGTACAGCACCGCTCCCAGAGAAAAGATGTCACTTCGTCCGTCTAGCTCCTTCCCCTCGATTTGCTCTGGCGACATGTACTGAAACGTGCCAACGACCGTGCCCTCTTGCGTCACGGGCGTGGTCTGCGTCGCTGCCGCGGTCAACGTTGCCCCGCCCACCAGCGTGGCGGGTTTCGCCAAGCCGAAGTCCAGCAGCTTCGCGCCGGTGGGCGTCAGCATGATGTTCCCCGGCTTGAGGTCGCGGTGCACCACTCCCCCGCGATGGGCTTTGTCCAGCGCGTCCGCAATCTGCGCCCCAAGTTTCAAAACTTGCTCCAGCGGCAGCGGGCCTTTTTCCAGCCGCCTAGCTAGCGTCTCGCCTTCCACGCACTCCATCACGAGATAGTCGATCCCGTCTTGATGACCGATGTCGTGCAGCACGCAGATGTGTGGATGATTGAGATTGGAGATGGTCTTGGCTTCCCGCTCGAAGCGTAGTTTATGTACGGGATCAGAGGAAAACTGCGCGGGCAGAATCTTGATCGCTACCGTGCGCTCCAGTCGCGTATCGCGCGCGCGGTACACCTCACCCATCCCGCCCGCGCCGAGCGGCGCGTCGATGTCATAGGGGCCGAGTTTTGTTCCCGGAGCCAGGGCCATAGTTGGCTGCGATTATACTCCCGCAGGAATTCTCCCAATACTCTTCAGCCCTCACGCGCTACCACGCGATAATTCCCGGATGGTCGGCAACTCGAAAGTAATTCGCTGAGAACTCTCTAGGAATGTTTCAACTTGCTTCAGCTCTGCGATTCTGTTGAGGCATCAGAGATAGGTTTTTGAACCGTTTTCTGCGACCTTGCGGAGCCGCGGTTTCTGAAGAACTTCTGCTATTCTCTTCGCCGGAACTTTCTCCGTTTAAATTACGTTTACTGAGTCGGGCCGTGCGGACGACCGGCGTTCCCGGCCGGAGGTGACTGTGGAATCTGTGCAGACTGCTGGTGAGACTCGCCAAGGGGAGTGGTTGCTTCTTGGCGGGCTTTCGCTTGCTCTAACCTTGCTGCACATGCTCGTCGACGGCCGCTACGGGTATTTCGTTGACGAATTATATTACCTCGCATGCAGCCATCATCTGGATTGGGGCTATGTGGACCAGGCTCCGCTGATCGTCGTGGTTACTTGGCTCGAGCGCGTCACGCTGGGTGATTCGCTGCACGCGCTGCGATTTTTGCCCGCGATCGCGGCCGGGCTGAAGGTGCTGCTCACCGGGTTGATCGCGAAGGAGCTTGGCGCGCGGCGCTACGCCATTGCTCTTGCATGCGTCGCCGTCATCGTTGCGCCCATGTACCTGGGCATCGACAGCCTGCTGACCATGAACGCTTTCGAGCCGTGCTTCTGGATGGGGGCGGCGCTGATCGTTTTGAAAATATTCAACGGGGCGATCCCAAAGCTGTGGCTGCTCTTTGGAGTGGTTGCAGGAGTGGGCTTGCAGAACAAGCATTCCACGCTTTTCTTCGGCTTCGGGCTTTTTATTGGCTTGTTGCTAACCAAGCAGCGGCGACACTTGTCACAACCGTGGATCTGGCTTGGCGGACTGATTTCCATGCTGATCTTTCTGCCGAACCTGGTTTGGGAAATACAGCGGCACTTCCCCACGATTGAGTTGCTGCAAAACGTGCAGGCCAGCGGGCGCAACACGGCATTGAGCTGGCTCGGTTTTCTTGGGGAGCAAGCACTGATCATGCATCCGCTGTCCGCGCCGCTCTGGCTCGCGGGACTGTGGTATTTGATGCGGGATCGCGAAGGAAAAGGCCTTCGCGCTCTTGGCTGGACTTTTCTGGTGATTTTGTTGTGCATGCTGGTGCTGCACGGGCGCGTGTATTACATGGCGCCGGCTTATCCGATGCTGTTTGCCGCGGGGGCAGTGGCCTTCCAGGATTGGGCGGAGCGGCATTCGTGGAATTGGCTGAAGCCCGCTTATATTGCGGCACTGCTTATCACCGGGGCGATTTTCGCGCCCTTTGCGTATTTCCCGATTTTGACGGTGGACCAGTACATTGCGTATTCCAAGTTCATGCACCTGGCTCCGCCTAGGCTTGAAACCCACAGGCAGGGGCCGCTGCCACAGCTCTATGCCGATCAGTTTGGATGGAAAGAGATGGCGGAGGTTGTGGCGAACGCTTACTTCAAGCTTCCGCCGGAAGAGCGAAAGAGTTGCGCGATTTTTGGCCAGAATTACGGCCAAGCCGGGGCGATCGATTTCTTTGGCGCTAAGATGGGCCTGCCGGGGGCGATTTCCGGGCACCAGAGTTACTACTATTGGGGACCGCGCGGTTACACCGGGGAATGCATGATCGTAATGGGCGACGATTATGAGACGTTGACGAAGGAATTTGAGAGCGTGGAGAAAGTGGGTACCGTGGATCATCCGTTGTCCATGCCTTACGAGCACTTTGATGTGTTTGTGGTCCGAGGGCCGAAGTTTGGGACCCTGCAGCAAGTTTGGCCGAAGCTGAAGAAGTGGGGTTAGGTGAGGCGGATCGGCAGGCTGCTGGGGCGTCGTTCCAGACGGACTAGGTTTCCTAAGAACATTCCACCGAAAAAGTGGCAGCAGGGCTGCCGCAATCCACATTTCTGCGCGGATTGGGCGCTTCCTTGTCAGTGGTGCGAGGCGGATGTTATCTTGGCTTGATTCGCTGTGCGCGAGATTTTTGGTTGTGTTGAGCAGCGATCACTGAGGACCGAAGACTTCGTTGACCCGCCAGCCTGACATACGGCCGTATCGCGGCAAGAGCCCGCAAATTGCGGCTTCGGCGTACATTGATCCGGCGGCGGTGATTATCGGCGACGTGGTGATTGGCGAGGATTCAAGCGTGTGGCCGTGCGCGGTGGTTCGCGGCGACGTGCACTACGTTCGGATCGGGGCACGAACTAACATTCAGGATGGGTCGATTTGCCACGTGATGCGGGACGAGTATCCGCTGATTTTGGGCGATGATGTGACTATTGGACATTCGGTTACGCTGCACGGCTGCACGATTGAGTCGCGCTGCTTGATTGGGATGGGCGCAGTGATTCTGAATGGCGTGCTGGTGGGGGGCGGCAGCATCGTGGCAGCGGGCACGCTGATTACTGAGCGCACGGTGATTCCTCCGGGCAGCCTGGTGATGGGCTCGCCTGGCAAAGTGAAGCGCCCGCTGCGGGAGATCGAGAAGCATACGATCGACGCGTACGCGAAGCGGTATGTTGAATACAAAAATATTTATAAAGAAGACGTGACTGGTGACTCGTGACTGGTGCCGACCTGCCAAGGGCTGCGGCCTTGCTATGCAACAGCGAAGAGAGATTCCTCGCTACGAAGACCGACCGCTTCGCAGGAGCGAAGCGGAAAGAAAAAACGTCGGCCTTCTCCGCTCGGAATGACAGTTGGGTGGTAGAGGAGCGTTCGGAGTGAGCGAAGGAGCGGCCAAAGGCTTAGGCGAGAAGCCTCAGCCTAAGAAAGAAGAACGGCGCAGATTCCAGGCGATTAAGGGCACGCGCGACCTGTTGCCGCC
>DATDNK010000044.1:0-3521 GCA_036518275.1 Candidatus Acidiferrum sp.
GGATCAACCATGGACGTGGTGCTGGAACACGACCTTATGCTGGACAGCAGCCAAATCCAGTTCAACAATCTCGGGCAATTTCAGCCCGTGTATCAGCCGCCGGTCCGTCCTCAGCAGCCACAGTAAGTGTCCGGTTAGCGGGGCTCTTTGAAAGGATTTTGTATGCTTTAGCGGCTGGAACCATGAAACTGGCGGATTTGAAAACAAGCGAAAAACTCCTGCTTTTGGTCGGAGCTAGCCTTATAATCCTGAGCCTTCTTGCCCTTGGGGTCTTTGTAACCCTATCAGCGTTTTCCCTTTTCACTTGGAGCGTTCCACACTTTTGGAATACGTGCTTTTTGCTTTGTGCAGCTTCCTTGGGCGGCTGGATGCTCCTGTACAGCGGACAATTGCGAATCGGCGGTGGAATCATGTTGTACCGCAACAATGTTCTGCTCCTGCTCGCATTGATTCTCACGGTTCTAATTTCGGCCCTTGTGAGGTTTCCCGGTCATCAGAAATACTTTGCAATTCTCGTTCTGGGTCTGGCGCTTGCGGCATTTCACATCGCCGTGCCCGGTGTTACGAGTCCCAGCATGCTGTTTAGGCTTTTCAAAAACGCGCGGACTGTCAAAAATGGCGCCAGATCGTGATTAAGGGAGTTGCCGTAAACTTGTTGGCGCGCCCAAGCCGAGAGCTAAAGGAAATCCGTGCTGCGTCCTACTCATCAGGAGGTATACTCGGGGCATTCGACATCTGGTCGATATCGGCGCTCCCGCCGAGAAGGAGGTGATCCAGTGAGGTACGGTTTACGTTGACGCAGTAGAAGAGGCGCTTGTGATCTTACCGAGCGCCTCTCTCCTTTTGTCCCCTGCCTAATTTCCCCTCGGATCGTCAGAGCCTTAGTAACCTCAGTGAAAAGAACGCTGCGTTTAACCGGCTGCCAGGCCGGCATGACACCGATGGCAAACTCTGGCGGTCTTTCCGTACGGGCCTTAGGGAAGACTGAGTGAGACGCGCCAGCCTGGTCCTGTCTTCTTCCTTAAGCCCCTGAAACTCATTGAGTTAGGGGGTTCGCCGACCAACCTCGTCTCTCCTTCGCTCATTCCGGGTTTTGGCGAACATACTGCAATCCTTGAGCTAGGGCCGCGTCAGCCCGCGAGGTGAATCCCATGCGTAAAGCATTCTTTCTCCGACCGCTATCAACCGCGCTTCTGACGTTCCCTTTCGTGGGTCATGCTCTTTTTGCGCAAGAAGCGCAATGGCTTGCGCCACCTCGCACCGACACGCCTGCTCTCGCCATAGCCAGCGCTCCAGTGCCGGTTTCGACGACGGCCCAGCTCATCGTGCCAGCAGGCACGCGCCTGCCGCTGGTAGTGCGCAACGCTATCAACACGCGCACGGCAAAGGCAGGGGATTCGGTTTACTTCGAAACGGTCTATCCGATCGCTGCAAACAATCGCATTGCGATACCTATGGGCACGTTTGTGCGCGGCGAAATTCTGGAGGCGAAGCGGCCTGGGCGCCTCCGAGGGCGCGGGGAAGTGCGCATGGCTCTGCAGCAGATGACCTACCCCAACGGCTACACCGTAGAGTTGCGGGCCAGTCCGAGCAGCGTGGACCCAAATTCGGGCGCTGGCGTCGACGCGAGTGGAGAAATGATCGGACCCTCCAGCGCCATGCGTGACACCACGGCTGTCCTCTTAACGACTGCGGGTGGCGCATACATTGGTACGCTCTCCGGCGCGGCCACCAACGACGCGCCGGGGAAAGGCGCGCTCATCGGCGGGGGCGTAGGCGGAATCGGAGCGCTGATTGCCGTGCTTGCCACACGCGGACCCGAGGCGGAACTCCCGCGCGGCACTACGATGGACGTCGTCTTCGATCGTCCCTTGGTTCTAGACGCGGCGCTTCTTCCTGCCGCGGCAGGGCCGGGCATCGATCCGCAGTCGCACTACGTTCCTGCTGCGGTGGACGCCCGCGACCGCCGGAGGGAACCTCGCAGAAATCGCACTCCGCTGCCGCGCATGCTGCCGCTTCTGTTCTTCCCTTTGTTGAGGTAGCTCACGACATTGGCTCAGAATGAAGCATTTTTTGCAACCCGCGAAGTGGCTCAGGCCGGAGCGTGACGCGACGCGCTTGCCGGGGCCGATTGAAACCGCAGCGGGCTGAAGCGGTCCCAATCGATGCTGACTTTTTGTTCGGTGATCCACTCGCCTATCAGGCGCGCCGTGATGGGAGTGAGCAGGATGCCGCTCCGAAAGTGTCCCGTGGCCATGATTAAGCCTTCGAGATCGGTCGGCCCAAGAATGGGAAGGTGATCTAAGGAATCGGGCCGCAAACCCGCCCACGTTTCCTCGATGCGTGCGTCCTTCAGGCCTGGAGCGAGCTCGATGGCTGCGGCAAGAATTTTTTCGATGCCGCCTGCGGTGACGCGCTTGTCGAAGCCGACGTACTCGACGGTAGCGCCGGCAAGAATCCGTCCATCATTTCTTGGCACGAGATAAATTTTCTCTGACCACAGCACGCGTTCGATTTCCAAATCGTCCGCGCGCAACGCAATCATTTGCCCTTTCGCGGGTTTCACCGGCGCGTACGCGGAGACTCCTTCAATTGCTGCGGAGAAGCAGCCGGCGGCGATGACCGTCCACTGGGCTTCTACTTTTTCGTTTTCGAGCAGCAGGCCGCGGCAGCGGCCGCCATCGCGCCAGATGCCTTTCACACGGCTCGCTGGGAAAAGTTCCGCGCCGCTGCGTTGCGCCGCCTCGAAAACCGCCGCTGTCAGTAGGCGGTTGTCAATCGACGCTTCCTCCGGCCGGAGCACCGCGGCTTCCACATCGTCGCTCAGCGCCGGCTCGAGTTCGCGCGCGTCTTCGGCGCGCAGCGGCTCGGCCTTCAGCCCAAGGCCGTGATGAAGAGCGATGATCGTGCTGAGC
This sequence comes from Candidatus Acidiferrum sp., assembly GCA_036518275.1. Taxonomy (GTDB): domain Bacteria; phylum Acidobacteriota; class Terriglobia; order Acidiferrales; family UBA7541; genus Acidiferrum. The sequence continues at coordinate 2,916 of DATDNK010000044.1, forward strand.
TCCGCCTTGGCATCCTGCGAAAAAAGCGCTTCCAGCGTTCCTTTGCGGCGGTAGCCCGTGTTTTGGCCGGAAATTTCCTCCACTTGTTCGACGAACTCCGGATACAGCGCCGCGCTTCGCTTGGCTAGCTCTACCGTGGCGATCATTCCGGGATTTTCCGGCGCCGGCGAAATGATTCCCGCGCTGGCCCACGAGGCTTCCTGGCCGGGCTTTTGGCGGTCAAAGACCGCAACGCGCAAGCCTGCGCGCGCCAGCTCCAGCGAGACGGAGCCGCCAATCACTCCTCCCCCCGCAATCGCCACGTCGCACTTCTTCATGTCGCAATCTTAGCGCATCTTGGAACTCATCCGTCATCTTGAACGAAGTGAGAGCGTTTGATCTTCTTAGCCTTAACAGGCGCAACTTATTGAAGCTTGCAGCAGAAGCTAGCAGGCGAGGCGAGACCGGTCGAGGGTGAAGCCGTTCAGCGGGCCGAGGACGGTGACGGCGATATGGTCGGTTTGGAAGTAGCGGCGCGCGAGCGACTGAAGCTCTTCGCGGGTGACGGCTTCGATGGCGGCGAGGATTTCGTCAAGCGAGAAGAATCGGCCGAAATACAGCTCCTGG
>DATDNK010000045.1:0-2587 GCA_036518275.1 Candidatus Acidiferrum sp.
AGTGGGCTTGCTTGACGGCATCGAGCGAGCGCTTGAGCCAGTTGATCACCTCAGCTTTCGACGTGACCGACTTTTCCATGCCTTCCTTCAGGTCGGCGGGCACCTTCGGGCCAGTGACGGCCAGCAGGCCGAAATTCGCGATGGCGACGTGCATGTAGACTTCGCTGGTGGAGCGAATGCCGGGCGCCGGACGCCAGGCAAACTTTTCCTCGGGCGTGGCTTCGGCCAGGGCGATGAGTTGACACGAGACGTGACGCCATTCCCCGTCGTAACCTTGCCAGAGCCCTTCGTACCAATCTTGCGCGAGTAACGGACGCGCGCTGAATCCCAACAAAAGAAGCAGGAAGAATGCTCTTCTCATGGCTCTTCTCCTTTGTCTTTCCGCAACCAGCGAACCTGTGACTGTGGCCAAGAAAGGACGAATTCTATTCCGTTTCGCATAATTGGACGGGCCTTTCACAGAATCGGCTCCCCTTAAGTGCCCAGAAGATTTGGCTGAAGGCGCGAATAGCCTTGTTCGTTGGCCCACAGGGTGTGGGGGATGGCCGCGAGGTCATCGACCAGAGGAACGGCGTTGCCGTCCTTGGTCAGATCGATGGTGCGCAGATAAAATTTGCAGGTGTCACAGGCCTCGACGCGAATATGCGGAGAGTCTTCCGCGATGTAGACCGGCAGTTTGTCTTCCGCTTCCTCGCCACAGGTGGGGCACAGGATCCGGCGGAATTCCCATTCTTGTAGGCAAAACGAACATAACAGAAAACGCTTTCCGCCGTCGCCTTCTGGCCGCAGCACGCCCAACAGCGGCCGAGAGCCGCAAAGCGGGCAAAGACGCGGGGCTGTCACCTGCGGCGCGCGCGGCGTGAGCATGGCACGAAACTCGGCGTACGGTTGCAAGAAGGCGCGCGGAAGAAATTGTGCGAATGCACCGACCTGCTGGTCGTAAATGCCTGCGTGTCGCCAGTAGGCTTCGAGGCTGCCAATCCAGGAATCAGAGGCCAGCAGCGCCATTTGCCGCGCCGATTTCGCAAGCGCGGGAGGAGCGTGATTTTCGATGACGGAGAGATAGCCCCGAAAGTGCGGAAGAATCACCGTGACGTCGAGTTCGCCGCGCAGTTCGGTCGAGAGCTCGTTGCCCGGCTTCATTGCATGGGCGGCAGCAATATTTGCGCGAAGCAACTTCTGGAAGGATGCGACGTGCTCATAGAACTCGAGGAATTCGGTAGCAGCGGAATGCGGCGAACACAACTGCTCGGCGCGCGCGATGCGGGCATCGTACTCGGTCCCACCGGTTTGTCCCAGCATCATTTGCGCGACGAGGAGGACTCGCCAGCGATTTCCTTATACCAGGTCGGATGGTAGCGCTTGGCAAAGGCGATCGAAACATCGCCACGGATTACCGAGCCAAACGCGCCGCGCTCTGCAAAAATTCCCATGTACAGGTGAATCATGAAAAGTCCAATCGTGAACAGCGCCGCCGCTGCATGGACTAGCACGGCGATGCGCATGGCAATCAGGGAATGCCATGCGAAGTACTGGGGAGACCACATGATGATGCCGCTCAAGAGCAGCAATACGCTGCTCCAGAAAAATCCCCAGAAAAGGAATTTCTGCCCCGCGTTGTAACGCCCTGCGGGCGGCATTTTTTCGTCCTGATTCGTGCTGTAGTACCGGAGCTTGCTCCACCACTCGCGATCGGCATTGCTATGTTTCATCTGCCGCGCCCACATCACGTACATGTACCAGACCGCGCCGAAAAAGATGAGTCCGGCCCAAGAATGCAGCGTTCGTGAAACCTGCGCGCCGCCAAGAACCACGGCCACCCAGAAAAGCCAGGGCGACCAGAACGCCAGTCCCGTCGCGAGCAAATACACATAAGACACGCCAGCAATCCAATGCGTCAGCCGCTCGCGCAGGTTGTACCGGAGGACGTGTCCGTGGGGAATGATTTGTTGTTGCCGGCTCACGCTCTTCCTCCTTTCGGTCCTGTTGCCAGGTCTTCTTCTTCGCGGGCTTTAGGTCCGTACCGGAGATAGTGCACGAACAATGCTACGAGGCCGCCGACCATGGCCACGTTGCCAATCCACTTCAGCGGTCCCTTCCACAGTTTCACACTCCAGGGAACGCGAGGATGCTTGGGCAAGCCGCCGTAGAGTTCCGGCCTCGTCGCGTCGTGCAAAACGTAAATGACGCCGGTGCCGCCGACGCCGGGAGGGTCGTACACGCCAGCATTGGGGAAATTAGAATGCTGGCGGAGTTGCTTCGCGCGATTCTCCGCCAGTTCTTTCATATCTTCCTTGGTGCCAAAATGCAGGCAGCCGGTCGGACACGACTTGATGCAGGCCGGCTCAAGTCCTTCGCTCACGCGGTCGGTGCAGAGCGTGCACTTGAATACGCGGTGCGTCTTCGGATTCATCTTCGGAATATCGAACGGGCATCCGGTGATGCAGTAGCCGCAGCCGATACAGTTGGCCTGCTGGAAATCGACTATACCGTTGGTGTACTGCACAATGGCCCCGTCGGCGGGACACGCGGCCAGGCAGCCGGGCTCGGCGCAGTGCATGCACTGGTTCTTGCGCATCAACCACAT
>DATDNK010000046.1:0-17655 GCA_036518275.1 Candidatus Acidiferrum sp.
CATAGAACGGAATTTCGAGAGGAGGAAAAGATGAGGAAATCACTCTTAGGAACGTTGGCGGCTGCTTTAATCCTGTTTCTTGGAGCATCTATCACGCTGTCACAGGCTCAGACAAAGAGTGCGGCGCCCGCCAAAACTCAAGCCAAGGCTAAGGCAGAGAAGAAGGCTCCTGCATCTAGCGCGTTGATTGATATCAACAGCGCGACCGCCGATGAGCTCGATGCGTTGCCGGGAATCGGCAAAGCCTACTCGCAGAAGATCATTGATGGCCGACCCTACAAAATGAAGACGGATCTCGTCCGGAAAAAGATTGTTCCGCAGGCGACCTACGACAAGATCAAGGATAAGATCATTGCGAAACAAGCCAAGGCCGCAGCCGCCACGAAAAAATAATAGGGATTTATAGACTCGCCCGCGGAAGCTTGCTCCCGAGGTTCCAGTCAGCGGTGAGCCATCTTGTAGGCAGGTGGCGAAGCTTGCAGGATGAACCCTGGGCGTACGGGTGTTACGAGCCCTTGTTGGAATTCGTGCTCTAAGACCATCGCCCAAGATGGCCAAGAGTCTGCCAAAGAAGATCATCTGGCAGCGTTAGTCCCTTAATCTAACTTGGTCGGCGCGATGCGCGCGCTTGACAACCTCCAATCCAAACGCCATAGTTATGCCACAAGTCGGGATTCCAGCGCTCATGCTGTTGTGATTCTGGTTGATTCGGAGAAAAAAGAAGGGCTCTCCGTCGTCCATTCTGGCAATCCGGGCGCTAGCGGGAGGCAAGGAGGCGGGGTCCTGGCCCGGTTTTCTCGTCCATGAAACATCTCTCCAAGGTGGTTTGGTTCGAAGGGATGTATCTTGCGCCGCATCATTTCCAAGCGCAAACCCAATCATTTGAAGACCTGATCCAGTTTTCCACCTCCAGTCTATGGTTTGAACCGTACGGCTTTGTCGGATTCGAGCTCGACGCTGAAGCCTTGCGGAACGGTAACGTTGCCCTCATTCACGGGAGGGGCATCTTCCCTGACGGCCTGGCGTTCCACATGCCGGACTCCGACCCTTTGCCCCCTGCCCGCTGTATTACGGATCTCTTTCCCCCCACGCTTGAATTCACGACTGTGTATCTCGCGTTGCCGTCGCACCAGCCTGATGGGCCGAATTGCGCGCTCGAATCGCAAGACGGGCAGAACCATCTGCGATTTGCCGCTGAGGTTCGCAATTTGCATGATGACAACACCGGACGCGACGACCGGCCCGTGCACTTAGGCCGAAAGAACATCCGGTTCCTTCTAGAAACCGAAAACCGGGATGGACTGGTATGCCTGCCTATAGCTCGGATCATGCGCGACGCCTCCGGGCATCTGCTGTATGACCCGCGATTTATTCCTCCTTGCTTGCGGATCAGCGCGAGCGAGCGGTTGATGATGATCTCCCGGCGCCTCGTTGGCATCCTTGACGAAAAAAGCGCCGCGCTTTCCCGTGCCCGCGGCGGGGCCCGAGGCATGTCTGGATTTTCCTCCCAGGAGATTGCCGGTTTTTGGTTCGTCCACACGATTAACAGTTGTCTTGCCGTGCTGCGCCACCTTTGCAATTCCGAACGGGGCCATCCGGAACAGCTCTATCTCGAGATGGCGCGGCTCGGGGGAGGGCTTTGCACTTTCGGGCTCGACTCTCATCCGCAAACCTTGCCCGTTTATGATCACCTGAATCTGGGGCAATGCTTTCAAGAGCTGGATGAGCACATCCGCGCCCACCTTGAGTTGGTGGTGCCTTCGAATTGTATTTCAGTGCCCCTCAAGCAAACGGGGCGCTACACCTATGAGGGCGAAATCACCGACCAGCGCTGTCTGGACCGCGCACGCTGGATCTTCGCGATTCGCTCGGAAATTGGGGAACTTGAACTTATTTCGCGGACGCTGCGTCTCGTAAAAATCTGCTCCAGCCAGCTGCTTCCCGAGGTCGTGAAGGCGGCCCTGCCAGGTCTTCCCCTGTCACATTTGCCGGTACCGCCTTCGGCCGTGGCCCCCAAAGTGGAGAGCCACTATTTTGGAATCAGCCGCACAGGTTCCGCTTGGGAGCAGATTGTGCAAACGCGGGGCGTTGGCGTCTATGTGCCCGGTGAGCTTCCGCTCCCCGACGTGGAACTTCTTGTAATTCTGGATTCTTGAAGGATTGTCATGGGTGCGACTCTTTTTGGTGCAACCAGCATGCAGCCCACGCCGCCGCAGCCGACCAGCCGCCGGCGCGACAATCTAGCCTTGGTCTTTCAAAATCTACTCACCGTAATCGTGAGGCTCCGGGCCAATCGCCAGGTAATCAGCGACTCGCAGGCGTTCCGCGTGCAGATGCAAAGCGCTTTGCGTGCGGCGGAAAGAGAAGGCATCAAGAAGTTGTACTCACCCGAGGATGTGCGCTTGGCTACTTTTGCAATCGTCGCTTTCCTCGATGAATCCATCCGTACCTCCAACAATCCGGTCTTCGCGGACTGGTCCGGCAGGCCGCTTCAGGAGGAAATGTTCGGTCATCAGCGCGCCGGAGAAGTTTTTTTTGAGAATATTGAACGGCTTCTGAGCCGCGGCGACTCCCACTCCGTCAGTGATGTGCTCGAAATCTATTCGCTGTGCATCCTTCTCGGCTACAAAGGCAAGTACGGTTTGGGAGATCAAGATTCGGTACGTCCCGTACTCGATGCGATTGCCGAAAAGATTCGCCGAATTCGTGGGCCACTTGCCGGACTTTCCCCGTCTTGGGCCATCCCCGAAGGCACAATTCAAGCGGCGCAAACAGACCCGTGGATCCGGCGCCTGGCTCTCGGCGCGCTTGCCGGCTTGCTCATCGTCTTGCTGTTTTTCGCTCTGTTCAAAATTATGCTGGACAGCGATGCTTCCCGCGTGCATGCGCTCGCTGCGGTTTTTGGGACGGTGGGAATCTGATGCAACTCTCCGGTCAGCATATCGCCGGCGGCGTCGGGCTAGTGTTTGCAGCTATGCTCGCGTGGTTTGGCGCCCTTTGGTTGAATTTGCAAGGGGCGAATCTGTGGTTTGCTCGAATCTGCATCTTCCTTTTGCTCGCGCTTGCTGTGTTAGCCATCGCCTGGTGGCTCGGCAACCGGAAAAAAGATCAGCCGGCGGAAGAACCCTCTGCCGACTCTGAAAGCAGCCCGAGAGCCGGCGCGACCGACGACCTCTTGCTGATTCTGCGCGAAGCGGAGGCCCGTGTAGCGTCTTCCACACAACTCCCACGCGGCACGAAGCTGTCTTCCCTGCCGGTCATTTTTCTGGTGGGCGGCTCATCCTCTGGCAAGACCTGCGTGGCCACGCAATCCGGCCTTGATCCAGAATTGATTGCCGGCCAGGTCTACCAGGAAGGGAATATAGCGCCCACTCGGATGGCCAACCTTTGGTTTGCCCGCAAAGCCGTATTTGTCGAGATGGGAGGCAAGACCCTTGGAGACGCGAATCTTTGGAGTCGCCTCCTTCATCGCATCGCACCGGGTAAGCTGCGTTCCATTTTCAGCGGCAAGCCGGCTGCGCCTCGTGCCGCCGTCGTGTGCTACGACAGCGCAAAGCTTGCAAAAGCTGCCGGCCCGGAAGAGATCACTGCTCAGGCCCGGGCGATCCGGGCGCGGCTCGAACAAATCACTCAAACACTTGGCATCCGGTTCCCCGTTTATGTCCTCTTCACGCAGGCGGATCGCTTGCCATACTTCGATGATTTTTTTCGCAATCTGAGCGACAGCGAAGTTACTCAGGTGCTTGGCGTTACCCTTCCGCCCCTGCCTGCCACCGCTACCGGCGTGTATGCCGAACAGGAGACCAAAAGGCTCACTGCTGCTTTTGAGTCCGTCTTTCACTCGCTCGCAGAATGCCGCGCAGGCCTGCTTTATCGTGAGCGCACCGCCGAGAGGCTTCCGGGCATTTATGAGTTCCCCCGCGAGATGCAGAAACGCATCCCTCTCGTCACGCAGTTTCTGGTAGACCTCTGCCGCCCAAGCCACCTGCGTTCCGGCGCCTTCCTTCGCGGATTTTATTTCACCGGTATCCGGCAGGTAGAGACCGCCGCTCCCCTGGGCGGCACCGTTTTGGCGTCGAAAACTTCCCTCATGCCGTCGCAACCCTTTTCGGCCAACGCCACGTCTCTCATGCGCGCCGAGGATTTTTCGAGGACGCAATCGCAAGGCTGGCAGTCGGCCACGCAGACCGGCCTTGCGGCAGAATCGGGGAAGACCACGCAGTGGTTGTTCCTCAGTCACATCTTCAGCCATGTTATCCTGCAAGACCACACCGCACTGGGCGCAAGCGGGAGCAGCTCCAAAGCCAACGTCCTGAAGCGCGTGATTCTGGCCACCGTCTGCGCGCTGGCTGCGATTTGGTTTTTCGGAATAATGATTTCATTTTTTGGAAATCGCTCTCTCCAGCAAGATGTTGGTGTTGCGGCGAACGGAATCGTACCCATAACAAGCCAGCCTCTGTCCTTGGCTTCGCTCGAGGACTTGCAGCGCCTCGAGGCTGCACGCGTGCAACTCCAGAAGCTCACGAAATATCACCGTGCCGGTGCACCCTGGCATTTGCGCTGGGGACTCTATTCCGGCGACTCGCTTTACGAAGACTTGCGAGCGCTGTATTTCGATCGTTTCAAGAAGCTTCTCTTTGGTGATGTTCAAAATCAGATGGCATCGTTCTTGCGCGCCCGTCCGCCAAGTCCGGCCAATGTTTCCGATGCCGACTACAGCCTCACCTACGACACTTTGAAGGCTTACTTAATGACGACTCTCAAGCCGGAGAAAACCGATGCTTCATTTCTCTCCCAATCCCTCCTGGGCAAATGGTCGGGACCCGCCGATTCCCCCGAACAAAAGCGCCTCGCGCTAGCGCAATTCACGTATTACACCGAAGAGCTCCCGGCCAACAATCCGTTTCCGACCAAAGATGATCCTTCGGTGCTCCAGGCCGTCAACCAAAGCCGGCTGTATTTGAAAGCTTTTACCGGCACGAGTTTTGTTTACCGGGGATATCTGGACAAGGTGCGCCAGACTTGCAAGTGCGAGCCTCTGAACTTTTCTAAGAAATATCCGGAAGCGGAAGGAGTTGTTCGAGAGCCAAAGACAGTGGATGCGGCTTTTACTAAAGAGGCCTGGAAGATTATGCAAGGCCTTCTCTCCCGCAATGGCGGAAGGACGGACGACGATTGGGTTCTCGAGCTGAGTTCGATAGAAACTTTAACCCGAGGAGGCAATACCGGAGAAGTCAGGAAGCGCTATCAGGACGAGTATATCCAGGAATGGCGCGACTTCGTGAAGTCCGCGCGCGTTGTTCCCTTGGGCAATGCGCTGGAGGCCTCCGGAGAGTTGGGAAAGTTGACGGAGAATCGCTCTCCCTTGCTCGAGTTGTTGTGCGAAGTCTCGGAGAATACCTCCGGTACTTCTACTTCCCCGGAAATTGCCGCAGCCTTCCTGCCAGTCAACGATGTGGTGACAGCCCCTTGCTCCACCCGCCTTGTCCAGGACGCGACGAATAAGCCCTATCTCGACACGCTAAGCGGATTAAAGACTTGCATTGACAAGTTTCAGGACAACCCCGCCGCCCCACCGGCCCCGGCCCCACCGGGCACCCAGCGTGAAGACGCCTATAATTCTTGCAAGGCCCAGCAATGGCCGGTTGTACTAACAGCAGCCACTAATGCTGTTAAGACCGTCGATCACGAAGCGAATCTCGACCAATGTGTCGTAAGCCTTTTGAAGTTTGAGGTTTGTCCTTCTGGAAAAGTCATCCCGCCACCCATTTCGGATGCTTTTTGTTCAGCCATCAACCGCCTCTCCTCCAAATATCCTTTCAACCTTAACTCCACGGATGAAGTCACTCTTCCTGAGTTCGAAGCATTCTTCCGGCCCGGTGGCACCCTCTCACAGGAACTTGCAAAGGGCGGGGCGAGCGGCTCTAGGGGCAAGCTCCTCAGTTTTGCGCAAAGTGTCCAGAGAGCCCTCTATCCGAACGGATCTCCCTCTGCCCAATATCACTTCCTTGTCACCGCCACCGTGCCACCGGGTATGAAGACCCTCCAACTCAACCTCGATGACGGTTCGCTGAACGCCCGCGAAGGCACGCCGAAACTACAAGACTTTGTTTGGCCCGGGAAAAACCATGTGGCGGAACTTCGAGTTGGAGATTCCAAAAATCTGTCGTTCGGCGGGCCCTGGGCAGTGTTTCACCTATTTGAAGATTATAGTTGGTCGCCTGCAAAAGGCGGCGGCTTTCATCTGGTCAGCAAGCCTTTGAATGGCCCTCAGGGATCTGCTTTCCAAGATATCCTCGATCTAAAAGCTGAGGGCGCACCCATATTCCGTCGCGGCTATCTCTCGCAACTCCGCTGTTCGTCCAAATCTCACTTGCACTGACGGATTTACCCCTTCCTCTCATGCAGCGTGACGCCATGAACGAGAGAAGTAGGGCTGCAAACTTTATCGGCGTCCCCGTTCAAACACGCATCCCGAACATTGGCCCTGGAGACCAAAAGTCTCCACAAGGGAACTTTTCCTTTCATCCCCGCCGAAACCTGCAATAACACTTTGGACGTGACACTTTTCTGTGCCCCCTTGCGATCTGGTCCCTAAGCCGTTGACACGACAGTATTTATTTGGGAGTATCCCGTCAGTTTGCAAGTTTGGCTGATGTCCGCCGTTCTCAGGGATGAAATGCCACCAAAATTGCTCTAAGACCTCTAAGGGGTTCGTGTGCCTAGAGATGCGTCCCCCAAGCGACGATGAAAAAGCTCGGTAAATTCGAGATCATCGAAAAGGTCGGCCAAGGCGCCATGGGCGTGGTCTATAAGGCCCGCGACCCGTTTATCGACCGAATCGTGGCCCTCAAGACCTTAACTACCGGTCTCGCCGAAGATCCGAATCTGCTAAAGCGGTTCTATTCGGAAGCGCGGTCCGCCGGCGGACTCCAGCACCCCAACATCGTCACCATCTATGAACTGGGACATGAGGGCAGCACTCCTTTTATCGCCATGCAGTTTTTGAATGGCGAAAGCCTCGACAAAATCATCGATCGCCAGCCTAATTTGCCGCTCTCACAAAAGGTAGGCTTCATCGTCTACGTCTGCCGCGCTCTCGAATATGCCCACAAGCAAAACCCGCCTGTGGTACATCGCGATATTAAGCCGGGCAATGTGATGGTCACTCCCGAGGGAACAGTAATGGTGGTCGACTTTGGCATCGCCCGCCTGGGGGAAGGCACACGCTCCCAATCGGCAGGGATGCTCATCGGCACTCTTGGGTATATGTCCCCTCAATTGTTCCGCAACAGTGCAGCCGACGCCCGCTCGGACATCTGGGCAGCGGGCGTGATGTTTTACGAACTGCTTGCTTACCGCCGGCCTTTTGAAGGCGACAACGCGGCTGCCTTGATGTCCAACATCATTCTCGAAAGACCGCGGTCTCTCGACGAAGCTGCGCCTGGCACGCCAGCCGACGTGCAAGCTGTCGTCGACCGCATGTTGGCCAAGGAGATCGAATCCCGCTATCAAACGATGGAAGAAGTGCTCTTGGAGCTGGAACCGATCTGGCAGAGGCTGCGGCAACTTGACGTCTCCAAATTGCTGGCGAACAGCCAGCAACTCTTCGACGCCGGGGATCTGGAGAGTGCCAAGGCCAAGGTGATCCAAATCATACAAATTGATACCTCCAACACGCATGCCAGGACGTTGCTCGAGAAGATCAATATGGAAGTTCGACGCAAGCAAATCGTTCCTCAGCTTAAGGCGCGCGTCGAAAAGGCCGAGCGGCTTCTGGCAAATGGGCAAATAGAAGACGCCAAGGCGGAGGTCGAGGCTGCGCTACAGCTCGATTCTACTTTCCTGCCGGCGCGTGAGCTTCGTGGCCAGGTGGAAGAAGCGCTCGAACGCTCCCGCAAAATTGCCCAAGCCCTGCGGGCTTCGAAACAAAGCATGGCGGAAGGCGCGCTGACCGAGGCGCAATTGCAGTTCGACAAGGTCCTTGAGCTCGATCCCGGCAACGTTGCCGCGCGCGAACAGCTCAGACTCATCAAGGAAGAACGATCCCGCCGCGAGCGCCGTAAGGTCCGGGACGAAACCCTGCATCGCGCTCGGACCTTGTGGACCAATCTGGAATACGAAGAGTGCATCAAGCTTCTTGCCGAAGGACTTCGGCAATTCCCCGGTGACACGGAATTCTCCAAGCTGCTGGAAAGCGCTCGTCAGGACCAGGCTGACCAGCACCGCCAGTCTCTGCTCGCCGAGGCGCGGAGCCTTCTCAGCGCCCAGCGATTCGACGAAGCCGTGCGCACCTTGGACCGTTTGCTCGAGCGATTTCCCAGCGACCTGACGGCCAAGAATTTGCGGGCGCACGCAATACAGGGCCGCGATCAGCAAATTCGAGATCAGCAGCTCACCGAAGCCAAGGCCAGGCTCCGTACTTGGGTCAAGCAGGCGAAGTTCGAGGAAGTCCTCAAGCAAGCCGCCCAGTTGTCCCGCGAATTCCCAGATGACTTCGAACTCACCGAGCTTCTCGACTTCGCCCGCACCGAATTGTCCCAGCTCCAGCAAAAACGCCGTCTCGAGCAATGCTCCAGACAAATTCAGCAGGCGCTGAAAGACAATCGCTCCTCCGAGGCCATCCTGGCGGCAGAAAAGGCTTTGCTCGAATTCCCGAAGAACCTCGACTTGATGATCCTGCTGGATCGCGCAAAGAAGGAACAAAGCGAGAAGGAAAAGCACGAAGTCCTGAAGCAACGCCTGCGTGAGGTCGAGAGACTTATGGATCGGCAGCAATTAACCGATGCCATCGATCTTGCGCGTCAGACGCTCGCCACTGTCGGTAAGGACTCTCGAATCGAGGACACTCTTCTTAAAGCGGAAAAAGAGTTGGAATTCCGCGAGAAGAAGAAGCGGCAACAAAATGATGCCGTTCAGCAGGCGCGAACTTTCGTGGAGGCTGGCAAGCTCGCCGACGCCACTTCCATTCTCGACGTCGCCATCCATACGCAATTACTGCGGTCCGACGACCCCAGGGTCACCCAACTGCTGAACGAAATCGACTCACGAAAGGAGCCTCCTTCCGCTGCGGCGGCGGCTGCCGGCGCGGCCGCGATTCCGTCGCCGACACTCCTCGGCTCTCCCATTTCTACCAGACCTGCGTCCGATCCCGGGAAGGATTACGTCTATCAGCGTGGCACTCCGCTGCCTCAGGAATTGGTTTCTCCGGAACGAGACGCGGTTGCTTCCGCGTTTTCTCCAACAATCATCACGGGTCCCTCTACACAACCCGCTCCGCCTCCAGCGCCGGTTGTCCCGCCTCAAGTTCCCGAGAAGACAAAAGAAAAAAGGCGTCGCCCAGAAGATCTCCCCTACTCAACTAAAGCAAGGGGCATCGAACAAACTGTTTCCGCGGCTCAAAGGACCATTGCAGACCGGCCCGCCCCGGCAGGACTATCCCCAGTCCCACCCAGCCCCGCAGAGCTGTTCCAGGCGGAAGTGGCGGAGATTCCTCAACCGCAGCCATTGCCCATTCCGCGTCCGCTGTGGAAGAATCCCATTGTTCTTGGCGTGCTGAGCCTCGCACTCGCCGGAATTGCCGTGTTCGTCGTGAGGCTCCTGATCCCCAAACCTCCCCAACCACTCCCGCCGGAAGAAGCACGTCTTTGGGACCAGGCGCAGGAAAACATGAGTTCCAGCCCCCACCATCTGAGCGAAGCCCTGTCCGTGTATCAAATCATCGTCGACAAGAATATGTCCCTCAAATCAAAGGCCCAAGCGGAAATCCTGAAAATCAACGACTTGCAAAAGCAAGAGGACGACTGGATGCGAAAAGGCGCCGACGCGCAGTCTCGGGGCAAGAGTGGTTACGACGAGGCCATAAATGACTACGAAAACGCCAGGAAGGTCAACGGAGACCGCGAGAAGGAAGCCGAAGACAAGATTGAAGAAGTGAAACTGCTTATTGCGGCCAAATCTCCAGCCGAAATAGTGCAACAGGAATTTGATCGGGCTGAAGGCTGGGCAAAACAAAAGCAATGGGAGCGCGCAAAGAACATATACCAGCAGGTTCTCAAGAATGCGGACGCCCCTCCTGGCTTGCTCAAGAATGCAAAAAAGGGTTTCGACAGCGCGTCCAATCACCTTCAAGAGGAAAACCTTTTGCAGCGCGCCCAGGGACTTCGCGCAAACAATCCGTCAGGGGCGAAACAACTCGCCCAACAAGTCGTGAATATGAAGCTCGATCACGCTGCCGAGGCGCAGAGGCTGATCGGCGAGATTGATGCTGGAGTGGCGGCAGAAACAAGGGCTACGGTAGAAGAGAGGACCTTTCTTGATCTGAGGCAACAGCTACAAGTTGCCATATCGGCCCACAACGCAGACGAAATGAAAGGGCTCATCCCGAAGTTTGAGGCCATTGCGGCAGGCGGCGGAAAACATGCGCATGAGGCCGAGCTAATTGCTAGGAACGACATTCCTATCTCCCTCAAAGAGATCGAAAGCAACAGGGCTCGCGATGCCAGAGACAAGGACGAGGCCGAAAAGTGGCGACAGACGAAGGCCGATTGCGATAGCGCTCTGAACACCAGAGACATGAGTTCCTTGGCATCAGTGAAGAACCGTCTCGATCCCTTCCTTCGCGGGACCTACGGCGGCGAAGCAAAGAGTTGCCTCGATCGAGTCAACGCGGTTCTCAATTCACCTCCACCGAAACCGCAACCCCCCGTGGACCCCACTGTAGCCGACAAGGCAGAGATTCAGCAGCTTTTCGCCGAACTTTCCAAGGCCTTTGAGGACAGGAATGCGGATAAACTGATCGATCTCTGGCCGCAAATTCCAGCTTCGACGTTGGCCCAATATCGCACGGCTTTCGAAGACAAGAATATAAAGTCAGTCAATAAGAGGTTCGACGTCAACAACTTCGGCATGGCAGGCGACTCCGCCCAGCCCAGCGGAATCTGGACCGGCGTGGGCTATAGGGATGGCAAACAGGTTCTAGACGCCCAAGGTAAGTGGAGGGGCAGACTGGTAAAAACCAATGGCCACTGGCGGCTAAGCTCTCTTGAATTAACTGCAAAATGAAACGATCAGCGCCTGCTCATCACTTTAGAAATGAAATGGCACAGAAAGTTTTTGGTTGACAAGCCATGAACGTTGGCGTAAGAATTCGCGCCACATTCCCTTGCCGGCGCCTCCGTGCGCAAGGGTTCGTTCAGCGACGCTGTCAAAAAAATCGAATCAGTCCCCGGAAGAGGTCCAGTCATGAAGCCCCAGCCCTTCTCCCTTCTCGGACGAATTGTCGTCCCTATTTTGAGCCTGGCCGCTATCCTGGCGGTGCCATACCACGCCGCTGCCGCGCCTCCCGCTTGCACCAGCGCCAACATTAGCCCAGGACCCAATGATCCAGTTGCTTTTGTCGTTGCCGCGACCAGTCCAGGAGCCGTGTCCGTTTTCGACTTAGCGACGAATACCGTAGTCTGTTCTATCGCGGTTGGTAACAACCCTTCTCATTTGGCATTCTCGGCGGATAGCTCTTTTCTCCTCGTTGAAAATGATGCCGATGCCACCGTGTCCGTGATTAATCTTTCCGATGGCTCTACCGCAGCCACACTTAGTCTGAGCCCTACTGTTGTCACAGCCGGAGCCTCCGGCATCACCGGCAACATTGCCGCCACCTTCGATGGAACGCACTCGTTCGCCTATATCGCGGTTTATCCGAATCCTCTTCCCGCAACGCCTACGCCGGTCCTGGGACGCATCAATCTCGATGTCTCACCGCCAACCCTCGCACTTGTTGGGCCACTAACGAATGGAGCCACGCCACCAGCCACTGGCGACATCGGCGTGGCGTTTTCGCCAGATGGGAGCAAGGCTTTCATCACCTTTGACGGAAACACAAACGTTTTCACCACCTCTACGAACACGTTTAGTGCATCGATCCCCGTCACGGGCGGCAGTTTTGCCGTTTCACCTGTGGGAGATCTGGGCTACGTGGTTCAGACGGCGGCCACCGCCAGCAGCGCCGCCCCCAATCAGATCACTATCGCCACGAATGCTATTGCAGCCACTGGCGCGGCCAGTGGTCAGTCCGTTTGCAGCCGGTCAAATACCACCACGACCTCTCCCGATGGCACGCTTGCCTATTACTCCTGTCCAGCCAACAACTCCTTGCAATTCATCACCGCTTCGTCCAATCAGGTCACAAATACGGTGAATCTCAAGACTGTCGGCTCCGGCCCCAATGGAATTGCGGCAACTTCAGACGGCTCTTTGCTATTGGTGGCCAATAACAACAGCACCATTTCGGTCTTTACGTCCCCAACCACTACGCCAGTTGAAGCGAACTTTGTCGGCCCCGGCGGTGCCCTCGCCGGCATTGACCAACGGCCTGTGCTGCCTGTTATCGCCCCCAGCACCGCCCAGAACGTGGTGGTCAATAAGACTATCCAGTTCACAGCTACGACCGCTTACGCCATAAACCCAGCGAAGAATATCGCGAGTACCGTCTGGAAGGTCAACAATGTGGTCGGAGGTAATTCAACCGTCGGCACAATTTCCACCAGTGGACTGTATACAGCGCCTGCTACTCCCCCAACTCCTGCCACTGTCACCGTGACCGCCACGGTCAGCTCGTCCGAATTCTTTCTCAATTCCAAGCTCTATCCGGGCCAGTCCGGGTCCGTTTCCGTTACTGTTACGGTACTACTTCCCATCTCCGTGGCAGTCTCGCCAAAACCATCTAGCCTCGACTTGAGTACAGCAACTACAGTACAACTCACGGGTACCGTTAATAATGATCCTGCTGCCAAAGGCGTGACCTGGGCCGTAAACGGTGTTACGCCCGGGACCACCACCACCGGCACGGTCTCACCAACCAGCACGGCCAGCGGCACCCCGACAACTTACACTGCCCCGAAAATGATCAGCCCTCCATCCTCCGTGCAAATCACGGCCACTTCTGTTTCTGACCCGACTGCCTCCGACACTTCGACGCTGACGCTGTCCTCCGGCATCACCTTTAGTCCCATTGTCTTTACTCCGGCTGGCCCTCTTCTCATCGAGAATACGGACACGCTCTCCACGTCGCTGACGGGCGATCCGTACAGCCAGGGTGTTACCTGGTCGATTGTCGGTTGCTCTGCTGCAACCCCCGCCACCGCGGCCTGTGGATCGATTAATAACACAACGAATCCAGGACTTTTCACTCCCCCGCCCATCGTTCCTTATGCTTCTCAATCGAATCCTGTAGCCCCGGCGACCATTACGTTTCTGGCCACGTCGGTAACGGACACTTCGAAGACTTCTCAAACCAGCCCAATCCAGATCACCTCAAACGTGTCGTTCACCGGCACACCCGGCTTCCAGGTGAACGGGGCGCCGCCGCCCGCTCAGTTGCTGATTGAAACAGCTGCTGGCTATGCCTTGACCGCAACCCTCACCGGCGACACCGGCCAAGGTGTTAAATGGTCTATCTCAAGTTGCTCCGCTGATCCGGCGGGCGGGCCCCTGTGCGGCTTGATAACTGCGAGCGGAACGTACACCCCACCAAAGATTGTGCCTTATGCTTCGCCAGTCACGCCAGCTTCGGTAGCTACCGTTACATTCACGGCCACTTCGATTGCTGACGTCCTCATTTCAAAGACTTTTGCCATCAATATCGGCTCTACCGTTGCGATCACGGGTTATAACATCAATGGCGCTGCTCCTGCTCCGCCTTTGCTCATTGAGACCGCGTCGTACACTCTTACCCCGGTCATTTCTGGCGACACGGGTCAGGGTGTTACATGGACCATACTGAATTGCTCTGCCGCCACCCCATCTAACTCCAGTTGCGGTAAGTTCAATAACGCCACCACAGGTGTATACGCTCCGCCTTCAATCGTACCGTATGCTCTGCCTGTTACTTCCAGCTCGACTGCCTCGATCGCATTCCAAGTAACCTCCGTTGCAGATCCCAAGGTGATCTTTCAGCCGACGGCCATTGCCATTAGCTCAAACATCTCCATCACCGGATACAATGTGAATGGAACTGTCGCCCCTCCAACCGGGTTTCAGTTCCTGATTGAAACTCCTTCGTATAATCTCACGCCTGTAATCAACAACGACACCGGTCAAGGCGCCACCTGGTCAATCTTGAGCTGCTCTGCCGATAGCGCTGGTGGTTTAAAGTGTGGATCGACCACTCCGGCCGGGGCCTACGCTCCTCCTGCGATCGTTCCTTACGCCCTACCCGTGACCTCGAGTTCGGTGGCGTTTGTTACGTTCCAAGCCGTTTCCACGGCTGACCCCAAGGTGGTCTTTCAAACGAATCCACCAGGTCAGGCCACCATCAGCTCATTGATTAACCTCAAGATGGCTTCTCCGTCCGCTCTCATCGGAAGCAACGTCGACTTCACGCCCGTGGCCACTGCTTCTGGCAACAATGTCAATATGGGAACCGGCGCCAGCCAAAGCGATTTGACCCTTGGTGTCACGCTCGCGATCAGCGGAACTTGCGTCGCTCCGCCAAATTATAGTTTCTCCGCCAAAGATGGCAATGGCTGTGGCTCGTTCAACGGCAGCCAGAACAACGGCAATCCGCCCGCTCTCATATACACCTATACAGCCCCGGCGGTTGTCCCCATGTCCGCTTCATGCGCGGCGTCTCCGGCTGGCTGCCTCGGAACACAAAACAAAGCCTCCATTATTGTTGCCGCGACTTCCATCGCGGATCCCAAACAAAGCGCCTCCACCACATTCATGATCTCGTCCAATATCTCTTTCGGAGTCGCTCTGGGAACTGACGCGACGACCATGAAGAATACTTGCAATCCGTTCGTTTACGCCCCGACCGACCTCACTCACCTAACGAGTGATCCCTGCGGCTTCCTGGCCAATGCACCGACTCTCGCTATTGGTTTCACAGCTGCTCTTAATGAGTCAAACGCCATAGGCTTTGGCACTGTTACTGGGCTCACTTGGACACCGAGTGGATCGCTGCAGCCCGCTTCTGGAACTCAGACCATGTTTACAGCTCCATCGGCAGTTCCTAGCGGCGGAAGCGCAACGATTACCAGCTATGCCATCGCGGATTTCACAAAAACGGCAGCTTTCACTATTCCCATCGTCGCCAGCAAATTGATACCGCACAATATCGCCCCTCCATTTGGGTTGACAGTTGCCTCGGGACAACCTTCAGGCACTATCAGCCTAGATTTTCAAGGTCCAACTAGTGGCACTGTCGCATTCTCATGTCCAAGTTTCTCGAATCTGACAAGTTCGACCTGTTCTTTCAGCCCCAATCCGGCCAATGCCGCAGGCACGACTACTGTCACGATGACACTGTCGGTCACCCGCGCTGGAGGCACTCCTTCTCAGCCTCCCCCGGCCCCGCGGATTCCTCTGCCGGGTCTGCCTGGAACAGTGCTGGCTACAATTCTTCTGGTGCTCCTAATTCTTGCTTTCGGAACTAGAAACCGAGCTTCTTGGGCCAACGTCTCACGCTGGAACACGGCGATTATCTTTCTCGTCCTGTGCAGTGTTGCCTTGACGTGGGCGGCGGCTTGTGCCCAGTTCTCGGCGCCTACTGTGCCTCCGCCGCTGATCCCTCCAACGCAGGCTGCCACAGGCTCTGCCACCGTAATGGCGGCTCCAACAACAGATTCATCTCCTTCCACAGACTCGCTGGCCGTTCCGGCCACAGTGCAATAAAGAAGGGATCACGAACATGTACAGAGATGATTTGGAAATGGTGGGCGAAATGAAGCGGGTCAACTCTCAGCTGTCTCTGACGATTTCCTTTGGCTACAAAACGTTGTCGAGAAGCGCCTTTGTTATCTTGGCGGTGCTGATATCGGCTAAAACTACCATCGCGCAAATCAATTGCGGAGCCGGGTCATCTGCTCCTTCCACCAGCCTTGCTTGTCTGGTTGCCGTGTCACTCACTCCCGCAGGTTTCTCACCTGCTTCACCTTTACAGCCCTCAGCCTCAACAACATTCTCCCCAAATACCCTCGCATTTCTCTCAGGCGATATCGGTGCGGAGGTCAGCCAAATCCCTTTAGCCTCCCCCGCGTCCGGCATCATTTACGCGAACAACCCGACTACCCAACTCCCTGAGCGGCTGAATCAATCTTTCGGCCCCATTCTGACGCAAAGGGCGCAGACCATTGGCCGTCACAACCTCTATTTCGCTACGACTTATCAATATTTCTTGCTCCAGGATATCGATAGCCAGGCGTTAAGAAACCTGCCTGCTGTCATCTACCTGAATTCGTCCGGTAACCCTGCTTCCGCAGCTCCTGACTTCGCAGGCGTTTCCAATAACTTTCTTCAGTTGAAGATCCATCAATTCGTCGGCTATATGACCTATGGTTTGGCCAGTCGCGTCGATGTTTCTGTCGCCGTTCCGCTGCTTCGGGTTGATCTGCGGGAGACATTCAATGAAATCTTCGTTCATAATCCGAGTTCGGCCTGCCCCAGCTCCGGCTGCCCAGCGACCCCAGGAAACATCTCCGGTACAAAGGCTGGGGAAGCAACTGGCGTGGGCGATATTGTTGCGGCATCTAAAGTAAATATCTGGAAGCTCCGCAGGGCTGAAATAGACCACGGCGGATTTTCTCTTGGGGTCGAGTTTCGTTTGCCCTCGGGAGACTCCCACAACTTTTTGGGCTCGGGAGCGTTTGGCTCAAAACCCTTTGCAACCTTCAGCTATGCTGGACGTTTCTCCCCTCACTTCAACATCGGTTATCAAATCAATGGGAAAACGGATCTGATCGTGGTTGCAAGTCCTGCCACCGGCACTGTTGTGAAGGGAAGTCTTCCGAATCGTCTCCTTTACTCCGGGGGAATCGACGTCGCCCTGTTTAAGAAATTAACTGTCAACGTGGACGGCATTGCGCAGCATGTATTTGACGCTCCAAGGGCCAGCCTCTTACCGGCTGGCACCCAGCTGTTTAGCTCAAGTTCAAACGTCACCATTTCGAGCCCCATCATACAACCCTTGAGCGCCTCCTACACGCAGGCCGATGCTGCTGGTGGACTCAAGTTCAACCCGTTCCGGGGATTCCTCATCACCGGCAACGTCAGCGTCAAACTTAATCAAGCGGGGCTTCGTTCCCGCGTCGTCCCACTAATGGGCGCTTCGCTAACCTTCTAGCTTTCGGATTTCTCTGCTCATGCTACGATGATGCCTATTCTCAATGAAAACTACGTTTTCGAGCGGCAAGCGCCTCCTGAGGCTCGCACGGCTTTCAGTTCTCATCCCAGGAAAACCCTATTCAACCCTGGCGCGGAATTCCTCCGCTTCATAACCGCCGAGAATCACAGGACCGGCGACAAGGGTAATCAAATCTTCGGCAGCCCCTGGTGGTTTTCAAAGCAGACCTTTCGGCGCCTCGTTGCCCATGCCGACCCGCGAGGACTAGGCATCGGCGACATTGCCCGCATCGATCTGGCCGTCCCCAGACAGTTCAATGCGAAAATGGAATGGATTTGCGTAATCTACCTTACACAGCCCGCGTACGGCTGGTCCGGCAAAGCAGCGCGCCAACCGGCTGCGGACCATTCCAACATTTACTTTGGAGGCGGCGGAGAGCAAATCTTTCTGCCCAACCTGGCCGCGAACCCGCTCGCAACCGCCAGCCAATACGCGCGCATGCGCTTCTTCGGCATGTGTCCCGATTATTTCTGAAT
>DATDNK010000047.1:0-5300 GCA_036518275.1 Candidatus Acidiferrum sp.
GACCACTTGGGAGTAAAAGACGGATTAGGGTTGTACTTGTTGAAGAACTGGATGGTGTTGAAGGTCGCGCCTGCTGTTTTGCAGACGGCCCAATCGACAGCCCTCAGAACTTGCGTGCCTACTCGATTCGGCATAAACCTCTATCCTCTCTTTCGAAAGTTCCCTTGAACTTGGCCCTTGAGATTCTCGAGCCCAATCAATCGTTGGAGCCGAGCCCAAACGACTGCCCCCGGGCTCTATGTTGAGTGCCAGAAAACGGTACCACGAACTAGCGGTACATCCAATAAGTCTTTGGACACCTATAGTTTGCCGGGTGTTCGAGAAGCAAGCTAGCGAGTTACAGCGAACGGTCAAAATCGGGGGTTAAATGGCAAAAATAGCCAGCGAATAGGGATTCCGCAGGGGTTTACTCCTAGTGCGAATGGGCTACTACTTTGCCTTCAATAGATAGTTGCATTCCTGATCTGCGCGGAGAAATTCCTATTCGTTCAGAATAGGACGCAGGACGGCTATGGCGAAATGGGCAAGATTGGAAGCCCCTTCATCCAGTTGTAGCCATCGCACAACACAGTGGTCCGCCAGATATTTTGCTACTCGCGCTTCCGCGATTCCCAAGTGCTCGGCGAGGCGCGGTTTTATGGAATCCGCACCGCGGCGGCTGCTACCGCGCATCAAATTTCCAACAGCAACACGCAACGTTTGGCAAGCTTCCACATAGTAGTAGGTTGTCAGGTCGCTATCTGTGAGCACGAACGCGCCTGGTCCTGCGGGCGCATGGCCTGCCTCGCTCAGTTTCGCAGGAGGACAAGCGAGCAAGCGGCGAAATTGCATCTCGAGCAAGGAAATCCGGGAGGAAAGCCCAGGATCCCCATAGCGGCCCTTTAGGCTCGGCGCAGGCTCTCCCAAAGGTTCTACGGGCACGCTTGGCATCGCACGGCCGAGCATCATTGGTGGGGCCGGAGCTTCCTCCGGCGCTTGCTCCTGTGCCGCAGCACGAGGCGTTTCCAGTTGTTCTCCCGCATTTGCGGTGCGAGCCGAAGGTTGCCCCCCAGCTTCCCTCGCTGTCTGTGTTCTTCTCCGGCCTCTACCGCCACGGCGTCCGCGCCGGCGACGCTTTTCCCCCGTCTCCGAGGCAAGGCTTTTGTCAGGCTTCCTTGCTTCTTGAATCTCGCTGCTAACCGCCACCACTGATTCCAACGCTTCCGGATTCTGCACAAACGGCAACTCTTTCTCCTCTATAGCGGGCTCGAGTGGGAGCAATGAAACTCCCCCTTCCGATGGCGCGGGCACCTCCGCCGGAACCTCGCCGGAACCTACGCCGAGACGCGCAGCCGCCTCCTGGGCTTTGGTCTTCCATTCGGCACGCCGAAATCGTGCTGCAGCAGTGGAATACCATTTGGCGGCGTCAGAATTCTGCCCTGAATTTTCGAAGAGTTTCGCCAATTCAAAAGCCACCATAGCGTCGCTCGTTTTTTCGTAGAGATTGCTGAGCTGTGCCAGGGGATCCTTGCCGGACCGCGCGCGGCGGATGCGCGCGGTAATCTGTTTCCAATCAGCCATACTCTAAGTGGCATTGTATCAGCGGATGACCTTGATGGCCAAGAAACTCCCCGTGCGACAGGCGGAATTTAGCGCTACCTCACTTTGCTTTCGGTTTTTGGTTGACCTTGTAACAGGCGCTGAGTATTCTTCCTTCAGCCCTCTTGGAGGCGTGGATGGCGCGCACTGGCGTGCTTGATTGCTCTACAATGCCGCGTATGTTGGCCGCGCTTTTTGTTTCGCTCTCCCTTTTGATCTCTCCGCTTTGGGCCGCTCCCACTGCTGCCCTTGGAACTGTGGTCTTTGCCAACCGCGCCCGAATAGGTGCGGCCAACACGACTGTGGGCGCAACCGTTTTTAGCGGCGATCGTCTCAACACAGACGAAGTGGGTACCGTGCAGATTCGCGCCGGAGCGGCGCGGCTGCTCCTCGCCAATGCAAGCAGCGCGACGCTGGCTCAAGAGGAGAATAGCCCTTCGGCCACGCTCACTGCCGGCACAGCCACTTTCTCCACGGCCAATTCGAGGGCCTTCTCTCTTCGCGTGGCTTCGGCGGTCATTCGTCCAAACACCGATCACCCGACAATCGGAAAAGTAACGGTGATGACCGCCAAGGAGTTCGTAGTCAAGAGCGTCCGCGGTTCTCTGCAGATCGCTGTTGAAGATGACGTGCGAGAAATCCCGGAAGGCGCGGCTTACCGCGTCGTTCTCGATCCGAATGCTCCGGACCCGCAAGGTCCCCGCGGAGCTGGCACAAAAGGCGTGGGTGGCCCTCCAATCAAAGCTGCCAAGAGTAAGTTCATCTGGTACGCCATCGCCATCACTGCCGGTGTGACTATCTGGGTGGCTCACGAAGCCTTTGAAAGCTCCGATAAGCCCTAAGCCACTCTCGTCCCTCACCGAGTACCCAACCAGCGACATTCTGCGGGCAGCTACAAAGCAGCTTTGCGCTGGGTCCCGTTTCAGTGCTTTGATTCTGTGAGAGTTAGTGCGCGATCAGGGTTGACTGGCTGGCGATGCATTCCCAATTTCCGCTTTGATTGAGCCAGACGTTGGTAAAGCGGCCCCGCCGCGAGAACGGTTTGCCTCTTTCAATGCCTTTATCCCGATAGACACCCGTGCTGACTGCAACATTGTTGCCGTAAAGACGCACAGTCACACCTTCGTTATTGATCTGCTCTCCGGTAATGTCCGCGCTCTTCACATCGGCCAGAAATTGCTGCTTGGTGCTGATCGAACCATCGTAGTCCACGTAAACGAGATTGTCAGCCAGCAGGTTCGCGAGTGCGTTCGCATCCTTGTTTTGTTCGGCTTGGTCCCAGGCCGATTCCAGCGCAATGATTCTTCCCTCTTCCCCGCTCGGTCTGGTTGGCCTTTGCGCAGCTCCCAGAACAGCGCATGCACAGAGCAAAGCAAACCAGGAAACAACTGTCTTCATACGCGAACCTCCTCAGCATGGTTCGAGGATAGGAATACGCTAATTTTACGAGCAGAAGAGCTCGAAGGGCGGGCGGATTAATGCGCTTTCGTCTTGAATGTAACCAATTTCTGGCACGCGCCTACATCAGCTCTTCGATAAAGCCTCGGGCAACGTCGGCCGGCACACGCGGATCACGATGTACCAGGGAGCCTTCATTCAAGACAGGTTCGGCCGCATGCAAGCTGGGTACGTCGGTACGCTCAAAGAATTTTCCGATGGGGATTTCGTCGCCCCAGAGAAGCGATTTCTCCATTGCCATGGTCCAGTCGCTCGCATCGTAGGCCGGGTCTTCTTCGAGCTTCTTTATTCGCGGGCGATACCACTGGTAAGTATTGTCGTGATTGTAAGTCACGCAGGGGCTGAACACGTCGAGGAAGGAAAAACCCTTGTGCTCGATTCCCTGCTTGATGAGGTCGGTGAGATGCTTTTGGTCGCCGCTGAAGCCGCGCGCCACGAATGTAGCGCCCGCGGCCAGCGCTAGCAAAATAGGATTCACCGGCGCCTCAATATTCCCGAATGGCATGCTTTTCGTCTTCATGCCGACGCGGCTTGTCGGCGAAGTCTGGCCCGTAGTGAGCCCGTAAATCTGGTTGTCCATCACGATGTACAGCAGGTCCACGTTGCGTCGCATGGTATGCACGAAGTGGTTGCCGCCTATCCCGAAGCCGTCCCCGTCACCGCCCGTCACCAGCACAGTTAGCTCGTGGTTGGCCAGTTTCAGGCCGGTAGCCACGGCCAGGGCCCGGCCATGCAATGTATGCATGCCGTAAGTGTTTATGAATCCAGGAAGGTTGGAGGAGCAGCCAATACCGCTGATGGCGACCACGTTGTGATTAAGAATCTGCAATTCGACCAAAGCCTTTTGAATGGCCGCCAGCACACCGAAGTCGCCGCAACCGGGACACCAGTCAGGATCGACTCGGCCCTTCAAATCGGCTACCGTCAGTTGAGTTGCACGTTGTACGCCCGTGGCCATTGTGTCCTCTCCTCAGACCATAATCTCGTGCATGGGAACCGAGAGTTTCGTTTTCCCGGCGAGTTGCTCCTTCACGGCCTCCACGATGTGGTGCGGCATGAAGGGTTCGCCATCGTACTTGCGAATGTTCCCGTCCGGCACAAAACTGGTTTCACTGCGCAGGTAGCGCGCAAACTGACCGCTGTAATTGTTCTCGACAATGATGGTGTGCCGCGCGTCTTTGAGAAGCTCGAGAATTGCTTCGCCATGGAGCGGCACGAGCCAGCGAATTTGCAGTTGGTTCGCAGAGATTCCTTCTTCGTTGAGCAGCTCACAGGCCTCTTCGATGACTCCTTTGGTCGAACCCCAGCCAATCAACGTCACGTCGGCATCGCGGGCGCCCCGCAGAGTTGGCAGAGGAACCGACGCTTCGATCCCGGCCGCTTTGCGCATGCGCTTTTCCATCATGGCGCGGCGTTTGACGGGATTGGTGAACTCGTCGCTAATGAGCACGCCGTCTTCCATGTGTTCGTCGGTCGCAACCGTATGGATATGGCCCGGCACACCGGGGACGGCGCGCGGCGAAATTCCGCTTTCGGTGATCTTATAGCGCTTGTAATCGTCGTTCGTGGCAATCCCAGCGCTCGCCACGTTGCTCCCATTGGTTCCCTGGCTATCGAGAGGAAGTATGAGTTCGCCGCGATCAATGACTGGGCTGAAATCCAGATCCTTCGGGTCCACACCAAGCCGGCCTTCGGACAGCAGCAGGTCGCAAAGCACCAGCCCAGGGCATTGAAAGCGGTCGACCAGGTTGAACATTTCGGGAATCAGGTTGAAGCAATCTGCAATATCCAGAGGAGCGGCAATCGCGCGCGGATAATCTCCAAATGCTGCGCCCAGCATTTGCCAAAGGTCACCCTGCTCCGTTTTCGTGGGAACGCCCGTGGATGGGCCCGCGCGCTGGCAATCAATGACCACCACGGGCGTTTCGATCATGGCGGACATGCCCAGGCCTTCGCTCATCAGCGCGAACCCGCCGCCCGATGTGGCGCACATTGCGCGGACGCCCCCATGCGCCGCGCCAATCGCCATGTTGATGACGCCGATCTCGTCTTCCACTTGCCGGACCATGATGCCGGCCTTGCGCGCGTGCGCCGCCATCCAATGCAGTACGCCCGTAGAAGGGCTCATGGGATATGCGCAATAGAATTTCACTCCCGCCGCGGCTCCTCCCATCGCCATTGCGATATTGCCGCTCAGCACCGCATACCTTTTGTCGGTCCTGGGAAGCGGGTTTGGGAACGACGTGAAATGCGCGGCGGCATAG
>DATDNK010000048.1:0-9329 GCA_036518275.1 Candidatus Acidiferrum sp.
GGCCGCCATAGCTTCAAATTCGGCGGCAGCTTCCGCGATTACATCTGGCCGATGTGGGGCTTCTTCCAGAATCGCGGCTACTACCAGTTCACCAGCGGCTACACGACACGAACCGGTTCGAACGACGGCACTGGTTCCGCGATTGCTAGTTTCCTGATGGGCCTTCCGGCAGTAAAGCAGCGCCAGGCAGGCATCCCGCAAATGCAGCTTCGCGCATGGTCCACCGACGGTTTCGTGCAAGACAGCTTTCAGATCACGCGCGCCACGACGATTGAAATGGGCGTACGTTACGAATACGCCAGGCCGCTACATGACATCACTTATACGAATACGAACCTGACCTTCCAGAGTGGTACGCCGCAGATTTTCGTCGGCGGGCAGAATGGCTATCCCGACGGACTGCTCTATTCGAACAAATACAACTTTGCGCCGCGCTTCGGCATTTCGCATAATTTCGCGAATGTGGGCGTCGTTCTCCACGGGGCTTACGGAATTTTCTTCACCCCCGTAGACCTGAATACCTGGTGCAACCAGCGCCACAACGTGCCATACGTTTTTCCAGAGACGCAGCAGTTCGACAATTTCAATCCACCAGCTTCTTTGCTGACCGCTGCACAAACTCAGAAATCGCTCAACTTTAATCCCGCAGTTCTTGGCACGACGACGGTCAGCTTCACCGCTTTTGACCCACACGCTCCCGCGCAATACGTCCAGCAGTGGAGTACGTCGGTCGAAAAGACCTTGGGCCGCGAAACCACTCTTGAAGTCGGCTACCTCGGAGCGCGCGGAATTCATCTTCAGCGCGCTGACCTCATTAACAACGCGCTTCCGGGTCCTGGCCCCCTCGGCCCAAGGCGGCCGCTCAAGATCCTCCAATTCGTCAACGATTCCAGCTTGCCTTCCTCCGTCACAGTCTCTGCTACGCCGCCGGCGGGCTGTCCCACAGGCGCGATTTGTACTCCTGTGAGTACCATCAACCTGCTCGCCAATTCCGCGCAGAGTTGGTACGACGCCGGTTATGTGAACGTGCGCAGGCGCTACGCGCACGGCCTCAGCCTGCTTGCGAACTACACTCTTGCCAAGAGCCTCAGCAACGCGCCGGATTTTCGCTCCCCCATGTTTGAATCCGCGATCCCTCAGAACGACAACAGCCTGGCCGCGGAAAAAGGCCTGGCTTGCGACATCCGGCATCGGTTCGCGCTCAGCGCCGTTTACAGCATTCCCGGCTATGGAGCCTCAGGCCTGATCCGCGCGCTCTCTCACAACTGGGACTTATCCTCGGTTTACCAGGTTCAGACCGGCTTTCCGCTAACGATTTCGGTTTTCGGCGATACTGCCAATGCCGGAACGGTGCTTGGCGAAAATCCCATTCGCGCCAACCTCACCGGACAGCCGATTTTTGGACCCGGTACGCACACCGCCGCGGAGTGGTTTAATCCAAAGGCATTTGCCGCGCCTCCAGCGTTCACTTTCGGCGACGTTGGGCGTAACACCGTCATCGGCCCCGGCGTGCAGACGCTGGATCTCGCACTCGCTCGCGAGTTCAGCCTGGTCGAGCGTATAAAATTCCAGTTCCGCGCCGAATTCTTCAATGCTCTGAATAAAGTGAATCTCAGTACGCCGGACCGTTTTGTGAACACGCCGCAGTTCGGCACCATCACGGAAGGGGCAACGCCCGGCAGGCAGATCCAGCTCAGCGCCCGCTTGTCTTTTTAAGTTGGTCGATTCGAAAAAGCCGAGTTAAGACAGAGTGCCCTGTAGAACTTCGCGGAGCAGCTCCTGCTTCTGTGCAGTGAGTTTCTTGCCCTGCGCTGTGAGGTAGAACACGTCGATGGCTTTGTGGCCTTCCGTGTCGATCAGCGCGACTTCAATGTTGCATCCCAACCGCGCCAACGCTGAACTCATCTCGTAAAGCAGACCGGGGTGGTCTTGCGTAACGATTTCCAGCAGGGTGCAGTGCGCCGAGGACGAGTCATCGAAGCTGATCTTGGTCTCCACGGTCACTTTTGGTGCGCGCCCACGAAGGGCACGCTCACGGCCTTTCAGCAGCGGCTCGAGCGCCTCCTTACCGTTCAGCACGTCCTTGAGGCTCTTGCGGAACCGCGCGATCTCACCAGGATTCAATTCCAGCGTGCGGTGCAAATCGGTGAAGTAAAAGGTGTCCAGTATGATTCCCGCCGCGTTTGCAAAGGCATCTGCTTTGTTGATGTTCATGCCCCAGCCCGCCAGGACTCCTGAAATCGTGGAGAACAGAGCGGGACGGTCCGGCGTCAGCAGCGTCAGAGCAAAACCATGGCGTGTAGCAGCCACTTGGGTTTGCACGGGTTCCTCGCTGATTTTGCGATACAGGCCAAAGTGTGCGGCAATTTCTTCCGGGGAGTGCACCGCGAGGTAGCGCCGCGGGAATCCTTCGAGGAAGCGCTCGATTTCCTGCGTCGTGCTTCCCTTGGCAAACGCCTTGATGCGCCCCAGCAGCGAAAGCTCGTCGTGCGCGTGCAGGCGGTCGCGATCCAGCGTGCGGCTGAAATAGTTCGACGTGGCTACAAACAACTGCCACAGCATTTCCGCCTTCCACGGTGTCAATGCTTCCGGATTGACCGCGTGAATGTCCGCATACGTGAGCAGGCACAATCGCTGCAGGCGTTCCTGGTTCGTGACGGACTCTGCAAATCCCGCCACGGTCGCCGGATCGAAAATATCGCGGCGCTGCACCGTGGCAGACATGTCCAAGTGATGTTCAATGAGCACCAGGATTTCCGCTTTTTCTTCCGGTGTCAGTTTCAGGCGTTTTGCGGCGCTGTCGAGCGCGGCAAGGCTCCCCGTAACATGATTCTCCACTGGCATGCCTTTGCCGACGTCATGAAGCAGCAGCGCAAGAATCAGCAGGTCGCGCCGCTCCACGCTTTTCCAGAGCTGCACGAAATGCGCCCCTCGTTCGTCCGGCGGATCGCTCAATTCCTGAAGGTGTTCGATGGTGCGCAGCGTGTGCTCATCCACCGTATAGCGGTGATAAAAATCGCGCACCACCAGCGAATCGATCAGCCCGAACTCCGGAAGGATTTCCATCAAGAGTCCCAGCCGCTGCATCGGGCGCAGCGCCAGGCTGGGGTAATCCGAGCCCAAAATCTCCCGCAGTTTTTCCCAGGGCATTTCTGTGTTTTTGGGAGGAAGCTCCGGGTGGATTAAAACGTAGCCGATGCTTCGTTCCGCCTCACGGCTCAGCGGCGTTCCGGTGCGCGCGCACTCCGCAAAAAGCGAATAGGTAATCGCGCGATCAGAAAGAGC
The DNA here is from genome assembly GCA_036518275.1 of Candidatus Acidiferrum sp. Taxonomy (GTDB): domain Bacteria; phylum Acidobacteriota; class Terriglobia; order Acidiferrales; family UBA7541; genus Acidiferrum. Next base: position 3,286 of record DATDNK010000048.1, read on the forward strand.
GGAAAGATCCGCGACTTCGAGCAGGCCGTCACGCACTAGGAAGTACTTACTGTCGCCAACATCGTACTTCGCCGCTCTCGCGGCGTTGAAAAGCCGCTGACGTAGAGTCAACGGTACCGGCGCTTTCTGTTCCAAGTAGCGCAGCAACTGCCGGTTCAGCGTTCGCGCATGGCGAAAATACTGCCGCATCCAATCCGAGGGCGTGCGGGCAACGCCGTCGCCGATTCCCAGGGCGCGTTCTGAGGCTGCCTCCTGCAGTTCGTAGGTCAGCGTGTTATCGTTGCGCCCGTTGCTGTAATGCAGGAAGCATCGCGTCGCGCTGAGAAAATCCACTGCGGAGGCGCACATCTCTTCCTCGGCCGCAGTGATGTTGCGAATTCCTTTCTTTTCTTCCGCCAGTTGGCGCAGCCAGATAGTCGCCTGATAATCGCGCATCCCGCCGGGTGATTCCTTCACGTTGGGTTCGAGATGGAAAATGGTGTTTCCGTAGCGGGTCAAACGGTCGCGAGTGAGCCGGTGCAGCTGTGCGAGTAAGAAGGGCCGCGCTTGCTTTTCCGAGCCGGGAAGCACCTTCTCATCCAGCCTCTCAAAGAGCGAGGAATCTCCCGCCAGGAACCTGCGGTCCAGCAACGCCAGGTGAAATTCGGCATTGTCTTCTTCGATGCGCTTGCACTCTTCGAGCGTCCGGCCTGCCGAGCTGACCCGGAACCCCAGATCCCACAACGTGCGTGAAAAATCGGAAATCAGCGGGCGGAATTCCTGTTCCGTCTTATCGCTGCCGAACAGAAAGAGAATGTCGAGATCCGAGTAGGGAAAGAGCATGCGCCGCCCGTAGCCGCCAAGCGCCAGCACGCAAAGCCCCTCCGGTTCGCGGCTCTGCACGCGCAATACGTCGCCAAAAATCTGACGCACATGGTTATCTGCCAATTCCGTGAGCGCGCGCAGCGTTTCTCGCGCACCGGTGCCCGCTTCGAACTGTTGCCGGATTTTCTGCCGTTCCGCGTCGGCCTGCGGGCCGAGCACGGACAAGGGCGTGGGAGACTCTTGCATGTCTTTAGAGGGTGGGATACCTGAATCGAATCCCGGGCGGGCAGCAGTTGTCACGTTCGTTTGCCTCGCGGTCAGATCGTTCGGTGCCCGGAGGCTAGGAACGAAGAACTAGAGCGCATTTTCTCCGCGCTCTTCATTGCGAATCCGGATAGCTTCCTCCACCCTCGATAGGAATATCTTACCGTCCCCTATCTTTCCTGTCTTGGCTGACTTCAAAATTGTATCCACTACGCGGTTCACCAGGGTATCGGGCAGCACGATCTCAAGTTTGACTTTTGGTAGCAGGTCCACGGTGTATTCGCGCCCGCGGTACACTTCCGTGTGACCCTTTTGGCGGCCGTGGCCACGCACTTCGGTCACCGTCATTCCCTCCACGCCGATCTCGCGCAGCGCATCCTTCACGGATTCAAACCGCGAGGGCTGAATGACTGCCTCAAGTTTCATCATGGATGTCTCTGCTCCGCCCCTTCATGATGCTCCCTTGCCGGCTTCGTTTACGTTTCAAGGTTATAAGCCTCTTCGCCGTGTTGCGTAATGTCCAATCCTTCGAGTTCATGCTCTTCGGTCACGCGTATGCCGGTCAGCAAATCCACAATCTTGAGCAGCACAATCGTTCCCACCAGTGCGAAAGCCCAGGCGATCACCACGCCCACCAATTGATTTCCCACCTGGCCCCAATGGCCGTCGAGTCCACCCACGGCTTTTCCCGCGCCAAAAATGGGGTTAATGACTTGTTGCGCAAAGACGCCTGTCAGCAGCGCGCCAATCGTTCCGCCAGCACCATGCACGCCAAAAGCGTCCAGCGCGTCATCATACCCGAACACGGCTTTTACTTTGGTCACCATGCCGAAGCAGACGACTCCTGCGACCGCGCCGATCACCAGTGCTGGCATCGGCCCCACGAATCCCGCTGCTGGAGTGATGGCCACCAGTCCGGCCACTGCGCCAGAAATGGCTCCTAACGCGCTGGCCCGGCCGTTCTTGATCCATTCTGCTGCGCTCCAACTCAACGCCGCCGCAGCCGCTCCGAAGTGCGTTGCCACAAAAGCGCTCGATGCCAGCGAGCCTGCCGCCAGCGCGCTTCCTGCGTTAAATCCGAACCAGCCGACCCAAAGGAGACAGGCACCAATAAAGCTCAGCACCAGGCTGTGCGGCGGCATGGGTTGCTTGGGATAGCCGGACCGCTTTCCCATGTAGAGCGCGCACACCAGCGCCGAAACACCCGAAGAAATGTGCACTACCGTCCCGCCGGCGAAATCCAGCGTCGGGAATCTCCCGCCGAGCGAAGCGTTCAGCAAGCCTCCTTTCCCCCACACCATGTGCGCCAGCGGTGCGTACACCACCAGGAACCACAGAGCCATGAACAGCACGGTTCCGCTGAATTTCATCCGCTCGGCCGTCGCGCCGGTGATCAGCGCGGGCGTGATCACCGCAAACATCAACTGGTAGATCATGAACGTCATCTGCGGAATCGTTCCCGCATAATCGGGATTGGGCTCGGCGCCCACGCCGCGCAAGAACGCGTGTTCGAATCCGCCAATCACCGGCCCGCTGCCTCCGAAGCACAGGCTGTAGCCGACCAGCGCCCACATCACGGTGATTAGCGCCATCAGCGCGAAACTCTGCATCATGATTGCCAGCGTGTTTTTCTGGCGCACCAACCCGCCGTAAAAAAGCGCCAGGCCGGGCCCGGTCATCATCAACACCAGCGCGGCGCTCACCAACATCCACGCGTTGTCGCCTTTGGACTTCGCCTCTTCCACTCCTTGCTCGAGTTCCTTTAGCTTTTCATTGATCCTCTGAGCAGGCTCGGGAGTCTCGAGGAAAAGGGCGGCAGAGAGAGACGCTTTCGGCAAAAGCAAGGAAGGTGTGCGGGCAGGAGCGGGAGATTGTTGCGAGGCAAGCGGCACCGGGGCAAGCAGGAGGGTCCCGAGGACGAAGACGAGACTGAGACTACACTTCCACCCTGCGCACTTCATAAAGTTGTCCGCTCCGCTGGTCTGGATTCACTACCGGGCCCTAGCGCTTTGTCGCACAGGATTATACGCATCCCACCCGGATAGCGCAGTTTGAAATTTTCATGGTCGCGATTGGTTTTTCTGATGCGCAGGTTGCTTCCGGCTGTGCGTGGCTATGGGAAGAATGCTTCGCAACCCCTCTTACCTTACGGAGTTATGACGACTTTTCCCCGAGCGTGGCCTTCTTCCAGATAGCGGAGAGCCTCGCGGGTCTCGCTCAACCGGTAACGCCTGTCAATGACCGGCGTTATCTTTCCCGACGCAAGGAGGTCACCAACGATGGCCAGATCTTCTTTGTTGATCTTCGCTATGAACATGACAAACTTCTGGCTAATCAACAGCGACAACACAGGCGCTGCAATCATGTGAGTCAGAATGAATCTGGAAGGGTTCTTCGGCGCTCCAGCAATGACGCAGATCCCTTTGGGGTTCAGGACGCGCCTGCAGGCGGACAACGAATGGTTCCCCACGTTGTCGAGAATCAGGTCGTAGCGTTGCCCACTCTTGGTGAAATCATCTTGCGTGTAATCAATGACGTGATTTGCGCCGCGCGACCGGGCCATGTCCAAGTTCCTTGTGCTGCAGACGCCGGTCACCTCTGCGCCAAACGACCTGGCGATCTGTACTGCGAACGTACCCACCCCTCCGGCCGCACCGTTAATCAACACTCTCTGGCCCGCTTGAATTTTCCCCTTGTCTCGCAGACCCTGCAATGCTGTCAGGGCCGCCACAGGTACCGAGGCCGCTTGCTCAAACGAGACGCCTGCGGGCTTGATCGCCAGCCTTGACTCCGCAGCGCACACATACTCGGCTAGTGCTCCGTGACCTGCGCCGAACACCTCGTCGCCCGGTTTGAACCGAGTTACGTTCTTTCCGACCGCTTCCACCTTGCCCGCCACGTCATGGCCGAGTCGTCCTGGTTCCGCGATTGTCGGTTTCCGCAGGCGGAAAAGAATACGAAAAACATACGGCGCGCCTCTCATTAAGCGCCAGTCAGCGGGATTTACAGCAGCCGCCCGGACCTTGATCAAAACTTCATTGTCTTTGGCAACAGGCTTCTCGATCTCGGTGATTTCGACGACATCTGGAGGTCCATATCTGGTATAGACGGCGGCTTTCATTGCTCTTCTTCCCTGTGGTGGCAATCTGCTCCTGTTATGAGCATTCGCACACAAGCGGCGGCGCCAACCAGGCTGCGGTCAGGTACTCGGCTTGGAATCGGCAGGCGCCTCGCGGTCCCAGCAACCACCAAGGCCCTGGCGGAATTTTTCGCGCTCCTCCGGAGTCATCCTTTCCCACCGTTCCTTCATGCGTTCCCCCATTCGTTCCGCCATGCGCTCTCTCATGCGATGACGCATATGCCCTTTTCCGCCCCCGGAACCGCCCCAGCCGCCAAACAGAATCCGGCAGAGAAGCAAGAGTCCTAGCGCCTGCCAGAAGCTAATGAGGCGCCAACCGAAGAGTGGCGGCAGCAGCCAATTCCAAAGATGCATTACAATCTCTCCGCCAATGAAGATAAACAGTGGAATCGCAAGAATCGCCAGCGGCGCGATCCAAATCCATCTCTTCCTCATGTTCAGTCCCTCCCTCTCGTAAACTCGTCGTAAATGGCCCGGAGCCGCTCGCGCAGATGCAACACCGCATAGCGCTTGCGTGAGAGCAACGTGTTCACGCTAACGCCGGTCTCCTCAGCCATCTTCTTGAAGCTGCGCCCATCCAATTCATGCGCGACAAATACTTCACGCTGCTCATCCGGCAATTCGTCGAGCGCAAGTTCCAGCTCATCAAGAAGCGCGTTGCGCACGTAAAGTGCTTCCGGCCCGGCATCGGGCGATGGCAGTAGGTCCTCGATCTGCTGCAGCTCGCCTTCTTCGTCTTCCATGGCCGCGTCGCTGAATCTCTCCCGATTCTTTTTCCGGAAAAGGTCCGTGATGCGGTTGCGCGCTACGCGAAAAAGCCAGCCCGTCACGTGCTCGATTGGCATCAGCAGGCGGTTCGCTTCCACTAACTTGTAGAAGACGTCCTGCAGTATGTCCTCGGCATCACTCGGGTCGGGCACACGCCGGCGAATGAAGTTGCGCAGACGGATTCGCTGTTCCGCGACGATTTCGGAGATGCGACGGTCTTGCTCAGTCATCGTCCAGTGTCTTGTCAGCACATGGTCCATCTACTTGTGAAGACGAACGATGGCCGCAAATATTGCAAAGATTTGGATGGGCGAAAGAGTAGGCGTGCCACCACGACCTTCACATGTGGAGGGACGTCCCCGCAGCGACGGCTCGTTCCCTCCATCGTTGGACGTTCACGCCCTTCAGCAAGAGCCAAAGGCAGAGGGAAGCCTCTCCCACAAAGGCTGGAAGGAGAATGGCGGGGAACAAGCGATTTGCGAAGGCGGGAGCCAAGATAAGCGCAAAGCTATCCGTCAAATAGCACAACCCGGCGATCTGCATCAGCACACCGATGATTTTTGGAAGAAAAGCCGACCGGAAGATGACACGGCCGATAACCACACAGAAACAGCCGAAGAAGAGCAGGCTCACACTGAAGCCATAACCATGTGATCTGAGTGGCAGGTAAGCCATGGCGTAAAGCTGCTCCGGCGTAAATGCTCTTAAGTACGCGGCATTTCCTAATGGGAACAACGCCACCATGAGATACATCGCGGTCGCGGCTTCTATGCCGATCGATACTAGATTGAAGAATAGCGCCAGCAAAGTCAGCTCCCGGCTCACCGGTCTAAGCAAGACAAACAAAATCATGAGCAGAACGATGGCGCAAATCAGCAGGACCAATTCGGCGGCGATATGGAAGCGCCACAGGGACTCCGACGCCATGATGTTCTTCGCTGTGGCCGTTGCATCACCCGATACGATCAGCTTGTCGCGGACAAACATCTCGCCGAAGAGGCCGATGACAATAATGATCAGGTACAACGCCCCGCCAATTCTTGCGTAAAGTTGCGGCGAGGATTCGACA
>DATDNK010000049.1:0-2945 GCA_036518275.1 Candidatus Acidiferrum sp.
GATGTGACCTACGCCCGCCGCGACGCAGGCGTCAATCATGTTCCATTCGAGCTCGATCAGCTGGGGAATCGGGGAGCAGACGACGTAAACGCTGGAGATGCCTTCGAGCGCGGCGGGCAGAGTGTCCTTTTTGCCGAAGTCAGCGCTGACGGTGGAAGTGCCAGCGGGAGCCTTGGCTGCTTCGGTTGCGGAGCGATACATGGCGCGGTGCGGCGTGCCGCTCTTCGCTACTTCGTTTAATACAGCTTTCCCCATCGTGCCGCTTGCGCCGGTTACCAGAATCATGGTGGTTGCCTCCTGAGGAATACACGCCGCGTGCAGGTGGGCTGGAACGCAGGCAGATGGCATGCTGCGGGTGGGGCCGTTAATCATATAACCGAGGAACTGTCCATGAAATGCCAAAATTTAGAGAGAGCAGGAGGTTCCCTTTCAGCGGAAAGGGCTTGATGGGCACGGGATTATTCAGCCGCTGAAAAACCGGCGATGCCGTTCCAAGTCAGCGAAACGTCGGCGGCACCAGCGTGTTTTCCCGTTCGTAGGGATGCTGGCGAGAGCGGGCATACCCTGTAATCCAGATGACCGCGTACCAGAAGAACAGGTAGACCAGGAAATTGCAAGTGAACGCGAGCACTCTCCAGAATCGCGCCCAGCCCCCCAGAAGGGTGCCGGGCGTGTTAAGCGCGTCGACGAGGTGCGTTCCCGGCGCGGCAAGCGCATCGAGAACTCTGCTCTCCAGCGGACTGTAGCCGAAGTGCATTTTCGCCTCGAGCAGAAGTACAGCGGTAACCATTCCCAGAATGAAACCCCAGAGGAGTTTTGATTTGAGCATGTAGGCCCCCAGAATTAGGAATTAGAAACCGGCTGGGCGACCGTGGTTGAGATGCTGTACAGGCTGGAAAAAGCTGGGAAGCGCTAAAGCGTGACCCTCCACTCATTCAGGCAGCGACAAAATTATGGCTGGGAATCTGGCCGGCGCTTGAGGGTTGGGCGGTCGTCGTCGGTAGTGGCGTTAGGATCGTTGCCAGTCGGCTGCTTCTTGGACTGCTCGGTCTTGGTGCGCAGCGTTGGCTTGTCCTTGGCGTCGGTGACTTTGCGGGAGAACATAAGGTTGCGCAAGCGTGCCTTCACGGTGTCAAATTCCGAGGTCGTGACGATGTATTCCTGGCGGGCCGGGAGAATACGCGCAATTTCTTTTTGCGTGTTCGCTATGCGCTCGGGCGTCGGCGGATGGGTGGAGAAAACTTTGGGGATCGTGCCGGGACGGCGCTTCTCGTCGGCCTGGATGCGCTCGAAGAAGGTTACATAGGCGTTCGGATCGTAGCCCGCTTTGTACATGTACTGAATGCCGAGGTAATCCGCCTCGCGTTCGGCGTCGCGTGAAAACTTCAGAAAGGTCAGCGGAATGGCCATATTCAAGCCCTGGTACATCGCATATCCCGCCCAGGTGTAGGGAATGAAAATCATCGCGGGAATCGAGGCCAACTGCATCAACTCGCCTTTGGTCGCCTGGCAGGTACCGTGCCGGGCGGTGACATGCGAGATTTCATGGGCCATTACACCTGCTAGCTCCGACTCTTCTTGCGCGCGCAGAATCAGGCCACTGTTCACAAAGAAGAAGCCGCCGGGAAGGGCAAAGGCGTTGACTTCGTCCGAGTCGATCACTTTGATTGTAAAAGGAACCTTGGCGTCGGAATTGCGAACCAGATTCTGCCCGACACGATTGACGTATTCGGTGACCACGGGGTCGTCAATCATCTTTGAAGAACGCTCAACTTCCTGGGCAAGTTGTTTGCCGAGGCCGATTTCCTTCTCGAGCGAAAACCAGTTCATGTGGCAACTGACTTTACGGTTGCCGATGGCTTCGACGTCCTCTTTGGAGTTCTTGGGGTTGACGGTATCTTTCTGCGGCACCACTTGCTCCGAAGGAGGCTGCTGAGCTGGCTGCTGCGCAGACTGCTGGGTCTTGGAGGGATCCTGTTGAGGAGGGGCCTGGCTTTGCGGAGTCGCGAAGGCGGGAATTGCCAGGAGGGCGCTGCCAAGTACAACGCTCAGGGTCTGCCTCAGGATGGCGTTCATAAGCACCTCCGCCTACCCCATAGTATACACCCCGAAAAGCCGGGCAGGCGTAACATTTGCCACGAAGTAGGATGTTAGTTGTGGGGAGAAGGTTATCCAGCAGCTTGGAGTCTTGATGGAACGTGAGATCTGGGGCCGTAGAACTGGCGGCCGTGACCCTTTCGACCTTGTCTGGCCGGACGGCTCGGAAAGTGCTCTTTGCGCACGGGTTTGGGCGGGTGCGGTTGACACACTTCGGGGCGGCACTCTACATTCAAATACAGCCTAACTTAGCTATGAGTCTAATCAAAATTCAGGTGGGTCAGCTCTGGAAGAAAGATGCTACCGGTGATATTTACCTGGTAACCCGCCTGTATTCAGAGGCTTTGAATACCATGGCGGTTCTGCGAAAGTCCGGTGCCGAAGGTGAGGCGCAGATTCGCGTACGGGTGGAACGGGGTAGCAGGGGCCAAACCATCCAGGGCTTCTCGCCCGCTCAAGAAGAGGAATCCTACTAGTTTAGTGCTTTCCCGGAAATACTTTCGGATGTCACGAGGTGCGCGGGCGGGGCAAGCCCCGCCCCTACGGCACCACCGCAGAAGCTGCAATGACAGGCAGCAGGGTCTAAATCGAGCGAACGTCCATCTTTACGACATCATCCACCTTCATTAGTTCCTTTTGCAGAAACGGCTCGCCGTACTCAACACCAACCATTTGGCCGTAGTGGCGAGCAAGTTGGTTCATCTCTTCTTCCAGGCGGTCGATGGCCAGATGGACTTTGCTGGCTCGTTCGTTATTCTTTGGCCGGAACTGGGAGGCGAAAGCCAGAATGGCTTTGCGGCGCTGCTCGAATTGGTCGGAGATGTCCACGACAAACGTGGGGCGGACGT
>DATDNK010000050.1:0-8208 GCA_036518275.1 Candidatus Acidiferrum sp.
GACCGCCGCTGTAATCGCCTCTCATTGGAAAGAAGAAATGGAGAAGTACCGCAGCCATGCCGAGGAATTAGCGCAGCGGCTTGCCAGCCAGGCTGCGGAACTGAAGCGTCAGCTCGACCGGTGCCAGGAATTTCTGGAGAAAATGAGCGGCGAACTCGAGCCACAGGTTCACGCCCGGCTCAACGAAGCGGTTGCGCGCGCAACCTCGGATTTCGACGGCGCAGCCGCCCGGACTGTGGATCGGCGCTACGAGCGGCTCTTGGAGAGCACGCAGTCTGTCCTGCAGGAGGCGCTGCTGAAACTGGACGTGCGCTCGGCGGAAGTGCAGGCGTTAGTGCAGGGCTCCATAAACTCCACCCTTGCAACCTTGCAGCGGCAGGCCGAATCGCAAATGAATACCGTCCTCTCCGAGACCAAAGACCGCGCGGCATCGGCGCTTTCTTCGCTCGATGCGGAGAACCGCGCGGCTTGCGAGGCGCGCCGCCAGGCCCTCGAAGCTGAGGTGGCCCGCGCTGCCGAACGCTCCACCGACCAATTCCGCAAGAGCATGAAGGCGTTTCTTTATTCCTGCCTGGTAGCGGCTGTCAGCGCTGTGGATGAGCACTCGAAATCCACTCTGGACAGCCTCACCCAAGATAACGGGAAATCCTTGCACGAAGCTCACGATGCAGGCAACGGCTCCGCTACTCCGGAGAGCCCGGAGATTCTGCCGGCGCCGGATACTGAGCCCTTTACTCACTAATCTGGAAAAAGACGTTCGCCCGAAAAGGAAAGGCCAGCCGCTCTCTTTAGACGGCTGGCCTTTTCTTTACCTGATTGCAGAACCCCCGTCACTCCTGAAGGAGGCAAGAGTAACAGATCTGCGTGTGCTCTGGCTGAGACCAGAAACTTGATCTTTCAGTTTGCGGGCTGCGCTGAACCCGGGCGCCGGAACGGCCTGCGCGCGATATCCTCGACGGTATAGATCCCATGCCGTACGGCAACCAGGACGGGATGCCGGCTGTCGGCAATCCGGTCTACGGTTACAGCCCAGGCCCGCTGCAGGGTATACAAGCTGACGATGGCCCCAGCAACGGCCAGAAACGCTAAGGCAAATAGGGCAAACGCCGCCAGCAACTCCTGCACGAAATAAAGCTGGAGTGCGGCTATGGTGCCAAGAACCCACCACATCCATTTCCTGGCGTTGTCCCTCTTTGCTCTGACTTGGCTACCCGCACTCATGAACTTTACCTACCCCCGGTTTTCAGAAACAATCACTAACATTAGATGCTGCAACCTGTACTAACGGGCATGTATGCACGACCTGTACCATTAGACACCCGGGTCCGCACCAAAATCGATGGTACAGAAGTCACATTTTGAGCCTCAAACGAGTCTACTAGTACCGGCTTTGCGCGCCGTAGAACCGTGTATAACATTGAAACTAAACCACTTATCTTGACGTGCACTTTCGCCATAGTTTTCGCCAGGTTTTCCCTGTACTAGCTGTGGAAAGCCTGACCGATCGTACAGGGGGGTTCCGCTCATAATAGTAGTGATTTTCTTCGCTTCGGCGTATCAGTGGATTGTGCAAAAGCCCAGGTTGCAGACGAAGGAACGGCCCGGGAAAGGGTCCCTTCAAGGACGGCGCGGTCTAGGTGAATCCCACGAGGGGCTCTAGACACGGGCTTTCCTGGCGCGACTGCAGGCGGTAGCCGGGGTCTCAATTCCCCTTCAGGGCATAACCCAAGTCAAAGGGCAACTTACCATCAACTCGGAGGACTTTTACCGAGCTATTGATGGAATAGACGTCGATGATGCCCACCGCTCCTGGGGTTGCTTCCACCGTGCGCAGCAAATCCTCGTCGTTGTCCACAATCTTCACGGTTAGGCGGGATTCATTCAGCTTCGCAATCAGGGCCTTGATTTCGCCGGGTCCGGCGCCGAACAACTTCTGCACTACGATGCGCATCTCTGGAGATTCGGGATCGCGCATGACCAGGGTGAAGTTCTTGCCATCAGGCCAGGTTTTCTGAACGCCCTTGCAAAGTTTTGTAAGGTCCGCAAGGGGCAGATCCGCAATCTTGCTGCCGGCCACGACCACAACAGCCATGTTCTTGATTCCCGCGAACGTCGCTCCCGACAACAGAAGAAGGCCCCACAAAATCGCGGCAATTGAAAGTCTTTTCGAGAATCGTTGCAGCCTCATTAGTCTCGCTCGCCTTTAAGAGGTTTCCCGGCAGTATGTTCAGGCGTGTTGCCTCTTGGCAAGTGCGCGTTTTAACGCGTGTGTCCAACCTGATGCTTCGCCGAAACTTCTTCCCAAGAGCAATCTGCCCTTAATCCTTCCGCACCACCTGCCCTCTCGGTCAGTATCAGCCCTCGTCTATCCTGGGCTACGTTCAAGGACTAGGACTCATACTGAGTTCAATTCTGGAACAGGGAGTGATTCGACATGGCTCGTTTCGCTGCGCGCTGGTTTTTGTTCATTTTTCCTGCATTTCTTGCCTCCGCAACATGGGCGCAGACGGCCGCACCGCGCGTCGAACCGGCCTCCAGCCGTGCAACCGCTCATTCGTCGCCGGTCGCTCCGCTCCCCCAGCAGCTTTTCGGAGCCATTCCTCTTTCCACCAAGTCTGAGGAGGCACGCAAATCCCTGGAACTTGCCTGGGACAAGTACGAGAACGCGATGTATCAGTCTTCCGCAAACCTGGCTCGCCAGGCCGCGCAGAAAGATCCCCACTTCGCTCTAAGCTACGCCATGGTTTCCTTCGCGGCCCGCCGCGGGATGCCGGATGCCGCCGCGCTTGTTAAGGCCAAGGTCCTTCTCCCTCGTGCCACTGCCGATGAACAGCTTCTCGTTCGCTGGATGACCAACATCCAGGACCACAATCTTCTTCCCGCCATCGCGAGTATGAACGATCTGCTGAAGCGTTATCCTCGCGATAAACACATCCTGTATGTCACCGGAGAATGGCTTTTCCTTCAGCAGGATGATGACCGTGCGCGCAACCTGCTGGAAACCGCTCTGCAAGTGGATCCCAATTTCCCCGCGGCTCTCAATCGCCTCGGTTACTTGTATCTGGATTCGAGCAATCCCGATCCAGCAAAGGCGGTCGCTTCTTTGAAACGCTATGCGGAAGTGGAACCCACTTCGCCCAATCCCCAGGATTCACTTGGCGAGGTTTTGCGCGAGGCGGCCAATGATCAAGAGTCGCTCGAACACTACTACGCGGCTTTGCGAATCGATCCCGCCTACATCAGTTCGCAATATGGATTGGGCAATACCCGCACACTTATGGGCGATTTCGCCGCCGCGCGTCAGGAATACGATCGCGCCATCCCCATGGCGCAGAATCTGCTGGATGAACTCTATGTCAAATATCTGAAAACTCTGGTTTTCTTCTGGGAGCGGCAGCCGGCAGAAGGCCGGGCAGCGCTCGCTGCTCTTGCGAAGGAAGCTGCAGCCAAGAAAGAACCCAACTCACAATTCCAAGTCGGAATGGCGCAGGCTCTGCTCGCCGCTGATCCGCAATCCGAGCTCGAGCAGCTCAGGTCTCTCTCCTTCTTCTTGGAGAAGCCTCTGGCAGGCATGAACGAATCCGACCGCGGCATCGCCCGCGCCGCGGTTTTGCGCGAACGCGTGCGCGTGTTGTCCCTCCAAGGGCGGCCCGGCGACGCTGCTCAGCCCCTTTCCGAGCTGGAAGCGCTGGCTACTTCGTCGAAGGATCAACTCATCGGTAGCTACTTCGAGACTGCCCGAGGTTATTTGTCAGCCGCAAAAGGGGACTTTGAGAACGCTGCCGAGGGTCTCTCGGCCGATCCGCACTCGCCGCTGGTGCTTCAACAATTGGCGGTCGTTTACGAGAAACTGGGAAATGCCGCGGCAGCTGAGGCTGCCCGCACCTGCCTGAAATACCACCGCAGCTCCGAAGCCGAATGGTTCCTGGCGACTCACAATTCCGCCGTGGCGCCAAATTAGACACACAACACTTTTTTGGACACGGCGGCAGTACAAGGCTCTGGGCAGCACTATCAGGAAAATTGAAATCGATTAGAAACCGGGGGGATGGTCAGACGCGACGGCGAAGGCGCGTTCGAGAGCGATGCCGGCGCGGCACAGGGTGCCTTCGTCGAACAAGCGGCCGATTAGCGTAATGCCGTGGGGAACGCGTCGGGGCGGAACGAACTTGGGAAGAGGATGCTGCGGATCAGGGGCCCAGTCGGAGCGCGCCTGCCCAACTTCGACAAAGCCAGCACGAAGGGTGAGCGAAGGGTGCCCGGTGTTGTTGCTAATAGTGAGCATTTCGTCGCGGAGTGAAGGGACGAGAAGCAGGTCCACGTCGGAGAAAATGCGAGCCATCTCCTGACAAACTTTACGGCGGAAGCGGTCGGTCTGCACAAAATCCACGGCAGAAAGAAAACGGGCCTGACGGAAAAGATTCGGCCAGGAGTCGTGCGTCTGCATTTTGAGCTGATCGGTGGCGTGCGTGAGGGTGAGTTCCTCAAAAGAAGCGGCGCCTTCGGCGAAGAGATTCAGATTAAGCGAGCCGTAGGGCCAATCGGGCAGAAAAACCTCGACAGGGTGCATGCCGAGCTGCTCAATTGTCTTGAGGGTGGCGCGGTCGACGTCGGTGGCGGGAGGTTCTTTCATCCACTTGGGAAAGAAGCCAACGCGAAGGCCTTTGACGGATTGGGTGGAGTCAAAGTCGAGAAGGCAGGGTACGCTGGAGACGTCGCCCGGGTCGGGGCCAGTGATGGCTTGCAGAACGAGAATGGCGTCTTCTACCGAGCGGGTCATGGGGCCGAGCTTGTCGAGCGACCAGCACAGCGTCATCGCGCCGGTGCGCGGCACGCGTCCATAAGTGGGGCGAAGGCCGGTGACGCCGCATCTCATACTGGGGCTGACAATGCTGCCACCGGTTTCGCTCCCGATGGAGAAGCCAACGAGTCCGGCGGCGGTGCCAGCGCCAGGTCCGGCGCTGGAACCGGAAGCGCCTTCCTCAAGCAGCCACGGATTCATAGTTTGTCCGCCAAACCAGATGTCGTTGAGCGCGAGCGCGCCCAGGCTGAGCTTGGCGATGAGCACGGCGCCGGCGTCGCGAAGACGCTGAACAACGGTAGCATCCTGTGTTGGGATACGATTGCGGAATGGCTCCGCGCCGTAAGTGGTGGGAATGCCAGCAGTATCAAGAAGATCTTTGCCGCCCCAAGGAATGCCATGAAGTGGGCCGCGGTATTTGCCAGCGGCGATTTCCTCGTCGGCCTTTTTTGCCTGCGCGAGCGCGAGATCACGCGTGAGGGTGATGACGCATCGGAGTTTGGAATCGAATTGTTCGATGCGGTTGAGATAAATATGAGTCAGACGCGCGGAAGTGAGTTTGCGCTGCTCGATCCAGCGGGAAAGCTTGGTGACGGGGGCGTAGGCGATGTCGGCGTCGTTCGAGGGGAGCGGGCCGGGATCGGAATTGGTACGGATAAAGCGGTCGCGCTGCGCCGCAGGGCGCTGGCCGGGGAGAACCGAATCGAAGCGCGAGAACGGAGCAATCGTGGATTCGAGGGCGACGGAGCGCGGGCCGGCGCGGCGTTCGAGGAGGGCGGCCATGTCCACTCGCCAGGAAGCGGCGGCCTGTGCGCGGTGAGCTGGAGTCATTTCAACGCGCGCCAGTTTTTCGGCTTCGGCGAAAGTGGTGGGAGAAACTTCAGGGCCAACGGCGGGGCCGGTACCGAAGGCTGAAGGCGCACCCGGAGGGAGTTGCGACGGCTCTTGCGTCTCGGCGTTCAAAGAGACCGCCGCGCCGAGAAGACCGAGCGACGTCTTTGCAAGAAACTGCCTGCGGGAATTTGGCATGAGCCCTCCGAGAGAAGCGGAAGCATTGTATCTAAGTCTTGAAGACCGCGCAGGTGTGAGGGAAATTCCCGTCAGAAGGGAAAGGAAACAACTAGGAAGGCTTCGCGCACCGGGCTGGGGGAGCCGAAATTTGTTGCTTGTCGTCAACCGAGAAGAGCAAGTAGTTTTTGAAACTGTGACGGCGATGAGAGCGGCGGCCTCTCCAATCGTAAAAGACTTCCGCTGTTTGCGGCAGCCACATATCGAGATTGCGGGATTGGAAATGCACGGGACCGTATTCGATGGCCGCATGGTCTGCCGCCAAGCGGATTTGTGGCAAAGGCGCGACTAGCTCCGTTTCAAGCCGGACGATTTGAAAAGAGTCCGCGGAAATCCAAGCGCGCCCTTTGAGCGCGACTGCGTAAACCGGACCTTGCGTTCCAACCTGATAGGTGCGAATGGTGTTGGGCTTGTCGGGCCTTTGACGAAAATAGATCTGCCAGGCGGGCGCACCATGCGAGCGCGCGAGTCCTTCACAAGTGAGCTCAAAGTCTTGCACATGCGAGGGATGAAAAATAAGCGCGAGGGCGGGGAGGCCCGTGGTCGCCACGCCATCGGGAAACTGCGCCGGAGAATAACGCAAGTCCCTGTACTCCTCGACATTCAGCAGCCCGAGCCGGTTCTTCTGAATGGAAACAACGTAGTTGAATGCGAACTTCAATGGGCGAGAAGCGATGCCCCATTTGTTGATCGATTGGTGCGTCACGGCCTCGGTGGCCGTGAACTTGTCGACGTTGCTGACAAACTCCATGATGCGCTTTCCCGCACTCTCGACAATCTCGTCGAGATGGCACGAAACACCTGCCTCGACGGGCGGCACTCTTTCGTCAATGTCGGGAGGCAGCCAGTTGGAGGAGAGAAGGGCGCTAGTTGGCACAACCGGCTCCGCCGACGGGGATGCCGCGGACACGGCAGACGAAGGTTCACCGGCCAGTTCGTCGAGGCCCTGCAGATTCTTAAACAGCTTGGTGGCTGTGGCGTCTTCGGGGTGATCGCGCAGATATGACTGAAGAACGATGATCGCGCGTTCATCGTCGCCGCGCAGGTGAAGAGCCCGCGCCAAAAGCGGGTGGACAATGCCCGCCTGGCCATGGCCCAATTCGAGTGCGCGTTCTGCTTGGTAGATGGACTCATCCAGCAAGCCTTGCCGCAGGTAGGCATCCGCGAGGACCGCGTGCGCACGCCAAGAGGTAGGTTCAGCTTCGACGGCGCGGTGGAGGTACTGTGCCGCTTCATTCGACCTGCTTTCTCGCATGAGCGCGCCGCCCAAAGACAGCAGTGCACCCAGATGGTTTGGAGAGAGCGCCAAGACTCTTTCCCAATAGCCCTTGGCGTGCGCCCAATCGTTCATCTGTGAGGAATAGACCCCAAAAAGGAAGTTTGCGTCTGCGTCGCCGGGAGCAGACCGATAGACCGTATCCAAGTGTGTGCGCGCGTCGGAAGGTTTGTTGGCCCGCAAAGCTTCCAAGGCCTTCCCCAGCTCCTTTTGCAACTTGGGACCGAGGACCGTATGGTCTTCTCCGGGAGGAAGAGAAGAATATTGCGCGCATAGGCGGGCAGCAGGGAGAAAGAAGCAGAGCAGCATAAGAATGAGGAAGGCGCAACGCGGCACGCGCAAAAACATGCGGACTCCAAACGGCGAATTACCGAAGGAAGGGACCCCAAACTTGGGGATATCTTACACCCGCTTCCTGGAAAATTTAATAGGGGAGGTAATCCTTTGGTTAGGGATGAGGCTGCCATAGCCTCGAACGGTTATGAGCAGGGTTGCGGCCATCACCTGTTCACGAAGAGCTTTTGGTGGCAGGATAAGCCTTCCGAACGAGCGGCCCAAGCGGCGGTGGTCTGCCTACCGCCTTTGCGAAGAGTAAAGGAGTATGCGCGTGATGAGGAATTGTCTGGTGCACAGGGCGGTGCAAATATGTGCGGCGGTATTCTTTCTTGCGCCCGCCTCCCTGGCGCAGCAGAAGATCCCCGACACAGAAAAACTTCTGTTTGATGCGGTGAATCGGGAACGGACGGCAAGAAAGTTGCCTGCTTTGAACTGGGACAACGGCCTTGCCCGCGCCGCTCGCAAGCATGCCGAAGCGATGGCCGAGCAGGCTTTGCTTGAGCACCAAGTGCCCGGCGAAGCCAACTTGCCGGCTCGCGCGCGGGCGGCCGGCGCAAGCTTCAGCCATATCACCGAGAATATTGCAATGGGAGAGGATGCCGGCAAGTTCCATGACGGCTGGATGCATTCTTCGGGGCATCGCGCGAATATCCTCGATGCAGCCGCTGATTCCATCGGGATTGCGGTTGTCGAGGGCGACGCGGAGTTATACGCGGTAGAGGATTTT
>DATDNK010000051.1:0-9118 GCA_036518275.1 Candidatus Acidiferrum sp.
GCACCTTCATAGCCCGCTCCACTGCCGCCCTCGGGTAGGTCTCCATGCCTCCCCTCCAGGCAGGTAGGTCTACCCTAGCGGCTCGCTAAAAGCGGACATTTCATGTGCTAATTCAACCGGACATATCATGTGCTAACGACAATGCGCGGATTTGTATTTGCGAAAGCGATCCTCAGTGTGCACCCTGTCCCAATCCATCTTGGGTCGTCGACTCATATGGACAACTCGCTTATTCAAATTCCTTTAGCGTCTTGGCCATCTCGCGCAGGCGCTCGTCCACAAGAGCGAAAACGGTCCCAGCCTCAAATTTGCCCGCGCCATTCCTGCTGCCGGCAGAAACATTAGTCAGAATCTCGATTCCCTGCTCTACTTTTCCCACGGGCCACACGTGAAATTGTCCAGAAGCGACGGCATCGAGTACGTCTTCTCTGAGCATCAAGTCCTCGACGTTCGCTGCCGGGATCAACACCCCCTGCGTGCCCACGAGACCCTTGATGCGGCACACATCAAAATACCCTTCGATCTTCTCGTTCACACCGCCGATGGCCTGAATGTCGCCTTGCTGATTGATGGAGCCTGTCACGGCGATGTCCTGCCGCAGCGGCAGTCCGGACAACGCTGAAACCAACGCGTAAATCTCCGTGGAGCTGGCGCTGTCTCCGTCCACGCCCGAATACGACTGCTCGAAGCAGATGCTGGCAGCGAGCGAAAGCGGCTTGTCCTGGGCGAACTGGCTTCGCAAATAGCCGGCGATGATCTGCACGCCTTTGTCGTGAAAACGCCCACTCAGATTGGCCTCGCGCTCGATGTTGATCAGCCCGGTTTTTCCCAGGGCCGCCGTGGCAGTAATGCGCACCGGCTTACCGAATGAGTAGCCGCCAATTTCGAGCACGCTTAGCCCGTTCACCTGGCCGACGCGTGTGCCAGAGACATCCACCAGTAGTGTTCCCTCCTCGATCATTTCGCGGATACGCGTTTCGATCAGGTTGTGGCGCTCGATTTTGGAAAACAAAGCGAGGCGGACGTGATGGGCCCGAACTACCGTTTCCCCGGTAGCAGCCGCGCTGTAGTGCGCTTCGCGCGCTAAATCGGCAATGTCCACGAAGCGCGCGGTCACCTTGTTTCTCCGGCCTGCCTGGCGGACGCCATATTCCAGCATCGCAGCAAATGCGCCGCGGTCGAAGGGAAACAAATTCTCCTTTTCCGACAGCGCGCGCAAACGCCCAGCGTACTCGGCGATGACGCCGTCGCTCATGGCCATCTCTTCGTCAAACTCCACGCGAACCTTGAAAATCTTGCGGAAGTCCTCTTCGTATTCGTAAAGAAGCTCGTAGAGTTGACGGTCGCCGATAAGAATTACCTTGACGTTGATGTCGATGGCTTCCGGCTTGAGCGCGCTTCCGCCAAACGGATAAAACATCTCGAGCGGCTGAATTTCCAGGCGGTTGTGATTGAGCGTTCGCTTCAGCGCACGCCACACGCCAGTCTCGGACAAGGCCTCCAACGAATACATGATCAGGAAGCCGCCATCGGCGCGGAGCAGCGAACCGCCGCGCAGATCCATGAAATCGCTGCTCCACCCCCCGCGCGCGTCATAGGCTCGCTGAATTGTGCCGAAGAGATTTGCGTAAGTGGGAGTAGTTTCGAAAATGACCGGTGAGGCTTCCTCGTGATTGTGCGCGAGGATGACATTGACGCCGTATACGCGGAAGGGATCGCGCTCTGGAGCGCCCTGTCCCTTCGGTGAACCATCCGGTGTTGGCTCTTCGTCTTGCTCCCCCTCTCCCTCGCGCTCCTTGAAAGGATCCAGATTGTCGAGCAAGTGGTGCCGAACCTCTTCGAGGTATTCCGCGACGCTCGTGCCGGGGTACTTCTCTTTCAGCTCTTCGATGACACCATCCACCAGGACGGAAGCGGCTTCCTGTTCGAGGTAGCTAAGCTCGCTGGCGAGTTCCCGTGAGAGTGTGAGCGTCTTGCGGTAAACCACGGTGAATTCTTGACGGAATTGCTCGTATTTGCGCTCAATTTCTTCCGCAACAGTGCTTTCGAGCTTGCCCTCGTGCACCATCTTTGAGATGTCCTCGATGGGTACCATCTGGCCTTCGAGCACCGGGAAAATTTCGGGGAGCGCCACCGCGCCGACTTGCATGTGGCCGAGGGCAAATTGGTCGCGCGCGATGCGCCGCGTAAAATCGTCCATCAGTTCTTTTTCGCGGACGGTGAAGCGCTCAACAATTCTTCCTTTTTGCCTCTGGAACGGCTCGCCTTCGAAAACTTGAGGAATCCGGCGACGCAAGAAATCGATTCCAGCCTGCATGTCTTTCTTAAAGGGATCTGCCTGCCCGCGCGGAAGAGTCAGGAGCCTCGGCCGGTCAGGGAATTTGAAATTGTTGACGTAGCAGCGGTCCAGAGATTCTTTGGTCGGCGGATGGAGTTCCTGGATCATGTGCGCGATAGTGCCGCCGCGGCTGGTGCCTGCCAGTCCACAGACAAACACGTTGTAACCGGGAGCGGAGAGCTCCACGCCCATCTTCAACGCGCGCAAAGCGCGCTCCTGGCCGACAAAGCCTTCGCGACGGTCTGCCTGCGCGGTGGTTTCGAAGGGAATCCGTGAAAGCTCGCACCTCCAGCGCAGCTTCTCGGGGGCAAGCTCCGCTGGCTTCGGTGCAGGCTTAGTCATCGAGTCCTTTCGAGCGCGTTACTCTAGCACACTCATGCCAGGCCCCCATCTTCGCCTGCTTTGCATGTTACCCAGCGGTTATGGGCGGGCTCTCTGCCTGGTCCGTATGGGCAGCCAAGAGCCCCGCCGCCGTGGCTACCAGGATCGGGCCGAGCACCAAACCGAGCATTCCAAATAGGCTCACTCCGCCGACCACGCTGATGAAAATCACCAGTCCGCTCAACTCCGTCTTTCCGCCGAGCAGCAAAGGCCGCAACACGTTATCAACGGCCGTGGACACTCCTGCGCAAATCAGCAACAATAAAAGTGCGCGACCCCAATGCCCGGTGAACCCCAGCCAGAGAGAAGCGGGAACAAAAATCAGCCCGGACCCCACCACAGGCACCAGGGAAAAGAACGCCATCAGTACGCCCCAGAAAACCGGCGCAGGCAAGCCTACAATCGCAAAGCCCACGCCGCCGAGCGCTCCCTGAATCACGGCAATGATCAAGCTGGTCATCACGCTGGCGGAGATGAGGTCGCGTGCCTGGGAAAGCATGGCCTCGCGGTGCTCGGCGTCAAAGGGCAGAATGCCGCGAACACCACGCATGATCTTGCCGGCGTCCCGGAAAAAGTAGAACATCGCAAAGATCATGACGAACAAATCGAAAACAAAAGCGGCGATATTCTTCAGAATCGTGCCCAGCCGTTCCGCCAGGAATCCCGCCTGTTTCTCGATGCCTTGCTCGAGCATCTCGAATACGTCGGCATTGGGATCGATTCCCGGAACATGGTGTGCAATCCAGGACCAGCTCTTGGCAATGATCGGAGCGTGCTGTTCGACAATGGAATGCTGCACGCCGCGCGAAATAGAAACGGCTTCGCGGACGAAGAGACTAGTCACCAGAATCGCCGGCGCGATCAGAAGGATAGTCACGGCCAGAGTGGCAACAACCGCTGCTTGAGTTGCACGTGTACGACGAGCGAGCCTTTGGTGCATCGGATAAAAGAAAATCACCAGGATGGCAGCCCATCCCAAAGCGGTCAGAAATGGCTCGTAAATCCGGAAGACCAGGTAGATCAGCAGAAGCAATACGCCGTACGAAAGCACCGTGGTAAGCCGGTCACTCGTGGTTGCGTTGGTGGAAGGAGAGCCATTCATGGTCGTACTATAATCTTTGCGGGTTGCGCAGATGCTGGCTGCTTCGCATTCCGGCTGGTTTCTGATAGCTTCCTATCCTGCTCCACCAGGTCACGTTCGAGTCTCCCGCTTACAAGGCATGTCAACGAAGAACATTCCGCTCAACACCCAGCAGATTCGCCTCCTTGCTGTACTTGCTTTAATCAATTTTGTCAACTTCGCGGCGCGGCAGGCCGTAGTTCCCCTTATTCCCTTGCTGCGTGACCACCTCCATGCTACCGATGCTCAACTCGGGGACATGCAAACGTGGCTGCTGGTGGTGCTGGCGATTGCCAGTGTTCCTTTTGGGTTTCTTGCCGACCGCTTTAGCCGGAAGGCGATTATTGCAATCGGGATTATTTGCTGGAGCGTGGCCTCCTTTGCTGGTGGCTTGTTCTCGACTTTGCTTTACTTCCTGATCGCGCGGGCACTGGTCGGCCTAGGGGAGGCGGCGTACGCCCCGGCGGCGCAATCGATGATTTCCGGCGCCTTTCCGCAGCAGCGCCGCGCGTTTGCCCAAGCGGTATTCGCCGCCGGCATGTTGCTGGGGGGAGCCTCAGGCCTGGCTCTGGCAGGCATCGTCGGGCCGCGTTACGGCTGGCAGGCGGCGTTGTTTGTCGTGGCGGCGCTCGGAATCCTTCCGGGCCTGGCGCTTTTGGGAATCGAAGATCCGCCCCGCGGGCCTCGTTCGGAAGTCGTGCCCATCCCGCGCCTGCTCAGCGTGCCCGCATTTGTTTCGATGATTGCGGGGGGCATCTGCATCACGTTTTCGAGCGTGTCGCTGATTTCCTGGGGCGTTGATTTTGCAGTGAACTATAAGGATTTCAGCTTGCGCGAAGCTTCCGTTTCACTTGCCCTGATTACGCTATTTGCTTTGGTGCTTGGAGTGCTTGCCGGAGGCTACGTCGCGGATCGGCTACAAAGATCGTTTGCTTATGGGCGCATCATCGCCGTGGCGGCCGCGTTCCTTCTGGCGGCGCCGTTTCTCCTCCTGGCGATCCAATCTGAGGAGAAATCGACTGTTCTTATAGGCTTTTTCATCGCCAGCTTCTTCATGTCGTGGTATCACGGTCCGATTACGGCGGTATTACACGATATGATGCCCCGGCGCGCGCATGCCACTTCCGTGGGCGTGTACATGTTTGCTACGCAATTGGTGGGCGGGCTGGGACCGCATGTAGTGGGCAAAATCTCCGACCAACATGACCTGCAAGTGGGGCTGCAAATCGCTGTGGCGGTGATGGTCTGCGGGGCACTGCTAATGTTTCTCGTAATTCATTTCATCCGGCGCGACGGCATTCGGCATCCCATCCTCGAGAGCTTCCATGTGGAACCGGGTGACTAGGGCCTGAGAGCAAAAAACCGGTTTGGAACTCACGTCATTCTGCTTGATTTAGTCCGGATTTACTCGATGCCGATCGAGGTGATTAGGCGAAGAACTTCGCTCTCGGGGACGTCATAGACCGGGCGAATATCTTCTTCTTCCAGGCGCTCGCGCAAGTATTCCGCAGCCACAAAGCTGGCTTCGCGATCCGTCAGGTCCCGGCCGAACTTTTCACGAAATTTCACAAAGGCGGTGTGAGCAAGCCCCACGACATGGGCTTGGCCATCGACGAAGAGTTTCGTGTCAATCGTGTCCGCATGCCGGGTAGCTATGCCGTTCCACATGTGCGAGAAGCGGCACTGGTAGGTCTGTCCGCCCAGCTTGGAGGTCACTTCAAACGGGCCAACGAACTGGCTCATCGCTCCGGCATTGGCCAGTACGGGCTCTGTGGTCATCGGCTCGCCACCACGGCCGCTTCTACCTGCGAATAATTCTTTACGGCCGCGCCGACTCCCGCCCCGCTTCCGACACGGAATCCCTGATCGATCAGGCACTTCTCCAGCGCCGCGAGGAACAGCAACACGTTGGGTTTCTGGCTGCAGTAGCCCATCAAGCCCACGCGCCAGATTTTGCCCTTGATCGGGCCGAAGCCACCGGCGATCTCAATGTTGAATTCGTCGAGCAATTGATTCCGCAGCTTCTCGTCGTTCACGCCGCCCGGAATCAGCACCGCAGTGACCGTTGGCAAACGGTCCGCCGACCTCTCAACAAGCAGTTTCAGCCCCATTGCTTCCAATCCCGCGATCAGCGCGAGTTGGTTCATACGATGCCGCTCCCAACGCGCTTCCAGACCTTCTTCGACCACAAGCCGCATCGCTTCGCGCAACGCAAAAATCAGTGAAATCGGCGGCGTGTGATGATACAGGCGGTCCTTCCCCCAATAATTCATAGCCGTGGTCAGGTCGAAATACCAGCTTTGCACCTTGGTTTTGCGCTTGCGAAATACTTCTTCCGCCGTCGGGCTCACCGTGATGGGCGACATTCCCGGCGGCGCGCTGATGGCTTTCTGCGAGCCGCTGAAGCAAATGTCTATACGCTCGCGGTCCACGTGCAGCGGCACTGCCGCAAGCGATGCCACTGTATCGACAACGAGCAGTGCCCCCAACTCGTCCGCCACTTTACGAAACGCGTCGATTTTCGTTAGAACACCTGTGGACGTTTCGCCGTGCGCCAGACCGATCATCTTAATCTTCTTGCCTTTGCCAGCGCGGCGCACGTCCTCAGGATCCACAGGCCTTCCGTAGGGTGCTTCTACTTTTGTGACTTTCGACGAGGCGCGCGTTGCAATCTCATGCATGCGTTCGGAAAACACGCCGTTCACCGCGACGATGGCTTCATCACCTTCTTCAAGAACGTTCAGGACTGAGGCTTCGATGCCTCCCGATCCTGACGCCGACAGAGGCAGGGTGATACGGTTTTCGGTTTGAAAAATCTGGCGAAGGAGGACCTGCGTTTCGTCCATGCAGCCGCGGAACCAAGGGTCCATGTGGCCCACCAGCGGCGTCGCCAAGGCGCGGTACACGCGCGGATCAACGGAAGACGGCCCTGGAGTCAACATCAGCCGGACTGGGGGATTGAGTTCTCCAATGTGTTCAGTCATGACTTTTGCCCTTCTTAATGGTGCTTGTTCCCGCTGATAAGGAGCGAACCGCCCCACGGGTTTCGATTCAGGGGACTTGCTTACCACCGCGGAAACCCAATTTTCGCGCAATCCCCTGTAACTGCGCAACCGACAAATTGGCTCAAACAACCTACCTTCGGCAGATACGCCGCGACAAACGAAAGGGCCGCGGGGAACTCACGCGGCCCTAAGTCACAAAATGAAGTTGTTTTTGCCCTTTGACCCTTTGCGGAAATTCGTTGCAAAGGAAACTCAATACGATCTGCCAGAATCTGTCGAATCTTCCGCGACTCCAGCCGAAGCCTGTCTAACGACAGGCAGGCCAAAGAAGGGTAGTGAGTAATTGCAAGCTGCAAACAAGGCCGTGAGACCTTGAATGCGTTCCCCGATTAGCCCCGAAGCAAGCTTCAAGGCAAATCGAGGGGCTGATATCGCCCGCACACCTTAGCGGGTTCCACCAGCATTTTCTTTAGAAAGGAGGTGATCCAGCCGCAGGTTCTCCTACGGCTACCTTGTTACGACTTCACCCCAATCATGAGTCATACCTTGGGCGCTTGCCTCCTTGCGGTTGGCACGGCGACTTCTAGTACAGCTCACTTTCGTGATGTGACGGGCGGTGTGTACAAGGCCCGGGAACGTATTCACGGCGTCGATCTGATACGCCATTACTAGCGATTCCGGCTTCATGCAGTCGAGTTGCAGACTGCAATCCGAACTGAGCAGAGTTTTTTCCGATTAGCTCCCCCTCGCGGGTTGGCAACGGTTTGTGCCCTGCATTGTAACACGTGTGTAGCCCTGGACATAAAGGCCATGCGGACTTGACGTCATCCCCACCTTCCTCTCCGTTATCCGGAGCAGTCCACGTAGAGTTCCCTCTTGCGAGTGGCAACTACGTGCAGGGGTTGCGCTCGTTGCGGGACTTAACCCAACACCTCACGGCACGAGCTGACGACAGCCATGCAGCGCCTATACTCCTGTCCCTTGCGGGAAGGCCGTATTTCTACAGCTGGTCAGAAGCATTTCGAGCCCAGGTAAGGTTCCTCGCGTAGCGTCGAATTGAACCACATGTTCCACCGCTTGTGCGGGCCCCCGTCAATTCCTTTGAGTTTCAGTCTTGCGACCGTACTCCCCAGGTGCAGGACTTAACGCGTTAGCTCCGGGACGACACCCGAACGGGTGGCACCCCAAGTCCTGATCGTTTAGGGCTAGGACTACCAGGGTATCTAATCCTGTTTGCTCCCCTAGCTTTCGTTCCTCAGCGTCAGTAGTGGTCCAGCGCGCCGCTTTCGCCACGGGTGTTCCTGCAGATATCTACGCATTTCACCGCTACACCTGCAATTCCACGCGCCTCTCCCACACTCTAGCACAGCAGTTTCGGAAGCAGGTTCTGAGTTAAGCCCAGAAATTTCACTCCCGACTTGCCACACCGCCTACGAACCCTTTACACCCAGTAATTCCGAACAACGCTGGCCCCCTACGTCTTACCGCGGCTGCTGGCACGTAGTTAGCCGGGGCTTCTTCTACCGGTACCGTCACTCCCTTGCGGGCATTCGTCCCGGTCGAAAGGGGTTTACACTCCGAGAAGCTTCATCCCCCACGCGGCGTCGCTGCGTCAGGCTTTCGCCCATTGCGCAAGATTCCCCACTGCTGCCTCCCGTAGGAGTCTGGACCGTGTCTCAGTTCCAGTGTGGCTGGCCATCCTCTCAGACCAGCTACCGATCAAAGCCTTGGTAGGCCGTTACCCTACCAACTAGCTAATCGGGCGCGGGCTCCTCCTCCGACGCATTGCTGCTTTGAATCCCCGAACCGGAGTCCAGGGAATGTTATGCGGAATTAGCTCCGCTTTCGCGGGGTTATTCCCCATCGGAGGGCAGATTGCCCACGTGTTACGCACCCGTGCGCCGTGCGCCATACCGTATTGCTACGGCACGCGCACTCGACTTGCATGTGTTAAGCACGCCGCCAGCGTTCGTTCTGAGCCAGGATCAAACTCTCGTTTGAAACCTGTCGCTTGAGCTTGCCTGCGCTTTGCCTGCGGTAAGCAGGCTCAGGCAGGCATGAAAAAGCCTCGGTTTGCACCGAGGCCAGCCTTACTCAAGCAAATTGTTGATCGCTCAAATTACTCAAATCCATCCGCGCTCGAAAACCCGGATGGTTTCGAACAGATTCTGGCACATCGTATCGGTTGTCAAAGAGCGGTACCCCCCCTGTCCAGCAGAAAGGCACTTCCAAAACCAACTGAGTATGCCAAACTCACGATTCCTTGTCAACAGC
>DATDNK010000052.1:0-5843 GCA_036518275.1 Candidatus Acidiferrum sp.
CCATTGTGGCAGTCTGCGCAAGTGGCGTGGCGATTGCTGTTGAGGACGAGGCTTTCGGCGGCGTCGTGGGAATTCGTTCCCGCAGGAAACGGATGACCGATTTTAGCAAACTCGGCGAAAACGTTTGGAATGCTCGGGGACAAATTGGAGCCACCAGAATGACACGAAATGCAAGCCTGCTCGTTGGGACCGCGGAGAACGCGCGCGGCGCCGGCGGCGTTGTGGGGTGTATGGCAAGAAAGGCAGGCGTTCTGCGCGACAGTCGGATAGCTGCCGACATTGGCCTGCGCGATCGTTTTGTTCGAAGCGGTCGTGTGAATCCCAGTGGTCCATCCGGAGAGAGGATTTACCTTCCCGGTCATCGTGCGGTTCGGATCATGACAAGCCAGGCAAAGCTGGCCGTTCGAGCTGTCGCGCACCAGAAAGTTTTGTGAGATCGGATCTTTTGCTTGCACATGCGGATCGTGGCAGGAGGTGCATTCGATATTGCCTAGGATCAGTTTGACGGCTCCGGTTGGATCCGTGGTCTTCCCTTGGGAAACGAGAGAAGCAGCAATATCCACTGAATCCTTAATGGGGAGGACCAGACTGAAAGGATGGGAATTCTGCAAATTTGTTCCCAGCACGTCCGGAGAAGCCATCGAACCTGTCATAGTTACCGCGCCATAGACGACCGTTTGCCCCGGTGCCACAGTTCCGTCATGACAGCTCAGGCACAAGTTGCTGTCTTTTCCGAGCGGGGGCTGAGAGTTCCCGGTTTGCGCGGAAGTGGTGCTGCTATACGGCGTGTAGGTCTGCACGGAGAGCGTTTGGTTCCACAACGGCGCATTGCCAATGCCGGAATGCGGCGCATGACAATACGTGCAGGATCCGGGGCGGGCGCCGGTGATGGGAGATTTGCTGCCAGTGGTCAGATCATGAACGCCAATTACATCTCCGGTGACTTGTGCCTGGGCACTGCCCACTACCAAGAAGACGATTGCGACTGCGAGGAGGAGACTTCCTTTCATGAGCCGCCTCCCGCCGCATGTTGCTTCGGCAAGCCAAAATAATGAAACACTTGCACGCGCCGATTGAGGGAATCAACGACGTAGATGCGGTCGTCTCGATCGATGAATAATCCCGCGGGCAACTGAAACTGGCCCGTGGCGCTCCCGCGCTGGCCGAAGTAGTAGAGTAGTTGGCCCTGACGGTTGAATACCTGCACCATGCCCCACAAACCGTCCACGACGTAAAGATCGCCCTCAGAGTCAACGCCGACGCCCTTGGGGCGGAAAATCGATCCCGTGGTGTCGCCTAGCTTTCCAATGGCGTAACGGAACGTCCCAGAGCGGTCCAGCACCTGCACGCGAAAGTTCATGGCGTCAACCACAATCAGGTCGGAGCCATCCAGGCGAAGCTCAGTGGGAAAGTTGAACTCGCCATCTCCAGAACCCTTTTGCCCGATGGTCTGCAGCACGCTGCCCTTCATGTCTATCACGTAGATTTTGTTGCGGAGCGTGTCGGAGACGTAGATGCGGCCGGCTTCTGAGTCGATGGCAATTCCGGTGGGACGCTTAAAGAAGCCCTCGCCATACTTCAGGCTGCCAATCGTATGGCTGAATTTGCCGCCCGTTTCGAACACGAAGATCTTTCCAGTTTCGGAATCGGTGACATAAATGTTGTCTTTGGCATCTACCGCCACGCATTGCGGCGCCACGAGGGATTCCAGGCCTTTCTCCTGGCGGGAAAGGAATTTGTACTTTTTCTGGGCAAAATCAAAAACGTGGACGCCCTTGGCCCCGGGGTCGCTCACAATGATTCGGCCGCGCGAATCCGTGACGATGCTGTACGGCCGCACGAGAGAATGAAACTGCGGTTCACCGGCGACCACATCGACCAGTTTGCTCCAGAATCCGCGCTTGGGCTTTACTTCGCGCTCCCAGCTGAAATTGCGCTCGTAGGTGAGTTTGCGGCCGCCTTCGAGCAACAAGTCTGGAACATTCTGGTCCCCAGTCTTTTTGTTGCTCTTCTCCCCTCCGCGCACCGGCGTCATGGAAAGCAGTAGACATACAACCGCCGCGAGCAATCGGTAACGAGGACCCCGGCTTAGAAGAAGCTGAACCAACGCGAGACTCCTAGAAAGTACGAAGATACCGTGGCGGGCGGTGTCGATGACGCACTGAATCCCTGCGACAAAGTAGCATAGCCCCCGTTCACGTACATCTTGCGGAACTGATACTGGAAAAAAGTGTTCAGTTGCTTGTTCGCGTTCCAGGAACCGATTCCCCCGCTGGCGGTATTGCTTGTGGCTCTGGAGTAGCTGGCCCCGATAGTAAGCCTTCGCAAGGGATTGCTTCCGAGACCGAATGAATAACTATGCCCTCCATAGAGAATCAACAAGGAAGGCAATGGAACGGGGGTTGGAGGAGGCGGCGTCACTAATCCGCTGCCGGTGGGAACCGCGATCCCATTTGAAGTGGCATAGCCACCGCTGGCAGTAATCCAACGCCCGAAACCAATGCTGATGTTAAAACTCTCACTGTGACTTTCGGTTCCGGGAAGCGCTGTGAAGCCCGTCCGCGAAGCGCCCGCACCGCCGCTCCAGGAGAGTTTCTTAAAACGCCGCCGGATTTGCCCGGAGTAGTTGAAGAAGGAGGTGGTGTAGGAAACTAAGAGGGTCTGCACGTTCTGGGCATAACTAAATGATCCGCTGACGGCCCAGAGTTGGATTTGGCGGTTGTAATTCAGCGTGGTTGTTAGTCCCAGTGTATGCAGATTGGAATTGTCCAGGCGGTTGTCGGTCGCAAAGAACGAACCGTTGAAGTTGCCGCCAAAAAGTCCATGGGAATAAATCGCGCCACCACCTACGGAGGTGGCGCCGAAAGTTTCTCCCAGGAAAGTTTGATCCCGCCGCTCCACCTCGCCTTGTACCTGCAGATTCGGGAATATCGCATAGCTGGTTGTGGCCATGGTGTCGATGGAGTTGGATTTCGAATTTTGGCTGACCGGCGGAATGAGGATTCCAGATGGGGCGAGAGCCTGATAGATGGAGCCTGTCAGGTTGTCCGAGTAATTTGTGCTCACGGAAAAGTGCAATTTCTGTGTGGGCTGGATGCCCGCGGTCGCAGAGATCAGGTCTACTGTGCCGTTGAAGTCGAACCCTTGGTTCTGCGTTCCAAAGGTCGTCCTGGTAAAAGTAGAAGAAATCGTGCCGTGCAGTGGGAGAGAGTGAGAAACGCCAAAACCATAGCCGTCAGAGTTGGAATTGACAGTCAAGGGTTGTTGCGAATTTGCAAATACTTGGGGAAGCAAAGAATGCGAAGTTCCGTTCTGGTAGAAGGCGCTGAGTGAGAAACCGTCGATCGCGTAGCCGGAATGAAGATTGAAGGAATGGTATCCAGCGCTGCCATTATCATTGGTTCCGAACACAGAGTACTCGTTGCTGCCTTTCTGGAAACCCGCTGATAAGCTAGGCAGACCTGGCACGTTCTCGGACCAATTGATGCCGAATGCATCGCTATTCCCGTGCGTCGTGTAATTGGGCAAACCCGGGAGCGCGAAGTTTCCTTCACTGTTGTACGACCGCGAGTAATTAATGGATCCGGGAAAATGGCTCCCGCCGAAAATTCCCGTGCTGAGATTGAATCCTGAGCTATCCGTAATCGACTGAAAGTTCGAGTTGGCCCTTGACTGATTGTAATAAGGAGAAAAATTGAAGGTTAAAAAGCCCGGATCGTAATAAGAACCGGAGAGCGTGCTCGTTCCCCCGAATCCGAAGGTATGCGAGGAACCAATAGCATTGCCGTAAGCCGCCGAATACCCGCCAGAAACGGTGCCATTCATGTTCATGCTGATGTCCCCGGCTTGCACTTGCCCATGAGCCGGATATGTAAGCAACAACAGGAACAACCCGAGGCCGGTCGATTTTTTCATACGATGAAGCGTGAACATCGAATCCAACCTTCCCTCTGGGTTACAACACCTCCACCTTGGCCGTACTCCGAAGTTTCTTACCTAAGGCGGCGCGAAGTTCCTCTGTTTTCCTGTCTTCGAGCTGGTTCTTTAACTTGTCTTCGATTTGCACAAAGGTCATTTTTCCAGCCGGAACATACTTGTTCAGCCGCACGATGGTGTGAGCCTGTTCAATTTGGATAATGTCGCTGACCTGGCCCGGCTGCATGGCAAGCAGCGCTTGGACTACATTGGGCGCGAGTTTCGCGCGGTCTACAAACTTGTGGTCTCCCATCATCACTCGGTAGTCGTCATCTGAAATCTTTTCGGCCAGGAGCCCGAACTCTTCATACGTCTTAGTGGCCCTGGCTTGCTTCAGCGCATCCTCGGCACGCTGGCGCCCTTCCTGCAACTGCTTTGGAGTAGCTTTTTCAGGAGGCAAAATAGAAATTGTCTGAAAGGCGAAGGATTCCGGGTATTGAAACAGCGCGGGATTCTTGTCGTAATACGCCTTGGCCTCGGCCAGTGTCACCTTGGCTTTTCGTGCCACTTCCAAGTCGAGCAGTGCGTCAATCAACAGCGAGCGGCGGATCTTTTCGCGTAGCAACAGTTGAGAACCATTGCATTCCGCTTTCAAGTACAGTTGAAACTGCTCCAGGGCGGCAAATTGATTTCGGAATTCCGTTTCGGCCTTCTGCAGTTTTGTGTCCGCAACCGTCATGTGCCGCCGCTGGGCCTCCTGGTAAGCCAATTCTTCAAAAATGATCATTTGCAGCGCACCCTTGCGAATACCGGCTTCCATTTCTTTGGGGAATCCGTTGTGCTGGCGCGCGTAAGGGAAAATCAGATACATTTCACGAAGCAAGTCACGATCGGTCAGTACGCTGCCATTCACCCGCGCAACGGGTTTGCCGACTGGTTGCGTCTGTGCGTTGGGCGTAACGCGAGTCGCGGCCGTCATGGAGTCGTGCGAAGCGGCCACCTGGGAGTGTCCGGGCAACGCTGTCGCCAGAACTATTCCGCAGGCCGTCATCACTCGGTTTACTTGCTTCATAACTCCTCCTTACCTCTGGAGTTGGATGGAGGGGAGAGATTTCTCTCTCCCCTCTCAGGGTTCAGAAGATGGTCCCGGCCGTGCCGTTATTCATCTCGTTGGCTTCTGCTCCATGGCACTGGCGGCAGAACTGCGCCGTCGAGTTGGCTCCAGGAGTGGTATTGCCGGGGTTATATGGAGCACGAATGAAGAACATGGTCGCGTAATAGCCTGGGGTCAGCCCGCTCTTGGAAGCGGTGACCTTCACCACGTTCATCACATGTTGGTTATGGCATGTAGTGCAGAGAACTACGGGCTTGTTGTTGTATGTGCCGGGAGACACGAAGAAGCCGTAATTCTGCACGAACAGTGCAGACTTGGCGCCATTCATGAGAACTTTGCCGGTGGCGTCAATTGTGCAGTCCCAGTCGTAGGTCCCGCCGCAGCTCATCTGCGCGTTGAGTCCCACTGGGTGATCGTTGAGGTAGTTGCCTGCTGTGGTGCCATCCTTACCGAGCAGAGTCGGAATCAGGTTATAGGATCCGTACGTCGTAGGAAGCGTCTCAAACACTTGATTCTTCATCATTGCGCCCTGCGCGTAGTTTCCGTCATGGCAGCTAAGGCAGGTGAGAACGCCGCCAACGTCTGGTGTGCCAGCATTGAAGCTGGTGGGAAGAGTTTCGGGCACGGGACCACCGTGCGAACTCTGGCCGGTCTGGATGGTCTGGCCGTAGAGCGACCCAACATCCTGGCCCCATAATGCAACATTGCCAGCTGTTGAGTCCGCGGTCTTGGCGTTACCCGCGCCATACACGCCGCTATGCGGGGCATGGCAGGCGGTACAGCCGCGGCCATAGTTTAAGTGTGCGCCGAGGAC
>DATDNK010000053.1:0-5409 GCA_036518275.1 Candidatus Acidiferrum sp.
TACTTTCATAACGGCTCCGCGCAGACTCTCATGGATGTTGTACATTTTTACGAAGTTAGGTTTGGACTGTCTCTGACGCCACAGGAAGAATCGGACCTAGTCGCGTTCTTGAGCGCTCTCTAGGGCAAGGTCTAGGACAAACGCGACGCCGCGGCGGCGCTTACGGTTCGTTCGAACCGCAGCTGCCACGCGTGCCCATGACAGCGATGCGGCTGTTTTCGTCGAGAGCAGAGAATGTCTAAAGCCAAGACCCCGTTGGCGCGTCTATAGTGGTAGGGTGCTGAAACTGACTTGTCTATTCGGGGCGATTCTGCTGCTGCCGGTTCCCGCTTTTCTGCAACAAAGCGTGGCCGGTTCGAATCCTGCTCCCTTTCCCCTCGGGATCGTTGTCCCGAAAGTAGTCACAATTTCGAAGCCTGATCAGAGCTACGCCCTCTATCTCCCCAGCACGTACTCGGCCGCAAGGCGTTGGCCGATCGTGTTTATCTTCGATCCAAGTGCACGAGGCGTGGAGCCAGTAGAATTGATGAAAGACGCCGCCGAGCGCTATGGCTACATTCTCGCGGGCTCCAACAATTCTCAAAACGGCTCTTGGCCCATGGAGAGCGAAGCAGCCCAGGCCATGTATCGCGACGCCCATGACCGTTTCGCGATTGACCCACGCCGCTTCTATTTCGCGGGATTTTCCGGCGGTGCTCGCGTCGCCGCAGATATCGCGCAACTCTGCAAATGCGCCGCCGGTTTGTTCCTAAACGGCGCTGGTTTCCAAGCGCAAGCTTCCTCGTCCGGCAACGCTCCCTTCGCCGTCTTCGCGTCGGTGGGCTTCTACGATTTCAACTACCCGGAAATAGTCGGGATGGACGACGAATTAGAGAAACTGCGCTACCCGCATGCACTCCGCCGCTTTTCGGGAGCACACCAGTGGGCGCCCGCAAGTGTAATGGACGAGGCACTCGCATGGTTCCGACTGCAGGCGATGAAGAGTGGCCTTGAGGACCGCGACGTCTCCTTCATCGCCGCGCAAGCCTCCCTGGAATCCGAGCGGGCGCGCGCCCTTGAGCAGTCCGGGGACCTTTACTCTGCCTGGAAGGAATATCGGCAGACTGGCGAGACGTTTGCGGGCCTGGCGGATGCTGGCGCGCTGCATGCGCGCGCCGAAGCCTTGGAAAACGATAAGGGCGTTCGCGAAGGCGCGAAGCGCGAGAAGCACGAATTTGAGGACCAACTCCGCTTGACTCGCGAAATATCTTCCGGCATCGCGGCGCTCCAAGAAAATCAGGGGAATCGCGCGCAGGTGCTCGCTAATCTCGAGCAGCAGCTCACCGATTTGCGGCTGCGCACGGAACACGAAAAGAACGAAGACAAATTGCGCGTCCTCAAGAGAGCGCTGACAGCAGTGATGGTTCAGGCCGTGGAAACGGGCTTTTTCCTCGACGAGAAAGATCCGCATCGGGCGCGAGACTATCTCGAGCTTGCGCTGGCTGCCGGCCCTGATTCTGCATGGGTACTCAGCAACGTAGCTGTGGCTCGAGCCCGGGACGGTGACCGCAAAGGCGCTCTCGCCGCCTTGCGCCAGGCAAAGGCCCGGAGTGTATATCCCGCCCGATTCGTCGCTTGGCTAAAGGATGAGCCTGCTTTTGAAAAACTTCGGGGCTCCCCCGATTTCACCGCTCTCCTCGAGCCGCCTCCGCAGCCCTAATTGCTCCCTTGTGCGGCCATGCCCCGCAGCAATCCGACAGAGCCAAGCGCAGCGCGCTTCAGAAAACTGCATCACTTCTTTTATATTGAGAGGCGCTACGCGCGAGTAGAATCAGCCCAGCCAAAAGAAGAGAAATAGGAGCCGCCATTTGAAGACGCCTTTTTCGAGTCCCTGCGTTGTGGAATCGCCTGAAAGCTTAACTTCGCAAACAAATCGGGTGTCATTTCGGAGTAGTCGAACCGCATTCACTGCCGCACTGTGTTTGACTCTTCCGGCTTTTGTGGCGGCACAGACCTCGCCAACCGTATCGCCCAATCCCGAGGCGCAAAAGTGCGCCGCTCTTATGAATCTCAATCTGGAAAACTCTCCAGGAGGCCCCGCGGTCATTACTTCGGCCCGTTTTGTCGATGTGCCCTCCACCGGTCTTGAACGATGGATCCTCGCTCCCAGTGGATTTGGGAGCGCTGCTAACGGCCCTTCGCGGATCAAACAGTATTGCGACGTGACCGGTTACGTTGCGCCGCAAAACAGGTTCGAATTGAAGCTGCCGCTGGCACAAAATTGGAATCAAAACTTTTTCCTTTACGCGTGTGGCGCCTTCTGCGGGACCGTCTTCAGTGACGCCTGTAATCTTGGCCTGGCACGCGGTTACGCTTCGGCCACTGGAAATGGCGGGCACGAAAGCGCATGGGGATTTGACGGTGCGTGGGCCGCGAACGCTCCGGAATTGCAGGAAGATTTTGGCTGGCGCAGCAATCACGTGGTTACTCTCGCTGCCAAAGCCATTACCGCACACTATTACACCAAGCCCATCAAATATTCCTACATGGCCGGCGGTTCGAAGGGCGGTCAGGCGGTTCTGATGGAGGCGCAACGCTTCCCTCAGGACTTTGATGGCTTGATGGCCAGTGCCCCTGTGTACGACTACACAGGGCGAAATACCTACGCCGCAGCTTGGTTTGCACAAGCCTTCAGCGATGGTCATGGCGGTTCGGTGCTCAACCCTGCTTCGGCGCAAGCCGTGCACAAATCAGTATTGGAACATTGCGGCGCTCAGGACGGAGTGGAAGAAGATATCGTCGTCGACCCACCTTCCTGCAAATGGCAACCCGAAATGATTGCCTGCGCCTCCGGGAGAGACGGCCCCAATTGCCTAAACGCAAAGCAGGTGGCCGCCGTGAAGCGTTTAATGACCCCTGCGACCAACTCCAAAGGCCAAGTGCTTTACGCATACCCGTACATCGCCGGGACCGAGACGATGTGGGCCGGTTGGAACTACTTTGGCGCACCCCGCCCTGGCATAACACCCCGTCTCGCGAACTTGGAACTGCCTGGACAATACGGAAAATATCTGCTGGACGAAAAAGTCCGCGAGAATGAGGATGCGCTCACCTTCAACTTCGATCGCGATCCCGCAGACTTCGCCAGGGCACGAAGAATCTACGATGCGACCTCTATCGACTTGCGGGCCTTCAAAGCGCGCGGCGGCAAGATGCTGTTGTGGCATGGCTGGGCCGATGGCGCCATCATGGCGACATCTTCGATTGGCTATTACGAGGGCGTGGTTAAATTTATGGGCGGCCGCAAGCAAACCGAAGACTTTTTCCGCTTGTTTCTCGTACCTGGAGTTCACCACAGCGGAGGCGGCCCGGGATTCACCGAATTTGACTCCATGAGTGCACTCGAAAATTGGGTCGAGAAGGGCCAAGCGCCCGACAAGTTCATCGCCTGTCGATTGGCAGAAGGCGTCATCGAACGGTGCCGGCCCATCTTCTCCTATCCCGTACTCGCCCACTACTCGGGAAAGGGCGATCCAAAGCAGGCTGAGAGTTTTGCGCCCTTCGATCCCACGGAGCATTAGGTTGGCTAGACGCAAATGGAGGTGGATCCTTTGACGCGAATCAGTCGAAGACAGTTCCTTAGCGGCGCGGCGCGGTCGGCGGCGGGCGTATTGCTATGGCTCGAGCTGAGAATCGCGTTCGCGGCCAATAGTGCGCCGCACATCCAGTTTCCGGTTGGGACGCGGGAACGGATTGCCATCGCTTCGTATCCCTTTCGGGACTTTGTGGCGGGGCGCGATGACAAACCCGGCGGCGGGAAAATGGAGTTGAAAGATTTCGCCGCGCATGTCAGCGCCAAATTCAACATTAAGAAAATCGAGCCGTGGAGCGCACATTTTCGCTCGCTGGAAAAGTCTTATCTGGAAGAGCTTCGCGCCGCTGTAGCGCGGGCAGGAGGGGTTATCGTAAACATCGCCGTGGACGGCGAGCACAGCCCTTATGCAGCGGATGACGCCGAGCGCGAGAAAGCCGTCCTGTTCAGCAAGCAATGGATTGACGCCGCAGTAGCCATTGGCTCGCCGAGCGTGCGAACCAACATCCCTCCGGCAAAAGACTCAAAGCCGGATGTGGAGCGAACGGCAAAAAGTCTGAAGCTCGTCGCAGCGTACGGTATGGCGAAAAACATCGTCGTGAACCTGGAAAACGACAATCCCGCGAGCGAGGATCCGTTTTTGCTGGTAAAGGTGATCGAGCAGGTGAATAGTCCGTGGCTGCGCGCCCTGCCGGACTTTGCCAATACGCTGGCGGCCTTCGAGGAAGAGTACGCCTACAACGGAATCGACGCTATGTTCAGCAAGGCCTACAACATCTCTCACGTGAAAGAAACCGAAGTGGGCGACGGCAAGGACAAAATCGCCCACGTGGATTTGCCCAGAACTTTTGCTATCGCGAGGAAGCACGGTTACAAAGGCTACTTCTCGATGGAATGGGACAGCCCCGGCGATCCTTACGCGGGAACCGCAGGGCTCATTGAGAAAACACTAAAAAACTTGTCTTAGAGCTTCAGTTCAGGAGAGCCTCCACCTTCGGTTGAGGCACCCTAACGGCGTTATTCGTTGTTGCCATCGTCTTCAGAGCTGGAAGAAGGCGTGCCTTCAAGACGGAGTTCTGTCAGCCCCGCCGATTTAAGCTGCCGGTTAAGCGCCGGGACGTCAGTAGCTTGGAACTCTTGCCAAAGTTTCAGGACCGCCGAAAAATCCTTTTCTGTCGCGTCGATGGCCGCAAGCTGCGCGGCGGTGGGAGCTGCGTCAGAACGATCGAGCTCACCGTAAAGCCCACTGATCGTTCCACCCGTGCGGCCAAGCGTGGGCGAAGGCGAAGCAGCGGCTCCAAAACCTCCAGGACCGCCGGCACCGCCCAGAATGGCTGACAGCTTTTTATCGAAGGCGGCGACCGCCTCGGCAATCGCGCCGGAAATCTTGCTGGCTGACGCACCCGCCGCATTATCCGCAGGCGCGCCGGGATTCTTAGCCGTGAGCTTCTGAAGCTGCTCGCGGAGAGCGCGGGCCTGCGTAACTGCCCCGGTGTTCTGGGTCATCATTCCGGCGAGAAGCTGCTGTTTCTGAAATTCCAGCGCCAATCCTTCCTGCGACGTCTTTACGCGAGGATCCATCTTCACGACAAGAGGTTCGGTGAACGTGTGTCCGTTGACAGTGAGGCGAACGGTGTATTGCCCTGGAACTGCAATAGGGCCTTGCGGCGAACGCGGCGTGTCGCCGGGAATCGCGGATATGGGATAGTCCGAACGCATCGCTCGCGGCGAGGGAAGCCGCAAGTCCCAGACCCAGCGATGCATGCCGGCCGCGGTGGAAAGTGCCTTCGACATGCGAATCCAATAACGCGGAATCAATTCTTTGGAGAGTTCTTCCG
>DATDNK010000054.1:0-2453 GCA_036518275.1 Candidatus Acidiferrum sp.
GCATTTGTCTTATACCACTCTCAGGCAATTGAGGACACGGACTGTTCCACTTATCCCTTTCCGGTCACACCAGCATTCCTAACCACGAGCGAGTTGCGGGTATCCAAAGGCAGAGGAGAGCACCCACGCTGGCGGGGTTGACGGCAAAGATTCTTCGAAGAGTGAGACTGCTTTTTTGAGCCTTGGAGCCGAGGGCGGGGGTCGAACCCGCGACCTGCCGATTACGAATCGGCTGCTCTACCACTGAGCTACCTCGGCAATCTAGGGCAGGGTGTCCCCCTGTAACAACAAAGGCGGCATTCCCTGCTTCACGACAATAGCATCCGCTGAAAAACAGTGTCAATTCATCAACGGGAATGACAGTGTTTCAACAACAAAGAAGCGCGGGCACTGAAGTGCGCGAGGCCGTCAATTAGGGCTCGAGCGCGAGCCCCGACTGAATTCAGGGTACGCTACGCTTGACAAAACGAAACAAGCCACTGCCTGGGAATCGATTAGCGAACATCGCTTCCGCATCATCCCGGCCGAACCACTCCAGGAGAAGCAGCACTGCATCGCCCTTTGGTGTGTGGTAGTTTCCCCTTTCACCACCGTATCTCGAGATTGTATCGGCGGAATCCCGTTTGGCTCATGCAACAACAAGAAGCTCAGCGCGAGAAGGGGTACATCGCCCAGCCGATACCCACGCCAATCAACAGAAAAAGGAACAGTGTCCACAAGATGTACTTCACGCGTTCCATGGGCTGGCGCCGGCCAAGGAACCCGAACGCAACCGAAATCACCGCAGCGAAGAGCACCAATGCCTGCAAGTGTGTAAGCTTGAGCGCGATGAATAACATCAAGGTCATCGAAATGGTGATCAGCGCCGTCATGCTTTGCGGCCTCGTGCGGCTTCATAAGCATGCAGCGCCGCCAGCAAATTGAAAACGCCTGCGGTGGCCAGGAACCTTGTTCCATAGTCGCCGTCGGCGTGCGATACATCGGGTCCGTTCGATTCGAGCGACCTGGCCACCAAATAAAAACTCCCCGTACCCAGATCTGCGATGTATCCGAGAGAGTCGAAAGCGTCATTTCCCCGCGACGAGAAGAGATTTCCCCGCATCCCTGATCCAACCCACACAAGCACGCCGACGGTCAGAAAGCAGATCACCGCGCGTCCCCACATTTTCTGGAGAGCATGCCCCAGCCCGGGCACGAGCCAGCCCGCTATGCCGACAACAAAAGCAAGCATTTCGCGCTTGGAATCTCGCGGCGGAGCTGTGTGTTCGGCTTTTTCTGACGGAGCTGCCGGTACAGCTGTCTCTTCGGACATCTTTCTCCTTCCTCAGGTTGAGGGCCTCGGCTTGACGCGGCCTGGCGACGTAAAGTCGCCGCTACACGAAGAGTCTCCCGTTGGTCTCCTCGTCGTTCTCCGCTAAACCTACGCCAGGAGCGGCAGAATCGCGGTTTGCACGGCGCCGGTCACGCGAGCTTCTTTTTCATCAATATAGACGTTCACTTCAGTGCGCACGCCAAATTCCGGCAAATAAATTCCCGGCTCCACCGAGTTGCAAGTATGAGCAATGAGGTGCCGCGCGTCGTGTGTTTCCAAACCATCCATATTCGCACCGTTTCCGTGAACTTTTTCTCCGATGCTGTGGCCAGTGCGATGAAAGAAATATTTGCCATAGCCAGCCTTTTCGATAACGCGGCGCGCTGCATGGTCCACTTGCCAGCCTTGCAACGGCTTCCCTTTCGCGACATGCGAGCGAATCAAGTCCACGGCTTGGTCGCGCGCCTGGCGCACTACGGCAAAAACCTTCGCGTACTTCTCCGGCACCTTCGCGCCAAGGTAGCCCATCCAAGTCACATCATAATAAACGCTTCCCGGCGTTTTCTTCTTTCCCCAAACGTCCAGGAGCAGCAAGTCTCCTTCGCGGATGGGCGCAGATGATTCCGCGGAAGGACCATAGTGGGGATCGCTGGCGTGCGCGTTCACGGCAATGTCCGGGCCTTCTTCCGCCCAAATACCCGCGGCTTCAAACTCTTTCAGGATCCATTGCTTCAAATCGTATTCGGTCAGCGGCTTTTTTTCGCGAACGCAATTTGCAGCATGGTCGAACGCGCCGCGGACGATGCGGTCAATGATTTGGCCGGCCGAGAAATGGGACTCGACCTGCGCGGGGCTCCAGCAGGCTTCGTATTTCTGTACCAGGTCGGCGGAGGTCACCACTTTGGCGCCAGCGCCGCGGACGAGTTCGATGGTTCCTGCATCCACCATCGCCACGTAGGGAATCTCATTCTTCGGCGAGTACTGCATGGCCACTTTTTTTGCGCGGCCGAGAATTTTCTTCAGATTTTTGTGCAGCTCGTCCTGCTTCGCGTAATACAGGGTGTCGCCCGGAAGCGCCGCGAGCGACTCGGATTCGATTTTGTGGACCAGTTTTTTGGGCTCACCCTTGGCGGGCACGAAG
>DATDNK010000055.1:0-9816 GCA_036518275.1 Candidatus Acidiferrum sp.
GGCACCCCAGTACAAATTGCGGTCGGGATCTTCGCCATTGCCCAATGCTGCCGGGACTGGAATGATGCCCTGATGCTGGTTATCGGCCAGAGCAACGAAAACGTGGACAAGTCGCCTTTTCGCTTGTGGCGATGAAGAGCAGAAGGGAAGGAAGAAGAGACAAAAGACGAAAATACATCGCACTAGCCGCATCTATTCCTGCGAGTCGTCGAATTCCTTCATCCAGTTGCGGTTCTTCAGGACTTCGCGCGGCTTGGTGCCGTCGGGGGGGCCGACGATGCCGTCTTTTTCCATGAGATCGATCAGGCGCGCCGCGCGGCCGTATCCAATCCGCAACCGGCGCTGCAACGTGGACGTGGATGCGCGGCCGGCGTCGCAGACAACGCGAACGGCGTCCTGATACAGATCGTCGTCAACATCGTCGCCGCCATCGGCGTCAGCTTCGCCGGCTCCCTCAGCGGTCTTACCATTTTCCTCTTTCGGCGCTTCCAGCAGTTCCTCTTGATACTTTGCTTGCGCTTGCTCGCGCCAAAAGTCGCACACTTCGGTGATTTCGTCTTCGGTGACGAGCGGGCCGTGAATACGGTGAAGGCGCGCCGAACCCGCGGGCAGGTACAGCATGTCGCCGCGGCCAAGCAGCGATTCGGCGCCGTTCGAATCCAGAATGGTGCGTGAATCCACTTTACTAGCCACTCGGAAAGAGATGCGGGCAGGGAAGTTCGCCTTGATCAAGCCGGTGATGACGTCGACCGATGGCCGCTGCGTCGCGAGAATCAGGTGAATTCCCACAGCGCGCGCCATCTGCGCCAGCCGTGTGATGGATTCTTCCACAGTGTTGGTATCTACCATCATCAAATCAGCTAATTCGTCGATGACGATGATGAGATAGGGAAGCGGCTTGTGCTGAGGTTCTTCGACATTGTCAAACAACGAGAGCGACTGTTCCTTCTTGAAAGTGCGGTTGTACTGGTCGATGTTGCGAACGCCGCGCTGCGCCAACAACTTCAAGCGGTTCTCCATTTCACGCGTGGCGTTGCGCAGGACGTTCGAAGCGATCTTCGGATCGGTCACCACCGGCGCGATCAAATGTGGAATGTTTTCGTAAAGGCTCAGCTCCAGCCGCTTGGGATCGACCAACACCAACTTCACTTCATCGGGGCTCGCCTTATACAGAATGGACATCAGCAGCGAGTTAATGAACACGCTTTTGCCGGTTCCGGTGGATCCGGCGATGAGCAGGTGCGGCATGGCTGCCAATTCCGTCACTCGGATTCGGCCGTGCAAATCGCGCCCCATCGCCAGCGTCAGTTTGCTCGGGGAATGGATGAACTCCGGCGCCTCGATGATTTCGCGAAGCGCAATGGTTTGCCGCCGGTCATTCGGAACTTCGATGCCGATGGTCGATTTGCCTGGAATGCGCTCGATCAGGATGGATTCCGCCTGCAGAGCCAGGCATAAGTCTTCGGTCAACCCAATGATGCGGCTGTACTTGATGCCCGCCTCCGGCTTGAATTCGAACGTGGTGACGACCGGACCCGGATTGATCTGTGCAACGCGGCCCTGCACGTCAAATTCTTGGCATTTCGCCTCAATAGCGCGGGCGCGCTGCTTCAGTTCCTCTTCATCGAGTTTGTGGCTGCGCTCGCCCTCGCGCAGAAGCGACGGAGAAGGCAGCTTGTAGTTAGGACTGCCCTTGGCAATCTTGGGCTCAGCCGCCTTCTTGCCCGCAGGTTTTTCCGTGTCCCGGTGAAACACAAAGATGGGGGCCTTCACGACCGAGGGCTTGCCATCCTTCTCATCCGCTTCTTCCTCATCCGTCGGATCGCCAGTCGTCATGTCCAGAAGCGCAGTTTTGCCAATCGCCTGCGGCGGCACAGGCTTTCTTCCGGAAAGCCGTAACTCTTCCACGCGCCGGCGCATGCGTTCCTGCTCGCGTCTTTCCCGCCAAGCGTGCCAGCGTGCTTGCGCCTTTTGGAGAATTCCCAGGCGCTCGACGGCCCCGATGGGGCCTTTGGGGCCGGTCGCCCAAGCGTGCGTCCCGGCAAAGGAAAAACGTGTGGTCATGAAGAGGGAGGTGAAGAAAAGCGCCACAGCAACAAGGAAGGCTCCCCAGAAGTTAAATCCCGCAAGCAGCCCGGTCGATGTCAGCGAGCCTACGATTCCGCCGGCGGGAATCGTGCCTCGCACGGCAGGAAATGGAAACAACGCCAGCAACGATGGCAGGGAAACCAGCAAGAGAAAGTAGCCGGCGAGCGTGGCGAATTGCGAATCGATGGCGCGACCCCGGCACCAGCGCCACCCGAGGACAGTAATCGCCATGGGCAGAAGAAACGCCGCAAATCCGAAAACCTGGAATAGTAAATCCGA
Source organism: Candidatus Acidiferrum sp. (assembly GCA_036518275.1). Lineage (GTDB taxonomy): Bacteria > Acidobacteriota > Terriglobia > Acidiferrales > UBA7541 > Acidiferrum. The sequence goes on from DATDNK010000055.1 coordinate 2,368, forward strand.
CCCGTACGCGCCAACGGGGCCCATCCAGTTGTTGGTCACGCTTCCGTCGGGGGAAGTAGCGCTGACGTTGAACGAGGCGTCGCGCGGGGAATACGAAATCAGGGCCAGCGCGATCAAAACCGCCAGCGAAATGCACAAAAAACCCACTAGCTCGTTCAATCGCTTGTTTTCCGTAGGTGTGAGAAAGCGCACGGAGTTCTCCTCAGCTTGCCTGCCGCGCAGGCTTGTGGGGAAGGCTGAGTGTTGCAGCGGGTGCTGGCGCTATCGCAATCCCGCCTGGAGGAACGCCCAAACCAGGATGATGATACCAAACACGAGCCGGTACACAACAAATACTTTCAACGTGCGTGTTTGCAGGTAACGCAGGAAGAAGGCAATGACGAAGTATCCGGCGATGGCCGAAACGAGCACGCTGATGGCCAGCGTCGAAAGCGGCAGCTCCAGCCCGCCGGCCTTGTGCATTTTGAGTAGCTTGGGAACTTCGGAAAGGACCGCCCCGGCGATCACCGGTGCTGACAGGATAAAGGAGAACCGCGTCGCCGCGTCGCGCGTAAAGTTTCGAAAGAGCCCCGTGGTGATGGTGATTCCTGACCGCGAAACACCCGGCCAAAGAGCGACGGCCTGCGCCAACCCGATGCTTATGCCGTCTCCCAGATTGGACTGCTCCAGTGTTCGGGTGAGGTTTGTGCGCGAGTCCGCCCACCACATCAGCAAGGCAATCAGCACCAGCGAAATGCCGATGAGCATCGGCTGGCGCAGCTCGTCCTCAATGTAGTGATGAAACAGCTTGCCCAAGACCGCCGCTGGAATTGTGCCAATCACCATGTACCAGAACAGCCGGCGGTTTTGTGCCGCTTGTTCCGGGCTGGCCATTCCTGGAAATCGGAATCCCACTCCGCATAATGCCAGCGTGAGCCAATCCCTGAAGAAATAAAGCAGCACTGCTATGAGCGTTCCGGCGTGAAGGGCCACGTCAAATGCCAGGCCCGGATCTTGCCAGTGCAGCATCCAGGGGAACAACCTCAGATGCGCAGTGCTGCTGACGGGCAGAAACTCCGTTAGCGCCTGCACCAGCGCCAGAATAATTGCCTGATAGAAGGGCATTGGGCCTACGGTTCCTTTTTCGCCGGCTCTGCCTGCGATCTGCCCGGCAGGATTTTGCGCATCTCGTAAGCGTCGATGCGCCCGAGATAATAGCGCTTCACAGTCGCCTCGATACGATAGCCGTGACCTTTCCAGAAGGCAACCGCCGGTTCATTGTCAATTGCGGTTTCCAGCAAGATGGAGCGAACGCCGCGCAGGGCAAGGTTTGACTCGAGCGTCGCCAGAAGCATGGTTCCGATGCCGTGCCTGCGATGCTTCGCATCCACATCCAGAGTAATGATGTGCGCGAGCGGCGGATTCTCCTCGCTCAGGATGAACCCGACGATGCGCCCGCCGCCTTCGGCAACTACGCAATCGGCGCAACCGAGCGTTAGGAAATAGCGCAGCGTGGTTTTCGAATAGGAAATCCCCGCCGGAAAGCACCCCTGATCCAGCCTATGCAGGGCCGCAAAATCGTGCGGGTGGTACGAGCGGAGGGTGGGCGGCATGGCGGGATTGTAGTCCAGAACGCGCGTTAACAGGGCTTTGTAGGCGGTCGGGCTGACACCACCGGCGCCTTTTTCGCGCTTACTTCTGCAGCTTAACTGCCAGGTGCGGGCATCATTTGTAAAAGTGTTTCTGCCGTTTGCTTTGCAAGACGTGCGGCCAGCGGTTCCCAGGTGCGTTCTCGCTCGGACTCCGGCAGTTTCAAGTGGCTGTCTATCTCGTTCACCAATTCTCTTAATCTATCGGAAGAATCCGCCCGCCGCAGATGCTGCGCGAGGCCGTGATGCGCCTGTTTTCGGGTGATGACTTCCAGAGCATCGAGCAACTGGCGATGTGCCGTTCCTTCCCAAATCGCCAGAATCATGGCTTCCCGGAGCCAGCGCTCCACGCCGAATTCTTGCAAAACGCCGAGACCGCCATGCACCTCCATGCACCACTTGGCGGTCTGCACCGCAAATTCCGCAGTGTGATACTTGGCGAGATGTGCCAGCAGGCGGAACACGTGATAGCGAGCGGAATAAGGCGGCCGCTCTTGCCAAACTTCGTTCAAAAGCTTGACTGCCTCCCAGGCTAAAGCAAAGGCTGCACGCAGATCTCGCGTGCTCTCTTCAAATTGCCTGCGCAGCATGGGGTGGTCGAGAATGCGCTGGCCGAAAGCAATTCTTGTTTCAGCATACCGCAGGGCATCGGCAATCGCCCGCTGCGCCAGAGCTACGCTGCCCATGCTGTTTGCTATTCGCGACACGTTCAGCACTTCTAGAATGAGATAAATTCCTTCTTCGGTTTTTCCGAGCAAGTATGCTTCACTGTCATGCAATTCGACTTCGCCCGTCGGCACCGAGCGCGTGGCAATTTTGTCTTTCAGGCGCCGGATGGTGTAGTTCAGTTCTCCATTGGCGCGATAGCGCGGAAGGAGAAACAAGGCCAATCCGCGGACCCCGCCTTGCGATCCTTGTGGCCGCGCCGCCACGACCGCTAACTCCGCCCCGGCGTTGCTTGCGAAATACTTGTCTCCCGTCAGCCTCCAGTTTTCTCCCTGTCGTACCGCTACGGTTTCTACGCCGGCGCCCAGGTCCGAGCCGCCTTTGATCTCGGTCATCCACGTGGCGCCTTGCCAAACCGAATCGTCTTTTCGAAGGAGTTTGTCGAGAAAACGCAGCTTCAAGTCCGCAGCTCCATACTTGCTGAGCGGCAGCGCGGTCGAAAGCGACACGGTATACGGGCAGGTGAGGCCACAATCGTAGAACGAGGTCAGGTAAATCAGCAGGAACGACGGCAACAAGGAATCATCTTCAAAGGCGCGCCAAAGCACTCCCGAGCGATAACCCTTCTTCAGTAACTGCCAGTATTCGGGCGCGTACAGGATTTCATCCACACGCTTGCCGGCGGCGTCAAACATGCGAACCCACGGCGTGCCTGCACGATCGACCGCTTCGGAAATGGCGCGTCCTTCTCTTTCCCAATAGCTCTCCCATTCTCGTAACACGCTGTCATAAGGCGTGGGACCGATCATTCCGTTCAGGAAGTCGCAAGGAGAACAGTCGAAGTCAAGATCCATGTCTTACCTTCAAGTCTCGCAAGGACAAAGTCTCTTGGCTCCGCACGATCTCCAGTGCAAGCTCACTTCTTCAGCGTATAGGAATGCTGTCGCTGGGATTTTGGAGAGCAAAGAAAATATAGAAGCACGATACGTCTTGCCGTCTTGCAAGATTCCTCGGCGCAAGATGCCCGGCATTTAACCGGACTTGGCTTCCGTGCCAGCTTTTGTTCGTTCGACAGCCCGCAGTTTTCTTCCTACAGGTGAATTACGCGCGATGAACCGCATACACTGGCAGAATCCCTTGCGAGTGCCAGGAGCCTGGCACCCATATCGGTAAGCGGCATGCACGGTGGCCCGGTGGCCGCAAATGCACATTTCTCGCGAGGGCTCGGCAGTCCGCCTCCCTCTCCGGTTCTCCGTCGCGTTCGATCCATTCTTTCCCGGCTCTGTTTCGCTCAAAGGGGGCCTCCATCTGGGCATGCAGTTAGATTTGCAAAAAGCAATTGCCTTACGCCGCGGATATTTCTATGGCTGCCCGAGATTATCCCCCTGAATTGCCACTCGTTTCAATAGCTTGCCCTTCGTGAGAACACTAAACGCGATCGTCAAACGCGATCATATTCAAGTTGCTTTCGCCCCGAGATGGTAATGCCGATTGTTGGCTCAATCCGATGGATCGAAAGTGACAGCTGGCTGTTGTTGCGGTTCAACGGTTTCCTCGCGGGGCCTGGTCACGTAAACGGCCAGGAGCAAGCTCGAAAGCAGCAGCATCGCGGCGAGATAGTACGGCGCTCCCGGCAAATGAATCCGCGCGCGTGGCGAAATCGCCAGTGCAAAAACCTGTGTGAACAAGACCGGCCCGGCCATTCCGGTGATCGCGCGCAAAGAATTGATCCCTCCTTGCAACTTTCCCTGCGAAGACGGGTCGACTCGACGGGACATGAGAGATTGAATTGCGGGAGCCGCGATGCCCCAAAGCGCGATCAAGGGGATAACTGCGTACAGCATCCATCCGCTGGTCGCCAAAGCAAAACCGGCGAAACCCAACGTGCCGCACAGCAACCCGAAGAGCACGCTACGGCGTTCCCCAAAGCGCTTCACGAAAGGCCCGACCAGCACGCCGGAAATGATGGATGCGCAAACTCCCACGACGGCGAGCGAAAGGCCTACGTCACCGCGGCTCCAGCCGTAGCGCTCTTCCGTGTACAGAGCCCACATCGAGGGAAGAGAATTGTGAGCAAGGTAGTAAAGCGTTACCACAGCCGCGAGCCCCGCGAGAACAGGATGCGAGCGCAGAAGTTTCAGCGAACCCAGAGGATTGGCCATATGCCACGCGGATTTCGCGCGTTTTTCTTTTGGCAACGATTCGGGAAGAACGAAAAAGCCATACAGGGAGTTAAGCAAGCTGAGAATGGCGGCAGCCCAGAAGGGAGCGCGAAGGTTGGAATTGCCCAAATAGCCGCCGACAGCGGGGCCAATGACAAAACCGAGTCCGAAAGCAGCGCTGATGTACCCAAACGGCTTGGCGCGTTTTTGCGGCCGGGTGACATCGGTGATATAGGCATATGCGGTGGAAATGTTGGAAGCCGTTATACCTGAAATGATGCGCCCAACAAAAAGCCACCGCAGAGTCGGAGCCAGAGCCATCACAATGTAGTCAATGCCCAGGCCAAAGCACGAAAGCAGAATGATGGGCCGGCGGCCAAATCGGTCGGACCACGCACCCAGAATTGGCGAAAACAGAAACTGCATAACGTTCCAGACGAGCAGAAGGTAGCCGGTGAAGTCCGATGCGCGCGCGAAATCGCCGCCTTCGAATTGGCGAATCAGGTCGGGAAGGACCGGCGCGATGATTCCAAACGCCAGAGCGTCAAACGCTACCGTAACGAGGATAAAAACAAAGGCAGCGCTGCCGGGCCCGGCAGAGGGGGTCGGCACAGGTGTGGTGGTATCAGCCATCAGGGGCTCAGCCGGCTAGACCTCGAGGATCACGGGAAGGATCAGCGGGCGTTTGGAAGTTTGTTTGTTGATGTACCGTTTCAAATCAACGCGGATTTTTTCCTTGATCACACCCCAGTCGGAATTTTCCTCCGCGGTCGATTCCGCAACGGTTTTCATCAGCACTTCGCGCGCGCCAATCAAGAGTTCCTGGCCGTTCTCGCTCATGACGCCACGCGTCACGATTTCCGGCTGCGATTCCAGCTTTCCCGTATGCTTGTCGATCGCAATGATGGGCACCACAACGCCGTCTTCCGAGAGGTGCTTTCTGTCGCGGATCACCACCTCTTCGATTTCCTCCAGCGAACCGGAATCCACGAGCACGCGGCCCGCGGTTACCGGATCGCGCCGGAGTGCGCGATCTTCCTTGAATTCGACGGTTTGTCCGTTTTCCAACAGGAAAATCTCCTCCGAGACCACGCCGAGTTGATGTGCCAACGCCGCGTGTCGGAAGAGGTGGCGGTACTCACCGTGGACCGGAATAAAGTATTTCGGCTTCACTAGCTGCAAAATCAGTTTTTGTTCTTCTTGGCAGGCGTGGCCGGAAACATGAATCATTCCTCCGGAATTTTCGTAATACACCAGTGCGCGACGGCGGAACATGTGATCGAGCATGCGGAAGATGGATCTTTCGTTGCCAGGAATGATGCGCGCGGAAAGAATGACCGTGTCGTTCTCTTCCACGGAAACGTGACGGTGATTGTCCACGGCAATTCGCGACAGCGAGGACATTGGCTCGGCCTGGCTGCCGCTGGCAAGAATCACTAGCCGCTTGGGATCGAAGCCGCGAATGTCCTGCGGCCGCACCACCATGCCGTCAGGAATCCGAAGCAGGTCGAGCGAATGCGCAATCTCGACGTTGTCGACCATGCTGCGTCCAACGAAGGCGACCTTGCGGTTGACGCGCACCGCGATGTCAATCACCTGCTGGATGCGGTGAATCGAGGAGGCAAAACAGGAAAGAATCACGCGTCGTGGAGCCGAGCGGCACAATTCCTCGATGCGCGGCACCACCGCGCGTTCCGACGGCGTAAACCCGGGACGCTCCACATTGGTGGAATCACTGAACAGCGCCAGCACGCCTTCTCTTCCGTACTTTGCCAGAGCGTGAAAATCGAACGCTGCGCCGTCCACTGGCGTCTGGTCGATTTTGAAATCCCCCGTGTGAATCACCACGCCAAGAGGTGTGCGAATTGCCAGCGCCACACAATCCAGCGTGCTATGCGTAACGGAAATGAACTCGATTTCGTATGGTCCGATTTCGATCGTGCGGCCTGGCAGGACTTCGCGCAGCGTAGTGGATTCCAGCAGTCCCGCTTCCTCCAGGCGCTTCTTCACCAACGCTAGCGTAAAGCGTGTTCCGTAAACTGGAACATTCAAATCGCGAAGTATGTAGGGCAGTGCGCCGATATGATCCTCATGGCCATGAGTGAGCACAATCGCCCGAACATTCGCGCGGTTCTGCTTCAGATACGCAATATCCGGAATAACGAGATCGACGCCGAGAAGTTCGGATTCCGGGAACATCATGCCCGCGTCGATGACGATAATGTCATCGGCGAGGCGTAGAACCATCATGTTCATGCCGAATTCGCCGAGGCCGCCGAGGGGGATGGCGGTGAGCGAATGCGCCGCTTTGCTTGCGTGTTTACTCGGGGTCTTACTCAACGAAGAGTCGGCTCCTGCACTCAAACGAGCATCGTATCACAGGGACGTGACTCATGATTGGTGACTCATGGCTGGTGAGAATAAGAACCCCACGCGGGAAAGCCAGCATTGAAAGTCGCGAGAAGAGGATACAGCGGGTTCCTCAATGGTGGGGATCACCGGCGAACAGATGCGCGATGGAGACGAGGATTACAGCGCCAAGAGTTGCGGCGGCGAGGGAATACCAGAAGCCGCCTCCAAAAATCCCGAGCTTCACAAAAACCCAGCCGCCGATGAACGAACCAACTAAGCCAAGAACAATGTCTGCGATGCAGCCGAAGCCGCGGCCCCGCGCAATTTTTCCGGCAAGCCAGCCGGCGATCAAACCCAGGATCAGCCAGGAAACAAAGCCGTGCGATTCGAACCACACGCCATAAACCCTATCCACGAGCATGTAGGCATCGAGCATGGAGCCTCCTTGAGGAAGAAAGATTGTATCCGAGTTTGCCGCCCAGGCAAGGAATGGGAATTGGGTCGAATTGGCCCCCTGAGCGAGAGGTCCATAGGCTCGCTCCGGTCGCTTAGGGCTCGCACGCTGGTCGGGGACTCGGCTGCTGCTGGGTCATGCAGTGGATCGTGCCAAGGCCGAGGACAAGATCACGGCAGGGGATGCC
>DATDNK010000056.1:0-5782 GCA_036518275.1 Candidatus Acidiferrum sp.
GCGAAAAACGAGGCGCGGGTAAAAATCCCGAATACGCGGAAGACGCCCGCCACGAGAAGTGGATACACGGGCGTCAGCCAGGCAGTAGGACCAGTCTCCTTACCAAACGGAGAGCTGAATCCTTTTCCCGTTGCCAGCGAAGCCGCGATGCTCCCAGTTTCCTGACTAAACATGGCCGGTGCCAGGACGTCATGAGGGAATTTGCGCTGCTGATTCCAGGCGAAGCCCAACCGTGTTCCGAGTGCCAGGGCAAAAATCAGCCCGAGGGATGTGGCCGCCGTCTTCATCTCAGCGTTTGCGCGAGCAAAAAAGAAGGGAATTAGTATGCCATACCGTCGACGCTGAAGAGCGGGTCCAGGCCTTTTGTCTTCGCCGGCGGCCTTTAGGCGAGACATTAACTCGCCCAGGTCGTGTTGCAGCTCACCGCTGAATCAAATGATTGCAAATGGAGTATGTTTCGCGCTCCATGTCAGGGGCACATCAGGGATTTACCTGAGCCCCGATGCAGGGGTTGGCCTGATTGCGCGGAGGCTCCAAATGGGAGATAGGCTATTGTCAAAAGCGTGACTGGGGTGAGTTCCTCGGGAACCTCCTTCACATTTCTCGGTCACCCCGAGAGCCCAAGGAGTTCACCCCCCAACCTACTGGCCTGCTGAGCAAATCAATTGCCTTGTCCGGGCGCCTGCTTAATTGGCGACGGTGAGTTCGATGGTGGCGGAGGAGGGAACTCTCGTGCCCGCCAAGGGGGTTTGATCAATCACAGAGCCATGGGGCCATTGGGGCGCGGAGACATAATTCACTTTGCGGCGCATTTGCGCCTGATCCAGGCGGCGCTGCGCATCCGTTTCGCTCAGTCCAACGAAATGAGGCATCACGTAGAAGGTTTCTTTTGGTCCCAGTGAGACCAAGACGTCCACTCGCGGTGTGGCGGCGCCAGTGCCGGGCTTCGGATTTTGCACGACGATAGTGTCGACAGGCTCGTCCGGCATGTTGATGGCGGAGACTTCGCCGACTTGCAGACCCTGACGAAGCAATTCGACGCGCGAAGCGCGCAAAGAATTGCCTTCCAACATGGGAATCTGCAACTGGCGTTGCCCCAGGCTGAGCACCACGTGGGCCTGCTGCGAAACTTTCATCAGCAAGCCGGCGGTGGGAGTCTGGCGCAGCACCACGTTGATAGGCTGGTCGCTGTAGATGCGGTCAGCGACGCGCAGGACGAGGCCCCGGGATTGCAGCATCTTGCTGGCTTCGGACACGTTCTTGCCAACGAGATTGGGCATAGTGACTTCGCGGCCGTGAATGGCAATGCGCATGGCGGTGATGGCGCTGAGAAAGGCCGCGGATGCCAGGATGAAGACGAGAAGCGTCATGCGGCTGAGCCATTCGAGTCGTTCGCGAAGTGTCATGGTCACAATGCAGAGATTAGAGAATAGAAATCAGAAAATGGAAAGTGGGAAAGCACTTCGTTCTCAGGAGTCAGTCAAACTATTTCTTTACCAGCGGCGGAGGTGAATACTCGGGCAACTTGTCTTTGCTGGTGTCTGCGCGCTTCACTTCCAATTCGTCAAAGAGCAGCGAGGGGCTAATCACTGTCGTGGGAACGCCGCCCGGGCGGTTGCTGACCAGCGGATCGTTGCCTGCAGCAATCACGTCTGTACGCAGCGCACGCGTGTCCAGTTCGTTGAACACGGCGCCACGGACAAGTTCTTCGTGACCATCGCTCGCGTAAACGCGATAGAGCAAGCGCGGCGTGTTCCCGGGCTGGCCGAGCGTTTCGACGCGATAGCCGTAAGGCTTGCCTTGCTCTTTAACCATGTCGATGACTTTCTTTTTTAGATCATCGGCAGACTCTGGTTCGGAACTCCTCAACATTAAGACACCAAGGTTAGGACCCGCAGCCATGCCAGCGGCGGCGCGGCCGTGTCCGTTCGAGGCGGGAAAGTCGCGGAGCGGTTGCCGCCCAAGGAGATAATTGGTCAGCGTTCCATTTTCGATAGCATTGACGGGTTCGGCTTTCACGCCTTCGCTGTCAAACATATAGCTGCCGACAAGGCTTTTGCCCTGAAAATCCTTCAGCGTTGGATCATCAATGACGGAAAGAAAATTTGGCAGTACGCGGGCCTTGTAACTGGTAGCAAAGGCACCAGTCGTACGGTTGGGCCTGCCGGGCGCCGGTTTGTGGCCGACAACGTTTTGGCCGATCAAGGAGGCGACAATGTCGTCGGCGGCATCCGCGGAAAACAAAACGGGGCCGCGGTACTCTTCTTCGACTATGGGCGCTTGGCGGAGCGCCACAATGGTGTCGAGCATGCTTCTTGCGTTGGTCATCAACGCGTCATGTGAAGGCAATTCTTCCATGCGCGCGACGACGTAGGCGGGGCTGCGACTGAGGCGCATGCCATCGGCGGCTTGCGCGGAGCCATTCAACTGGACGGAATAAGTGGTCTTGCCGCAGCGCGTGACGGTGCCCTCGGTATTGACGAGGTATTCGTTGACAGCAGAAAAGCGCGCGGAAGCAGTCACGGATTGCACATCGGGATATTGGCGATACAGATTGGTCACGTCCTCGAGCGTTTTCTTCCAGGAAGTTTCATCGAACTTCAGGGAGACGGCGGGGTCGACGGCGATAAGGGGCGCAGACTTGGCAAAGTCGTCGACGGGGTTCGCATCGTTAGTGAAGCGCTTTAGCTCGGCTTGTTTTTCGGCGAGCGCCTGGCCTGCATCTTTGTAGGCGCTGTCAGTGGCGAGCCAGATTTGACGGCGAAGCGCGATGGGATCGTTGTCGAGCGGGAGAATGGTGGATTCGCCCTGGCCGCGCGCGTAGAAGCTGTCTTGCTTGTAATCACCGATGCGAACAACGACGCGCAGAACGCGATAGTGCGCGCGCTGGTTTTCGCGGAGAGCGCCGAAGGCCGCCTCGGCCGTGTAGTCCTCTACGTCGTTCACGCGATACTCGATGAAATAAGGCGATTGGACCTGATCCATCTTGAGTTGGGCTTTGGAGCGTTCGAGTTCAGTGAGCAGTGCTTCGAGCAAGCCGTCGCCTTTGGCGGCAGCGTGGGCCGCAACCATGGCCGGGACGAGAGCAGGCTTCGAATCGCCGGGAGCTGCACGAAGCAAGGTAGAATTCGCGGCGGCCGAGAGTGTCACCGCCAAGGCCAGGGTCAACTTGCGGTGAAGTAGTTTCATGGCTTCACCTCCGCTTTGGGCTCCTTGGCGGTCTTGGCCGGAGGTGTGCTGTCATCAAAGCCGGGTGGAGGCAAGAGGGGTGGTCGCTCGTGCTGGTGCGCACGCTTTTGCACTTCCATTTCGGAAAAAAGCATAGAGGGCGCGACAGCGGCGACGGGAACCTGACCGCTTTCCGCGCCGCAAACGCCGTTGAAGACATGCTCCTGATCGCCGGTGGTAAGAATGCGCGTCAACGCGGCGAGAGGCGTGCCGACGATGTCCACGCCGCGGACCAGTTCGTCGGGGCGACCGTCGGCGTAGACTTTGTAGACCATGACGGGAAGCACCTGAAACGCTTGCGGCAATTGGCGCGTGGTGATAGTAAAGCCACCCTGAATGTCATCGAAATACAGACCGTAAGGCTTATTCTGCTTTTTTACTTCGTCGATGAGCTTCTGGCGCATCTGGGCGTCAGGCACCGTTTGCGATGAAGTGACGATTAAATTTCCCTGGCGGCCGGTGGGCATGAGGCCGGGCTGGTTGCGGCCATGACCATTCGAAGCGCTGAAGTTCTTGATGGGCATCCTCGACATCAAGAAATTTTTGAGCACTCCGTCTTTGATAACGTCCACGCGTTGCGCGGGCGAGCCTTCGTTGTCGTAATCGTAGGCTCCGGCAAGTTTCAGGCCCGCCATGTCGTGGATTGTTGGGTCGTCCACTACACTAAGGAATTTTGGCAGGACTTCCTGGCCGATCTTCTTGGTAAAAGTTTGACCCTCTTCTTCATCGCGCTGGCGATGGCCCTCGAGACGGTGGCCGAGCACTTCGTGGAAAAAAACGGCGGCAGCGCGGCCGCTGAGGAGAGCGGGGCCGTCGTAGGGTTCAGCAACCGGAGCTTTGCGGAGAGCGCTGAGATCCACGGCCATTTTTTCGATTTTGGCGGTGAGTGCGGCTTCGGCGGGCAAGCCCTTTGTATTGGGCGCTTGAAAGGTTTCGACGCGCAGAAGATCCATGCCGTCGTCAGCGCGGGTCTGCGCTTCCATGACCAGGCGCGCGGAGGAGGTGGGCGAAACCAGTGTGGTGCCTTCATTCGAGACCATGCGCGAATTGGAATTCGAGACTTGCAGAACGACTGTGGCGAAATAAACTTCGGGATATTTGCGGAATGCCGCAGAGAGGCGCTTGATTTCGGCTTCCCAGGCCGAGCGATCGAAAGGGGCAGCGGGTTCCTCGCCAATATGGGTTTCCGGTTTTTCCTTGGAGAAGTCCGGCGACTTATCTTCTTCTTCAGCGCGGACAGCAGTGTTGGTGCGGACGTTCAGCAGCGCGGGAACGGCGCGCTTGTATTCGCGATCGGTGAGTTCCCACAAGACGCGCGCTATGGCATCTTGATCGTTGCCCAGGGGAAGGGTTCCGGATGTGATGCCACTGGAGCGACTTTGCCCGTGCGTGTTGTCGAGATCGGAAGCACCGACGCGCATGGTGACGTCGGCAAAGCGACGCTTCGCGGCGGTGTCACCGAGCAGGCTGCCATAAGCGCCGGCGAGCACGACGAAATCCTGATCGTAGACGGTGTAACTAAGGTAGTAGGGAGGCTGCTCGGCCTTTCCGAGTTCCGCGACGGCGCGGGAGAGCTCCGTTTGCATGGCTTTTAGGACAGGATCGTTTGTCGAGACGGGCGTCGGAACGAGGGGCGCTACCGTCGCAGGCTTATCATCAGCAGCCGACATAAGAGGCAGGAAGGCAAGTTGCCCTGCGAGGCAGCAGGTCACAGTGAGGCGCAAAAGTTTGCATCCGCGGGCATGTGCTCGCCCGCGATTTCTTGAGGATTCCGAGATATGCATGAAAAATGAACTCCCCTTCGGACGGTCGGTCAGTAAAGCGCGTCAGTCACCAATGAAAAGACTTAACAACGCAGAATTCGAGTATGCCTTAGTGTTTGGACGCGTGCAAATCATGTGTCGCCGAAGCGTTCACCGTGCTTGAGGCGCGCGCCGTTGGCGAATTCGGAAGCGCGGACTTGCTTGCGCCCTTCCAGTTTGACGGATTGAAGGCGCAAAAGCGTTCCGTGACCGCAAGACACGAACCAATCGTTCTTAGAACCGAACAGAGAACCTGGCGTGGAGCACGCGTCGGCTAGAGATTGACTGGCGAGAATTTCGACGGGGAGAGGCTTGGATTCCGTGACTGGCTCGCCCCAGAGGTGGCAAGTTTGGCCATGGAAGGTCGTGTAGGCGCCGGGCCAGGGAGCGAAGCCGCGCATGCGGTCGTAAATCTCTTGCGCGGGGCGGTTCCAGTCGATGCGGCCATCTTCTTTTTTGAGGATGGGGGCCATTGTGGCTTCGGCGTGATTTTGCGGCCGTGGGACGACTGTGCCTGTTGCGATGCCGCGCAGAGTTTCCTCCATGAGAGAGGCGCCGGCTTCGGATATTCGCGCGGTGACTTCAGGGGCGGTTTCAGCAGGGCCAGTTTCCATTTCGCGCTGGAGAAGAATGTCGCCCGTGTCCATACCGGCGTCAATGCGCATGGTGGTAAGTCCAGTCCGCGTTTCGCCGTTCGCGATAGCCCAGTTAATAGGAGCAGCGCCGCGATATTTCGGGAGCAGGGACGCGTG
>DATDNK010000057.1:0-2319 GCA_036518275.1 Candidatus Acidiferrum sp.
GACTCCGTTGGCAACATGGCTGTTTGTCGCGAGTACGACTCTAGCGATTATGGCTATCCGCATATTCGAACCGAGCGACCAGCCGGCAAAAATAAAGGGCGTTCATACAAGTTTCCCTGCGTTTGTGCGAGTAGCCTACGGCTGGCTGCTCGTGGCGGCTTTCCTCGGAGCAGCAGCCTCGATTTGGGACACCTCCGGCGGGATCTGGGGCGCGTCCCGCCATGCCCTCACAGTGGGATTCATCTCGGTGATGGTTCTGTCGATTGGGCAGCGGATCTTGCCGGCATTTGTGGGGATGCGCCTGCTGTGGAGCACCAAGCTGATGTTGGTCGCACTGCTGCTCTTAAGTGTAGGCTGCACGTTGCGGGTTTCGTGCGAAGTACTTGCCTATCAAGGTTACGCGGCGTGGGCTTGGTCGGTTCTCCCTGGCTCGGCTTTGCTGGAATTGGCGGGGCTTACGGCGTTTGCGGTCAACATCCTGGGTACTTTTGTCCTGCAGCCTAGCCACGTTGCCAACCAGCCCGTCGTCGTGGGGATACCGGAATTGCTCGCGCAGCAAACCCGTCATTGAGAAGGACGAGCGCGTGGTAGCGCCCGGTGGCGCTTGGATGGCGAGTTCTAAATCAATAAAGAAGGCGGAGCCCAGGCTCCGCCCCTTGTATCTATTCACAAATTTCAGAGCCGGAGGGCCAGAGTTCTTAGTGCGCGCCGAAATATTCGACGTGGACGTAGCGGCCCAATCGGGCGTTAAAGAGCAAATACCAGCCCGGGTGATGGTCGTCGTCGTAGACGTAGACCTGATCGCGGTCCCACTGCCAATCGCGGCAGCGATGGACATCGTAAGAAGCCACGACCCAGTCAGAATTGTCGTATAGGAAGATGTGGCGCGTGCGGTAATCAAAACGGCGCGCGATAAAAACTTCTCTCACGTGATTGTAACGGCCGTGGGGATACGCACGGCCCGGGCGAATACGATCATGGTCCGCATCCCAGTCACGGTAATGAGGGTTATGTGGATTATCCCAACCCTTGTGTTTGCCGTTGTCGTGATCGCCGCGGTCGTCGTCACGGTCGCCGTGTTTGTCCCAGCCTTTGTGCTTGCCTTGGTCATGACGTTCGTCTCGGTCACGGCGGTCGTCGCGGTCTTGAGGCGGCGTGGCCAATGCGAGCGTGCCCGCCAGCGCCATGAAAAGAATTCCTGCAAAAAGTCTACGCATGAGCTCTTCTCCAGATTGCGAAGCCGGCCGGGTTCCGTCGATAGTCTTAAAGATTGCTTGATACTCGCTTCGCGAGACGAACCGTTACCTTCATTTATGTTTAACACAGTTTTTGGGAAAACGTTTCTGAAGTGCCCATTCAGTACGCCTCTCAGGCAGCGAGAGGCTAGCCGGTATTTCCGCTGAAAAGGGCTAAAATCCCATCGCCCCAGGCCTTATAATTTCGCGCACTCGGAGGTTTCCCTTGCTAAAGAGAGTATTGCTTCTCGTGGGATGTATTGCAGTTCTCGCCATGGCGTCCTTGCCCGTCCGCGCGCAACAGAATTCGCAAGAGAAAGAGCAGATCCTGTGGCAAAAGCTGGCGGCGACCGTCAATGAAGTGGACAGCAAACTCGACGGCGTGCTCGCGGTAGCCATCCTGGACCTGTCCACCGGGCAAAAATATTTGCTTCACGCCGACGAAGTGATGCCGACGGCGAGTTCCATCAAGATTGCGATTCTGGCGGAGCTGTATCGCCAAGCGCAAAAAGGCAAGCTCAAGCTGACGGATTTCTATACGCTGCAGCAGTCGGACATGGTGGGCGGGAGCGGGATCACCAGCGTGCTGACGCCGGGGATGACGCGGTTGACGCTGCGCGATGTGGCGGGACTGATGATCTCTGTGAGCGACAATTCGGCGACCAATGTGATTATCGACCGAATCGGGATGGAAAATGTGAATGCGCTCCTCGATTCGCTGGGACTGACGCATACGCGGTTGCGGCGCAAGATGATGGACCTGAAGGCGGCCTCGGAAGGACGAGAAAACGTGGCTACGCCTCGCGAGATGATGCTGCTGCTCGAAAATCTTTACCTCGGCAAAGTGTTGAACAAGCAGATGACGGAGGACTTTTTCAATCTGCTGAGCGTGCACAAAGAAAGCTATATCCCGCGTAACTTGCCGGAGGATGTGAAGGTGGCGAACAAGCCGGGCGAGCTGGAAGGCGTGCGCAACGACTCGGGGATCGTTTTCACGGGCAAGCGGCCCTACGTGATTAGCGTGATGACCACCTATTTGAAGCGCGAAAGGGATGGCGGCGATGCCATCACCAAGATTTCCGAC
>DATDNK010000058.1:0-4850 GCA_036518275.1 Candidatus Acidiferrum sp.
TTACATCTTCACCCACGATTCCGTGGGCGTGGGCGAGGACGGGCCGACGCATCAGCCGATTGAGCAACTCGCTTCTTTGCGCGCCATGCCGAACATGCTGATTTTACGGCCCGGCGATGCGAACGAGGTGGTGGAAGCGTACAAGGTGATTTTGCAGCGCAAGCATGGGCCGAGCACGTTGGTGCTGACGCGGCAGGCGGTGCCGACGCTGGATCGGACGAAATATGCGCCGGCGTCGGGAGTGGCGAAGGGAGCGTATGTGCTGGCGGACGCTGCGGGCGGGAAGCCTGATGTGATTCTGATGGCGAGCGGAAGCGAATTATCGCTTTGCGTGGACGCATACGAAAAGCTCAAGGCCGAAGGCATTAAGGCGCGAGTGGTGAGCATGCCTTCGTGGGAATTGTTCGAGCAGCAGGATGCCGCGTACAAGGCGAGTGTGCTTCCGGCGGATGTGACCGCGCGCGTTGCGGTGGAGATGGCTACGCCGTTTGGCTGGGAGCGGTACACCGGTACGAAGGGAAAGATTCTGGGGATGAGGCGTTTTGGCGCGTCGGCGCCGCTGAAGGATTTACTGAAAAAATTCGGCTTTAGTGCGGACAACGTGGTTGCCGCAGCTAAGGAAGTGCTGGGGAAGTGAGCCGCCGATGAAACTGGTGATTGGCTCGGATCACGCAGGTTTTGCCCTCAAGGTTGCGATGGGCGATTTACTGCGCTCGCTAGGGCACGAAGTGCTGGACGTTGGGGCGTTCAATGAAAACCCATCCGATTACCCCGATTTCGCCGAGGCGGTGGGCCGTGCGGTGCTCGACGGAAAAGCGGAGCGAGGCGTGCTGATTTGCGGCAGCGGGGTGGGAGCGAGCGTCGCGGCGAACAAATTAATGGGCATTCGAGCGGGAATGTGCCACGACACGTACTCGGCGCATCAGGGCGTGGAACACGATGATATCAACGTACTGGTGCTTGGCTCACGTGTGGTGGGCGTGAAGCTTGCCGAGGACCTGGTGAAGGCTTTCCTGGGCGCAAAATTCACGAAAGAAGAGCGCCACGTGCGCCGATTGGGGAAAGTGAAGGCGCTCGAAGCAAAATTCGGAGCGGGCGCGAAGGTCAAGGTATAGGGATTCGGGGCTTGGAGCGCTCGCCCTTCCAGGGCGTAGAATACTATTTTGAGGTGTTTTTCGGGCTCAAGGAGAACGATTATGACGACGACAACCACTCTTCCCAATATCGCCAAGGGGGAAGGCACGAATCCGCTGAAAGGCTTGCTGGCGTACGGCCAGTCGCCTTGGATGGATTATGTGCGCCGGGATTTGCTCACCAGCGGGCAATTGAAAAAATATATCGACAACGATGGCCTGCGCGGAATGACCTCCAACCCGTCTATCTTTGAAAAGGCCATCACCGGGAGCAATCTTTACGACGATATCCTCAAGTCGGCCGAGGCGAAGAAGCTTGACGCCAATGGCGTGTTCGAGAAGATTGCGTTTCGCGACATTCAAGATGCGTGCGACATCTTCCGGCCGGTTTATGAAGAGACGAAGCGGCGCGATGGTTACGTCAGCATCGAGGTTTCGCCTTTTCTCGGGTACGACACCAAAGCCACGATCGACGAAGCGCGCCGCCTGTGGAAAGGCGTGAATCGCCCCAACGTAATGGTCAAAATTCCCGGCACGCCGGAAGGGCTTCCCGCGATTCGTCAGTGCCTGGAAGAGGGCATCAACATCAACATCACGCTGCTCTTTGCGCAGTTCGCCTATGAAAAGGTCGCGGAAGCTTTCCTTTCCGCACTCGAGGCGCGCGCGGTGAAGGGCCTGGACATTAGCCACATCGCCAGCGTGGCCAGTTTCTTTGTCAGTCGAATCGATACGCTAGTTGACAGCACGATCGATGAAAAGCTCAAGGCTGGAGCAGATGGAGGACAAAAAGTGTTGCTGGAAAGCCTGCGGGGCAAAGTGGCCATCGCCAACGCCCGGCTTACGTACAAGAAGTATCAGGAGCTTTTTGGCGGACCACGGTGGAAAGCGCTGGCAGCGAAGGGCGCGCAAACGCAACGGCTGCTGTGGGCCAGCACAAGCACGAAAAATCCCAAATACCGCGACGTGCTTTATGTCGAGGAATTGATTGGTGCGGACACCGTAGATACGATTCCGCCCGCTACGGTTGACGCATTCCGCGAACACGGCCGGTTGCGTCCCAGCCTGACCGAGGATGTGGAAGGTGCGGCAAAGACGATGGCTGATCTCGCCAAGGCAGGAATCTCGATGAAGGAAGTCACCGACAAACTGCTTGCGGACGGCGTAAAGCTCTTCTCGGATGCTTTTAGGACACTTCTGGACGCCGTGGGAAAAACCGCGGGAGCCCGCGCGTGAGCGTGAACCGACAGACCTACACACTTCCGCAAGATCTAGCCGATGGAGTGGCCGCCTCGCTGGAGGACTGGCGAAGAAACAACAAACTCGCGCGTCTTTGGCAGAAGGACGCCTCGCTCTGGACCCGCACCGACGAAAGCAACTGGTTGGGCTGGTTGAACATCGTGGAGCAGCAACTCGCGCACGTCGATGCGTTCAAGCGCATTGCGGAAGATGTCAAGAAAGCGCGCTTCAAGCATGCCTTGCTGCTCGGGATGGGTGGCTCCAGCCTCTGCCCAGAAGTGCTGCGCATGACGTTCGGGAAGATTAAGGGTTTCCCCGAGCTGCACGTGCTGGATTCCACTGATCCCGTGCAAATCAAGTCCATCGAGGCAAGAGTGGACCTGAAGAGTACGATTTGTATTGTTTCGAGCAAGTCGGGAAGCACGCTGGAACCCAACATTTACAAGCAATATTTCTTCGAGCGCATAAAAGCCAAAGTGGGCGAAAAAGAAGTCGGAAACCGCTTCGTGGCCATCACGGATCCTGGCTCGCACATGCAGGAAGTGGCCGTAGCCGACAAGTTCCGCGAGATTTTCTTCGGCGTGCCGAGCATCGGAGGACGCTATTCGGCTCTTTCGAATTTCGGCATGGTGCCGGCAGCGATCATGGGCCTAGACGTGGAAAAGTTTCTGCAAATTACAAAGGAAATGGCTGCCGCCTGCGGCCCAACCTCACCGTCAAACGACAATCCGGGCTTTGCTTTGGGAACGGTTCTTGGCGTTGCTGCGACTCATGGACGCGACAAGCTGACCATCGTCACGTCACCTGGAATTTCTGATCTTGGCGCGTGGCTGGAGCAACTGATTGCCGAGTCCACAGGAAAAGTCGGTAAGGGCATCATTCCAGTGGACCGCGAGCGTGTTGCCAGGCCGTCCGTTTATGGCAACGACCGCGTGTTTGCCTATTTGCGCCTGGCCTCGAAGCCTAACAAGGCTCAGGATAAGGCCGTGATGGCGCTCGAAAGAGCGGGCCATCCCGTGGTGAGCATCAGCGTCGACAATGTTTACACGCTCGGGCAGGAATTTTTCCGCTGGGAAATTGCCACGGCCGTTGCGGGATCCATCATCGGGATCAACGCTTTCAATCAGCCCGATGTCGAAGCGAGCAAAGTCGAAACACGCAAGCTTACCAGCGAATACGAAGCCAAGGGCAAGCTGCCCCTCGAGGTGCCTTTTTTTGAGACCGGAGGCATCCAGTTTTTTGCTGACGAGAAAAACGTTGCGGCGATTCACGGCGGGTTGAATGTTGCCGCGGTTTTGAAAAGGCATCTCTGTCGAATGAGCGCGGGGGACTATTTTGCTGTGCTTGGCTATATTCCGATGAATGCTGAGAATGAAAAGACCCTGCAGACCATCCGGCACAAGGTGCGCGACAAGAAGAAAGTAGCCACCGTTCTCGGATTCGGGCCGCGCTTCCTTCATTCCACTGGCCAGGCCTACAAAGGCGGGCCTAACAGCGGCGTATTCTTGCAAATTACCTGCGACGACTCGAAAGATTTGCCCGTTCCCGGACAGAAGTACACCTTTGGCGTGGTGAAGGCGGCGCAGGCTCGCGGCGACTTCGCTGTCCTTGCGGAGCGCGGCCGCCGCGCTTTGCGCGTCCACCTCAGAAAGAATTTGAAGTCGGCGCTTGCCACTCTATCCAAGGCCGTGCAAAAAGCAGTTGCCTGACGCGCACAAATCTCTTTCATGGGAATCGGCGAGGAGCACATACGATGCAATTGGGGATGATCGGGCTGGGCAGGATGGGCGCCAACATGGTGCGCCGCTTACAAAAGGGCGGCCACAAGTGCGTGGTGTACGACCGCAGCGCCGATTCGGTGAAGCAGCTTTCTGCGGAAGGCGCGACGGGCACTTCTTCGCTTGATGATTTTGTCGCTAAATTGCAGAAGCCACGCGCGATTTGGCTCATGGTGCCGGCGGCCGTCGTGGATGCTACGTTGCACGATCTGATCGGCAAGCTTGAGAAAGATGACGTGGTCATTGACGGCGGAAATTCCTATTACATTGACGACATTCGCCGTGCGAAAGAGCTTTCGGCGAAAGGGATTCACTACTGCGATGTCGGAACGAGCGGCGGGGTGTGGGGACTCGAGCGCGGCTATTGCCAGATGATCGGTGGGGAAACGGCCATAGTGAAGCGCCTCGATCCGATTTTTAAGACGCTCGCACCGGGCCGCGGCGATGTGCCGCGCACACCGGGACGCGAAAAGGTTGGCGGCACGGCCGAAGAAGGCTATTTGCACTGTGGACCGTCTGGCGCGGGACATTTCGTGAAGATGGTACACAATGGTATCGAATACGGTTTGATGGCGGCGTACGGCGAGGGCTTGAACATTTTGAAGCATGCGAACGCCGGGAAATCGCATCGCGAAACCGACGCGGAAACCACGCCGCTGCGCAATCCGGAGCATTATCAGTACGATTTCAATCTCGCGGACAT
>DATDNK010000059.1:0-3516 GCA_036518275.1 Candidatus Acidiferrum sp.
CATGAAAACAAGAGGAGCAACAGCCGGCACGGTCGTGAAAACCGCTCTTAGGATCGTGGCGGTTTGTTTCTTGTTTGGAGTGTGCCTCGCAATCGGAGGGGCGCTGGCGGGCGTGGCTAAACTCGTGCCGAAGGAAACTACGGCGCAGGCTGCGCCGTCGGACGCTTTACTGCCGCTTGCCGTGTTCTGCCTGAGTGTTGGAAGCGTGGTTTCCTATTTGGTTCTGCGGTCCAGTTGGCGCGGCTTGAAGCTTGCGGGCGTACTATTTGCGGCGACTTACGGCATTTCGACGATCGCGACCCAAGTTGACTCGCTGTTCTTTCTCTCGGAAAAGATGCCCCCGGGAATGATTCGGGCTCTCTTTGTGCAAGGAGCGATAGCGATGGCCCTGTTTGCGCCGCTCGCGGTCGTGATTCTTGGCAAATGGAGAGCTGTGCCGACCGCCGTGGAAACGAGCGAAGGGTCGCTGCTGACAGCCACTGCGATGCTGTGGAGACTTGTAGTACTAGTTGTCGCATTCGTTCTTCTGTACATGTTCTTCGGGTATTACGTTGCATGGCGGAATCCTGCGCTCCGCGCGTACTACGGCGGTACGGACTCCGCGAACTTCTATGAGGCGCTAAGGAGCAATTGGCGGAACGAGCCGCTGCTGCTTCCGGTGCAGGTGTTCCGAGCGCTGTTATATGTGGCGTGCGTGTACCCACTGCTGCGCGTGCTTCGCATTGCGCGGTGGGAAAGCGTTTTAGCAACCGCAGCATTCCTGGCGTCGTGGACTACGGCCTTGCTATTGCCCAATCCACTCATGCCGGCGAGCGTGGCACGCAGTCATTTGTGGGAGACGCTGGCGTTCAACTTGACGTTTGGCGCGCTGATGGGATGGATGTTGGGGAAAACAGGACCGCGGGTAGAGAGTGTGTCTAGTGCCTAGAAACGGCGAATGAAAACGCGGCTCGAGGGCCCCAAGATAGCATCTCCGCTCCATTGAGAGGACTCGAGATAAAAGTCACAAGACCGCAAAGGGGATAACTCAAGGCTGGAAGCTGGAGAGCAACTCGAAATCACTTGAATCGATTACTCCGAATTGCCGCTGGCGATGTTCGGGCCACAGGTTTTGACAATTCCCCGGCCGGGAGATGAGCGCGGCCGCCTGCCGCCGCAAAGGAGTCCAGGAATTGTAGGCAACAATCATTTGTACGGTCTGCTTGCGGCGTTTTTCGTGCTCGAACAAACGCTCAGGCGTGGACTCTAAGCCCAGTTGCTTGATTCAACGACATTTGATCGCGGAACCGCGCGCACAATCCGGATTGCCTTTCTGGCATGCCTGTTTTTTGTCCTGATCGCTCTCCTCCTGCCACATCTGGGCTTGAGCAAATTCGGCGGTACGGCCATGCTCCAGGCGCGCGCAAGCACAGTCTACTTTTGTTTTTGCACGCTCGCCGCGTGCTGCCGAGCATAGGCGACAAACGCGTCAAAGCGTGGGTCATTGTGGAGCGATTGGAGATCGGGATCCTTTTCAATTCCCAAAGCGACCCCTACGGGCAGACCGTGATCCACGGCCGCGCGTAACTGGGCAAACGCATCATCACGACGACCAAGGTGGGCCGCAAGGCTACCGAGATTGTATGTGGTAACAGCGGTGTACGGATGGTCCGGCCCCAGAACGCGGCGCTGAATCTCCAGTGTCTGCTTAAGCATGTTTTCCGCCTCCGCGTACTGGCCCATTTTGGTCAGAGTGTCCGCCAAGTTAAGCATCGACAAAAGCGTCTGTGGATGTTCCGGTCCGAGCACGCGACGGCGCGTGTCGAGCGCCTCTTGAAACAAATTCTCCGCTTCGCTGTATTTGTTTTCGCTGTTTAGAACGGAGCCCAAGTTGTTCAACGATACAACGCTGTCCGGATCCTCCGGGCCTAAGACACGACGCTTCACTTCGACCGTCTCTCGAAGCAGTTTCTCCGCCTCGGTGAATTGACGCTCGTCAGAGAGGACGGCGGCCAAATTACTCATGGACACAAGTGTCTGCGGATGTTCTGGTCCGAGCATGCGACGGCGGGTGTCCAACGCTTCCCGCAGCAACTTCTCCGCTTCGGCGAAGCGGCCGTCTCTGGTCAGGCTTATGCCTAGGTTGCTGATCGACCATACCGTGTCCGGGTGCTCCGGCCCGAGGATGCGCCGCTGTATTTCCAGCGTTTGCCGTATAAGGGTCTCTGCCTCGGCGTAGCGACCCTCGTGGTCCAAAGTTCGCGACAAATTGCTCATGGACCGCAATGTGTCGGGCTTCTCCGTCCCAAGTACCTGTTGCCGAATGTTTACGGCTCGCTGTAACAGTGTTTGCGCGCGAGTATAGAGGCCCAGGTTGTCGTACACTTGCCCCATGACATCCATCATCTGCGCTTGAAGGTCAGGATCTTTTGTCAGGCCTCCCTCGATGTCCTGCGACGCTCTATCAAGAATTTCACGGGCGGTGACAATCTTCCCGCGCGCTTCACTCGGATTTGTCACCTTGAACATGTTGGTCATGAACTCCGTGATTCGGTTCGCACGGTCTCGCTCGCGAGTAATCCGGCGCAGTTCTGCAGCCTGTATGACAGCAAATCCAATTAGCAGCGCCACTAGCCCAGCCGTCACCCCCGCCGCAACTCGATGCCGGAGCAAGTACTTTCGCAACCGGTAGCCCGTACTTGCCGGGCGTGCCACCACCGGTTCGTTCTTCAGATACCGGGCAATATCGGCTGCAAGTTCCGACGGCGAGCCGTAGCGCCGGGCGCGATCCCTTTCGAGCGCCTTCATAGCGATCCAGTCGAGGTCTCCGTGAAGCAGTCTCGCGAGTTGCCCTGGCTCCATTCCACGTGATCCCGCAATCGCGACGGCGGACCTTTTCTCAAGCCCAACCTTTGTGCTCGGCGGCGGCGGATCTTCCTCGCGCAATTGGCGCAGGACTTCGTGTAGCGGAAGCTTCTGCCACCGATGGGGATCAAAGGGCAAAGATCCCGTAAGTAGCACATAGAGAATCGCCCCGAGCGAGTACACGTCGGTTCGCGTATCAATGTCCAGCGCGCCGGGATTGGCTTGCTCCGGACTCAGATACCCAGGAGTGCCAACAAAACTGCCCACCTGCGTGAAGAGCGTTTCACCTGCAGTCTGTGGTGTGCTGGCTTTCGCAAGCCCGAAGTCGATGATGCGCGGCATCGGCCTCCCGTCCCCTTCTACAACCAGAATGTTTTCCGGCTTCAGGTCGCGGTGGATAATGGCTTTTTGGTGCGCGTGCTGCACGCCCTCGCAGGCTTGAATGAAGAGCGCCAGGCGCTCCCGAATCTTTAGCCTCTTGTTGTCGCAATAATCCGTGATCGGCACGCCGGGCACATACTCCATTACGAAGTACGGCTGGCCCTCCGGTGTAGCTCCCGCGTCAAAGACCTTGGCAATGGCGGGATGATCCATGATGGCCAATGACTGGCGCTCGGACTGGAACCTTCGCAGCACGGAATCGTCAAAAATCCCAGTCTTGATTAATTTCAG
>DATDNK010000060.1:0-4549 GCA_036518275.1 Candidatus Acidiferrum sp.
AGGATCGTTTTTGAAGAGGCGATGGCCGTTCATTGTTTTCACACGGGCACACAAGTATCTGCCCCAACGGCCGAACCTATTATACTACATCGTTACGTTTTGTCAAGTCGCCAATAAGTGACTGAGGAGAAAGGGGTTAGAAACGCGTGCGATTGATTCAAAAAGTTACAAATGGGATGAAAAGCTAAGTCGAGTGGATGCTAAATGTTAGAAGGTCGAGCTTGGATGTTATAAGGAGGAAAAAACCCGAAGCCTGAAAACCGCAGGGCGACAAAGGTTCCTCTATCCTTGTGCCAGTATATGCCGTCGTCTTCCGGTTGGCTGACAAACTCGGCCTGACTAAAAATCGCATTGAGTCACAGAATTTTTAGACCGATGGCACGGTCTCACTTGATATAAGCTCTATTCGGGCCTTGTTGGGGCAGCTTGGCGCCACGCGACCCTGACTCGCATATCCGCGGAAGCGCCAAATGACATCTAAAGTGGACGTGGAGCGGTGCAGCGCCCACCCACTGCTCACGGCTGGGTATCATGACACACGAATTCGATGTATTCGTGGTTGGTGGGGGGCCTGCCGGTCTGGCTGCGGCTATCGCCGCGCGGAAAACAGGACTCGAGGTCGTCGTCGCGGACGGCTTCGAACCCCCGATTGATAAAGCTTGTGGTGAGGGTCTTTTACCTGCCACACTGCAAGCGCTGAAGCGCCTCGACGTTCGCCTCGAATCCTGCGACGGCTATCCTTTTCGCGGGATTCGGTTCGCCGATCACCAGTCTGCGGTCGAGGCTTACTTTCCAGGTCTCAGGGCGCTCGGAGTTCGCCGCACCACCCTTCACGCTCGAATGCTGGAATCTGCCGAGAATTGCGGTGTGCAGTTCCTGTGGCGCACCGAGGTGACACAGTTGCTTGACCGGGCCGTCATAGCGGGTGGCCGCATCATTCGCACGCGCTGGATCGTGGGTGCCGATGGCGCTAACTCCCGCGTGCGCCGCTGGATCGGTCTAAACCCTTACTGTTTTTATCTGCCGCGTTACGGATTTCGCCAACACTATCGTCTCCGTCCATGGTCTGACCGTGTCGAGGTCTATTGGGGAGACCATGCTCAAATCTACGTTACTCCAATCAGCGATTCCGAAATCTGCCTCGCTTGTGTCTCTACGAACCCTTCGACGCGGGTTGCGGACGTGCTTTCCGCCTTTCCTGAATTGTCCGCGCGCCTGGAGGGTGCGATACCTACGAGTAGCGAACGAGGAGCGGTCACGGCCATGCATCGCCTCAAGCGCATCTATCGCAACAACGTGGCGCTGATCGGCGACGCCTCGGGTGGCGTTGACGCCATCACTGGCGACGGGATCTGCCTCAGCTTCCAGCAGGCTTTCGCTCTCGCGAGCGCGCTTAAATCCAATGATCTACATCTCTATCAAAAGGCACACCGCCGCCTTTCCCGTGTTGCAACGTTTCTGGGCTTTCATCTCCTCAGTATGGACGGCCGCCCTTGGCTCCGTCGTCGCGCTCTTTCGACGCTTTCCGCAAATCCCCAACTGTTCGGCAGGCTTCTGTCTGCCCACATCGGCGAAGCTTCACTCTGGGATTGCGTGAAGGCTGGCGCGCTCTTAGGTATGCGTCTGGTATCCAATTCGGCCTAAGCAGGAAGAGGGACGGCCTAAAGGCCGGCCGCCTCTACACCAGAGAGGCAGGACGCTCTTCGCGAATCAGGATAAACCGGGGCCTAAAGAAGGCTCCGTGCAAGAAAATGGGCGACAGAAGAAGGCCATTCCCTTTGCCCGGCGCTAATCGTCTGCGCGCGTCGGTACGTCGGGCGAGCCGTCTGGAGGCTTCGCGCCAAAATGGTCCGCCAGCATTTTGCCGTCGAAGCTGTGCGTGGAGCTTTCTTTGATTTCGGGCAACATGGTCGCGTTCCAGTCAAACCATTCGCGGGCCAGCCGTTGGTAAACGTCTTTTTGGCGATCCTTCAGGTTGGCGCGCTCGAGCGGATCGTCCACGACATTGAACAGGAACGTGTTGTCCAGGATTTTCAGATATTTGTAATCACCGTCGCGCATGGCGCGTTGCGCATTTGCCTTATAACGCCAGCAGAGCTTGCGCGGAACTGGTGCGGCTGCTTGGGTCAGCACAGGCAGAAGATTGATGCCGTCGAGCGGGTAAGCGGGATCGCTTTCGGCACCAGCGGCCGCCAGCAGCGTGGCCACCCAGTCCATGCTGATGGCAACCTGCTGCGTTACGGCTCCCTGGGGAAGGCGAGCAGGCCAGGAGACCACGGCCGGAATGCGCAAGCCGCCTTCGAGCAATTCCGTCTTCTTGCCGGTGAAAGGCCAGGTGTCGGCAAAGCGCTCGCCGCCATTGTCGCTGGTAAAGATGACGATGGTGTTCTCGATGATGCCGTTCGCATCGAGAGCCTGAAGTACGCGGCCCACCTGCTGGTCCATCGCTTCAATCATGCGCTGGTAGGTCTTCTGCGAGCCGCCATCAATGTCGAAAAGCCCTAGGCTATGCGGCTGTGCCAGGCGCTGGGACTCCGCTTCGTCGCCAGGAGCCTCCCATGGCCAGTGCGGCGCATTGAAATGCAGGCTCAAAAAAAACGGTTGAGGCGATTTCGCCGAATGGTTGATGACCTCTACGGCCCGATTGCCAAGCAACTCGGTGAGGTAACCGTTTTGATGGACCGGAACGTCGTCGTCCCAGAGATCTTCCTTATTTCCTGGGTCGGAGTGCGAATAGTAGTCTACGGCGCCGCCGCGAAATCCGTAGAAATGTTCGTAACCGCTTTGCAGCGGACCAAACTTCGGCAGGACGCCAAGGTGCCACTTCCCTACCAGCGTGGTGCGATAGCCGGCTTTTTTCAGGAGCGAGGGCAGAGTGGGATGCTCCGGCGGCAGGCCCACATTGGGGTTTCCGACCAGAGGCTCTTCGAGGCCGACGCGCAGGCGATATTGGTAACGGCCGGTAATGAGCGCGACTCGCGTGGCCGTACAGACGGCGGAGTTTGCGTAAGCCTGGAGAAAGCGTACCCCCTTCGCGGCGAGGCGATCGATGTTCGGGGTGTGAAGGTCCGGGCGCCCGTAACAGGAAACATCGGCGTAACCCAAGTCGTCGGCCACCATGTAAACAATATTGGGAGGCTTGGAAGCAGGCTGTGGCGCGTTTCTGTGGCCGCGAAGGGCCAGTGCGACGATTCCCGTAGCCGCTCCGCGCAGCATTTCGCGGCGCGAGATCCGATGCTTATCAGGCACAATGCACATCCTTTCCGTCGTGACCCTTTGCGGCTTACTGCAAGGGAGCACTTTTTGACGCGACGGTTGCGTGCCGACTTTACTCGCTTCGCTGAGGAAATGAAATATCAGCGTCAGGCAGATTTGGGATGACAGGTTTGGGCGCGAAGGAAAAGAATTACGGCTTTTTTCGGTGGATCAGTTGCGAAGCGAAATGAACCAGGATCTGACGGTCGCCTTCTTTAAGGCGGCGGAGAAGAAGGCTCAGACGATGCACGTAACGAGCTGACTCACCGTCGCGACCCCAGTGGTCGCCGTCAACAACCTGAACCGCCGGAGGCAAAGAGGAGATGGTGGGCGGCTCTTTCCCGTCGTAGAAGAACTGGTACAGCGGAACCTCGAGCGCCTGGGCGAATTTCTCCAAGGTAGCCAGAGAAGGAATGGTCCGGCCGTGCTCCAGACGCGAGACGTAGGAACGCTTTAGTCCGGTGCGTTGCTCGATGTCTCCCTGGGTGAGATTCCGTTGTTCGCGGATAGATCGCAAACGCTGGGAAAGAATCATGTCGTGCCTCATTTCCGAAAGGCGGGTTGCTGGTGCGTCGCAAGAGTGCCTGTTCTTGGTAGCGTTCAAACCCATCGATCGGTCTGTCATCAGTTGAGACCGTAGCCCTTCAGCCAATAATGATATATGGACTATAATACAGTAGCAATAGAAAAAAGCCAGGAAGAGGCCTGATGAGAACGACAAGAAAGGAGCCTCACGCCAGCGAATGGGGTGATGTCAGGCGCCTCCAGTCCGAACTGGGCTTCCGGTGATTGCAGCTCGCGGCCGGAAGAGCAAGACTGCAGTAACACCGAGAGAGAAATTCTGGGTAAAGATTTCGACCATGTGGATCACGCGCTGCCTAGCGCCCATTATCTCGTTAGGGACGACCAGAGGAGCAAGCCCTCCCGTGATCCAAATCATTAGACCCACCACAATCGCCGCGTGCCAGCGCTTCATGCGCAAGGCAAGCATGATGGGAACGACAGCCAAGGTCATCAGGAGCCCACGGGCAAGCTGGATGCCCCAGAACCACAGGCCAAGGCGCGCGACGGCTTGTTCGGCCTCCGGGTAGTATCCCTTGGTGAAATATTGATAGGTGATGGCGCCGAAAACCAAGTAGTAGAGGACGTAGGCCAAGGCGGAAAAGAATACGGCGATTGCCGCGCCTAGCAGTGAGCGATGCGTGACGGGTTGATCAGCAGGCTTGGATAATTTCAGAAGGCGCGCCAACAAAGCCAAAACGCCGGCGAGAATCAGGTACATAACGACGCTGCT
>DATDNK010000061.1:0-2968 GCA_036518275.1 Candidatus Acidiferrum sp.
GGGCGGTTCTTGTCCTCTTCGGCTTTTTCGACCGGCTCGGGAGGCGGCACGACCCAATTCAGGCCATGTTGCTCGTCCATCGTTCCAATTACGAAGGAAGAATTTCCGGCAATCAGCGGCACCACCGCGCGCATGTAGTCCACCGAATCGATGGGTGCCGCTTTCTGGGCCGTGCCGGCGCGCAGATTCTCCAGCACTTTTTCGAAGCGCGACTCGTGAGCGAGTGGAGCGATGAGCGGGTCATTGCTTTTAATCATTTCTTCAAGCGTGGGTCCCTTCAGGCTGGGGGGATAACGGCTCTCGACTAACGCGTGGGGGGCATGTTTTTCCGGCGGGTAGAGCTGCGTAAAGTGCGGGCGCAATAGGCGCGTCTGCCAATATTCTTCGCCGCGCGTGGAGACCTGCTCCTGCTCCATGCGGTATTCCACGACCCAAACCTCGGGGCCGTAGTTATCCGGCGCGTAGCCAATGAGAACGACTTGGAAGATGGGTTCCTCGGGAGAGAAATCGAGCTTGTGATGCAACTGGTCGACTAGGGGACGAAGCCTTTCGAGGAAGGCGGTTCCGATAAGCTCGAGATCCGGCTCGGCTTCCCCTGGCGCGTATTGATCGCGAGGTTGTAGGCCGCTCACGCGCTGAAAACTGCGGTCCAGGCGTATGGGCTTCGGGTCAGCGGGAATGCGCCACTCGGAAGCGCCAAACAAGATGCCGATATGCGAGGAGTCGACACCGGCAACGCGAGGCGGAATGGAGTTTGGTTCAACGGCGTGATCGATGGCGGCGAAGATAATGGTGTCCTTCGCGACATGGACGATGACGCGGCCGCCCGCAAGATTGGCGACAATTTCGTCTTCGCGATTCTGGGCGAGAGAGGCAGGTGCGAACGCAAGCAAAAACAAAGAGAGAACCATCCAAAAAGATGCGAGCGGGGACCAAACGCTCTGCGTTCTTGGTCGCGTTGGAGAGTTCCTGAACATTCCTAACTTAAATCTTACGAGCCTTCCTCTGATTTTTCACGGGGAATCGAACTCTTGTGGAGCTTGCTAAAGCTCCCGTCTTTCTCTCTTGCCCTATTGCAGCGACCTCAGTCCTACACCTAGAGTTAGAATCTTAGTGGTAGCCGCAGGACGAAAAGCTGAAGCTTTCAAGTTCGTGTCGTTGACTTACACAACCAAAATGCAAACGCATAAGCGAGAACTATGATTTCCTTCGATGCCGCACATGGGGCCGTGCATTACCCGAACGACCGCCGGTTCCGCATTTGGGTTCGCCCCTCCATTCTCCTGGGAATTGCACTGGCGGTTCTCGGCGCCGTGCTTGCGGCCTGGATTGAGTTTGCGCTTGTCGGCTTGCCTTCGGTTCCACCGGTGCCGCAGATCTATCCCAACAATTTCGCCGGGCCGCACGGGTTTCCGGTTTGGGTGCGCTACTGCCATTTCTTCAATTTCTTTTTTGTGATGTTGCTCATACGCAGTGGCTTATCCATTCTGGTCGATCATCCGCGTCTGTATTTCAACGACGACTGCACACCAGGAAGCGAATGGATCCGCCTTACTCCGCTCAAAGTTCCTCGCGACCGCATCTGGACGGCAAAAGATGACGCCCGTTATCTTTCGCCGATCATTGGCACGCCGGGTTACCGGCACACTATTGGGATTGCCCGGGTCTGGCATTTCGTCAACGTCCATGGGTTCATCATCACCGGCATTTTCTTCGTTATCATGCTTTTCGATACCGAGCAGTGGCGGCGCATTGTTCCGACATCGCCGCTCGTTCTCTTGCAGGCCTGGAACACCTGGGTGCACTACGCAACGTTCCATATGCCTGCCGAGCCGAACGGGTTTTATGGCTACAACGCCTTGCAGCAGATTGCCTATTTCACAGTCTTTTTTGTTTTTGGCCCTTTGGCCATTGCTACGGGCATCGCCATGTCACCGGCTGTGGTGAACCGCTTTCCGTGGTACGCGCAGATCTTCGGGGGTCGGCAATCGGCGCGGTCCATCCACTTCCTCACCATGCTCAGTTTCTTTGCATTTCTCGTGGTGCACGTCACGCTGATTGTGATGACCGGCTTTGCGAGGAATATGAACCACATCGTGCTTGGCACCGATGACCAGAGGCATCTCGGCATGTACCTGGGGTTTGTCGGCATAGGCGTAGTCGTCCTCTCGTGGGTTGCGGCCCACTACATCTCCTGGAATCATCCCCGCGGGCTGCAACACGCCCTGAAATCAGTGACCTATCCCATGCAAATCCTGACCTTGAACCGGCTGGTTCCGCACCAGAAGTATTCCGAGCAGGACATCTCGCCGTATTTCTGGCCCAACGGAAAAATGCCGGTGCGAGAGGATTGGAAGCATTTGGCCGAGCGCAGTTTCCGGGATTTCCGATTAGATGTGGGAGGACTTGTCGAGAATCCAGTAAAGCTTTCCCTTGCCGACCTCGAAAAACTGGGGCTCGTCGAGCACATCACCATGCATCACTGCATCCAGGGTTGGAGCGGTATTGCGCAGTGGGGCGGCATTCCAATGAAAACACTGATCGAGCTCGTGCGCCCAAAACCGGAAGCCAAGGTGGTGGCTTTCTTCTCGTTCGGCGAGGCGCTTTACGGCGGGGCTTATTACGATACGCAAAGGATCGAAAACTTGTTGAAGGCCGAATGTCTGCTCGCCTCGCGGATGAACGGACAGCCGCTTCCGGAAGTGTATGGCGCCCCGCTGCGCCTGCGCGTCGAGAATCAACTGGGATACAAGATGGTCAAATGGATCGAGCGCATTGAATTCATCCATTCGGAGAAGCAACTGGGCAAGGGAGAAGGCGGGAAGAACGAAGATGACGAATACTTCGATCTTCTACCTAACATCTGAGGGCCTCGCAAAGACTCTGCTGCTAAACGCGGTAACTGGAAACCGGATCACTCACACCTAAGATGTTTGCCTCGCTTTTACTGGTACTTGGTACTGCTCAC
>DATDNK010000062.1:0-7064 GCA_036518275.1 Candidatus Acidiferrum sp.
CTCCACTGGCGCGAGGTGAAAGTCAGGCGCGGGCTTTCCCAACAACACGGCAATGGCATCTTCAACCTGTTTGCGTTGTTGTTGGAGCAAAACTGTCTGGGTTTTTGTGGTGTTCAGCAGCGTTTCTTCTTCCGCAACGTCCAAACCGGAGGCCAGGCCGCCAGTGTGGCGCGACTGAACCAGTTGCAGGCCTTTTTGAAGCGTCTCAACCGTACGATTCAAAATATTCAGCTCGGAATCGAGCTGGCGCAGCGTGAAGTAATCGCCCGCGAGTTCTGAAGTAATGACCAGGCGCACATTTTCGAGGTCTGCGGCACTGGCTTGGTAGGAGGCCTGCGCTGCCTCGATGTTGCGCCGCCGCTGTCCAAACAAATCCGCTTCATACCCGGCGACGAACGGAAGCGTGATGTTGGTTTGAGAGACCGGGCCCGTAATCGGGAAGTTGCTGCTACTCGGGCGATTCCCTGAAAGTCGCTGCCGCTGCGCGCTGGGCGCCGTGGAAAGAGTCGGAAACTGTGTAGCAATTTGAAGCGCGGCAGCAGCGCGCGCTTGCTCCAGGCGCGCCTGAGCGACTTTGATCGTTTGGTTGGCGTCGAGAGTTTGTTTTTCCAGCGCAGACAGTTCGTCGTTCTGGAAGACGGCCCACCATTCGCCCTTTGGCACGCCATCACTGGGCGTGCTTTGGCGCCACGGCTCCGTGATGTCCCATTTCGCGGGCACGGGAGCGGGCGGGCGCTGATATTTCGGTCCCACAGTGCAGCCCGCAGTGAATAAAAAGACAGAAACGCTACTGAAGACAGCGAGATGCTTCGCTCTTGTCATTATTATCTGCTGGAACCCTGCGCAGGCGCTGGCGGCTTCCCGGATGACGACGAAGCCCCATTATTCATGGCAATTTCTTTCACGCGAACTTCCTGGCCTTCCTCGAGAGAATCCGCCGGATTGAGGACGATCCAATCCTTCGGATCAAGCCCCTGCAAGACCTCGAGACTCGTTCCATAGTCGCGTCCAACGGTAATTTGCCGCAGATGGATTTTGTGATTGTCGTCCACGACCACGGCCCGAAGCCCTTCCGAGCGGAAGAGCAGCGCGTTTACGGGAACCTGTAGCCGGGTGCCGGCCACTTTCACTTCCAGGTGCACCTGCGTGTATCCGCCAGGCAGCAGTGTGCCGTCGCGGTTGGGAACGTCCACCTCGGTGTTCAGCGTGCGCGTGGCCATGTCGATGGCCTCCGCCGTGCGCGCCACTTTGCCTTCGATCTTCCTGCCGGGATACTGAGTGAGTTCGAGATGCGCACCAAGACCCGGATGGATCGTGTTGGCGTAGATTTCCGGGACCCGCACATAAACGCGCAGAGGACTGGTTTGCGCCAGGAAAAAGAGCTGCAGCGATGTGCCGGTATTGCCGGCGTTGATCAGCGTGCCGATGTCCACGTTGCGGCGCGTAATCACGCCGGAGAATGGAGCGTAAATGTGCTGGAAGGATTTCATTTCTTCCAGGCGGTGCACGTTGGCTTCAGCGGACTGCACGATGGCACGTTTTGCCGCCAGGTCGCCGGCGGCGTTATCCACTTCCTGCTTGGAGACGCCATCCGTTTTCAAAAGCTCGGTATAACGGGAAGCCGTGATTTCGGAGAGGTGAGCGTTGGCTTGCGCCGTCGCGAGATCCGCGCGCGCTTGCGAGAGCTGCTGATCCACTTCCGGGGTGTCGATATCCGCCAGCAAATCGCCTTTCTGAACCCGGCTGCCGATGTCGTGATACCACTTCCTCAGATAGCCGTTTGTGCGCGCGTAGATTGGAGACTCGACGAAGGCCTCCATGGTTCCCGGCAGCACTAGATCTTCCTCGCCTGTTTCCGGAGTCGGGTGAATCACTCCAACAGTTTGAATCGCCAGCGTTTCCGTTTCTTCCGCGAGGGTGCGGTACTCCGAACGGCGCTGGAACATGGTGAGCCCTCCCAGCACAACGAGTAGGAGCGCTCCGCCTGAGAGCACCTTGAACAATTTGCCCCCTTTTTCGCCAGCTTGACTATTGTCCTGAGAGCTCATCTCAACTCCACACTGCGTGTTCCCCGGTCTCTTGCAATCCCGAATTTGCTCCGAACCCTTACCGTTCAGGGTATTACGGAAGCAGTGGCTGTTTCCAGCGCCCTCCGGCGCTCTCGCCGGCCGTGAATAATGGAAAAGACGGTCGGAACGAAGAAAAGTGTGGCGAACGTGGCAAAAATCAAGCCGCCAATCACCGCGCGGCCGAGGGGAGCGTTTTGCTCGCCGCCTTCCCCGAGCCCGATGGCCAGAGGAACCATTCCGATGATCATCGCAAGCGCCGTCATGATCACCGGGCGAATGCGCACGAATCCAGCTTCGAGCGCAGCTTGTTGCGCACTTTTTCCTTCGTCCAACTGTTCGCGCGCAAAGGAAACCACCAGAATGCTGTTCGAAGTGGCCACGCCCATGCACATGATCGCGCCAATCATCGAGGGCACGTTCAATGTCGTATGGGTGAAAAACAGTATCCAGCAGATGCCCGCCAGCGCCCCCGGGAGGGCAGTGATGATGATGAACGGATCGAGCCACGATTGAAAGTTAACCACGATCAAGAGATACGCCAGGACGATGGCGCCAACGAGCCCGATGGCCAGGCCTTGAAACGAATACTTCATGGTTTGCACTTGGCCGCGCATGGTGATGTGGCTGCCGCGTGGCAGTTCCGGCTCGATCTCGCGCACGCGTTTGGCAATCTCATCAGAAACCGCGCCGAGATCCCGCCCATCAACGGAGGCATAAACGTTGATAAGCGGCTCGATATCGTAATGGGATACCACAGCGGGCCTCATGGCCGAGGAAATGTTCACCAGATTACCGAGAATCTGGGGCGGCGCGTCAGTAGCAGCGGTGCTGGATCCAGTGACGGGCGTGTTTTCCAGCGCCTGCATGGAATCAATCCGGTATTGCGGAGTTTGCACGGCAACTTGATAAGTAGCCCCGTTCTTGGGATCCATCCAAAGTACCGGTGCGGTCTGGAAGCTGGAGCTCAAAGAGACCAGTAAGTTCTGCGCGATGTCTCGCGCCTGCAGTCCCACAGATTGTGCGCGCGTGCGGTCAATCTCCATGTGCAGCGTGGGATCGTTGAAAGCTTGCTGCACGTGTACGTCCACAGCGCCGGGGACGTGCTGGATCTGAGACGCGAGTTTTTCCGCAATTTGGTAGTTACCAACCTGGTTTTGTCCCATAACCTCGATGTCGATGGGCGCGGGCATGCCAAAATTTAGAATCTGCGAAACGATGTCGGCCGGTTGGAAGAAAAATTGCGTTGAAGGAAATCGCTGCGGCAGCATTTCGCGAAGTTCCTTGATGTACGTCCCGGTAGAGCTTCCCCGGTCTTTCTTCAACTGTAAAAGAATTTCGGCGTCGGAAGTGCCGATAGTCCCCGCATTGCTGTACGTCATGTTGATGCTGCTGTAGGGCAGACCAATATTATCGAGTATGGTTGCCAAATCCCTTTTGGGGATAATCTCCTGAATCGTGGTTTCCACCTGATCCGCCAGCCGAGCGGTCTCTTCGATGCGCAAGCCAGGACGGGCGCGCATGTGAAGGCGAATCTGGCCGGCATCGACGCTGGGGAAATAATCCCGGCCAACAACAAAAATCAGCCCGCCGGAGAGAACGCAAAAACCGAGAAAGCACGCTGTGAACAGCCAGGGATGACCCAAGGCCGTCTTCAACGCGTTGCGGTAACCTTCGCGAAATGTCTCAAATCGCCGCTCGAATCCCTGCTGGTATCGCCGGAAAAATCCCATTTTCTCGCCAACGTGTTCGTCCGCGTGATATTCGTCCTCTGAAGAAAGAAGATACATCGCCAGGGTTGGCACAATGGTTCGCGACCAGAAATACGAGGCGAGCATGGCGAAAATCACCGCTTCGGCAAGCGGCACGAACAGAAATTTCGCAACCCCGGACAGGAAGAACATGGGAATGAAGACGATGCAGATACAAATCGTGGAAACGAATGCCGGGACGGCAATTTGCGCAGCACCGTCCAGGATGGCCTGCATGGTCTCTTTGCCCATGGCTAAATTGCGGTTAATGTTTTCAATTTCCACAGTGGCATCGTCGACCAAAATGCCGACGGCAAGCGCCAGGCCCCCCAGAGTCATGATGTTGATCGTTTCTCCCAGGGCGCTCAAGGCGATCACGCTTACCAGGATGGACAAGGGAATGGAAATGGCGATGATCAGCGTGCTCTTCCAGTTCCCGAGGAACAACAGGATCATGACAGCGGTCAGGCACGCAGCGATGAGCGCCTCCCGAATCACACCTTGAATGGCGGCTCGCACGAACAGCGATTGGTCAAAGAAAGTCGTGACGTGCAAGCCTTCCGGCAAAGCCCCGGAGTAATACTGCAGGATTTCCTTGATGCGCGACACGACTTCCAGCGTGGAAGTGCCACCCGTCTTCAAAATGCTCAGGATTACTCCGCGTTGGCCATTGGCGCGCACGATGTTGGTCTGCGGAGAGAAGCCGTCGCGGACGTGAGCCACTTCCTTCATGTAGATCGTCGTGCCGTTAACGGTCTTGACCGGCAGATCGTTGAGCTCTGCAACGGTGCGCGGGCTCCCGTTCATCTCCACGTTGTACTCAAGCTGGCCGAGCTTCGCCGTTCCTGTCGGCAGGATGAGGTTTTGCTGGTTCATGGCGTTGACGATGTCCACGGGAGAGAGGCCCTTGGCCTGCAACGCCGCGGAATCGATATCCACCGAGATGAAACGCTGCTTGCCTCCATACGGCCACGGAATGGCCGCGCCGGGAACGGTGGTCAACTTGGGACGAAGAAACGTAGTGCCCGTATCGAAGAGTTGTTGCTCGCTCATCGTATCGCTAGTAAGCCCGATCTGGATGACCGGAACCGTCGAAGCCGAGTAGATGATCACCAGGGGCGGGGTGGCGCCCGGCGGAAGCCACTTCAGCATCGTCTCCGTCGCCGCCGCCGTCTGCGCCAACGCCGTGGAAATATTGGCCTTCGGATGAAAAAAGAGCTTGATGATGGTCATGCCTGGAAGAGATTGCGACTCCAGGTGCTCGATGTCATTGACCATGGTGGTTGCGCCACGCTCAATCGTGGAGGTAACGCGTTGCTCCATCTCCAGCGGCGAGAGGCCGGTGTACGTCCAGGCGATGCTCACCACGGGGATGTTAATTTCCGGGAAAATGTCCGTGGGCGTACGCATCAGGACGACCGGAGTCAACAAAATGATGGCGAGCGCCAGCACCACGAAGGTGTATGGCCTGCGTAGCGCTAGTCGGACAATCCACATAACTTAACTTCTCTTTCCCCTCGTTAGGTCGCGCGATCCGCGCCGGATTGCAATGGGCAGGACCCTGGCCTCGTTCGTTTCGTAATTAGATTCCTTGTGGCCCTGTTTTGGGTACGGTTCGGGTCAACTTCAAAGGACCATCTAGCCAGGGACAGCGCTTCCCGGTCGCAAACCACGTAGCTTCAGAAATCAAACTCCAGGATCGAACGGGCGAGTCTTGTTAACCCTGCCTAAACCTTACGCAGCCAACTGGTCCTGAATCCGCAGACTGCACTAAGCCATTCGATGCGTCCATTCTGACACAGGGCACACGGAAAGCCCCATCCAATTTGGAAGCGGAATCCAGCCTCAAGCGGTGTAGCAGGAGCCAAAGAACGCAGCGGCACAAAGACTATTTGTGAGTCATGGTGAACACACCGTCCCAAGTCGAAGGCGGCTCTTCAAAGAGATACTCCTGGCAGCGCTTCCAGTAAGCCCGCGAAGGGCCGTCGTCGGGCCATTGGTCGAGAATCGTTTGAAAGGCCTCCTGCGCGGCTTGCCATTTGCGCTGGCAGTACAACGCACGCGCCTTTTGAAAAAATTCTACTCGCTGGCGAACCTCTTCCGGCGGACCGTATACCGTGCCTTCTCCAAGCCTGCCGACCAACTCCCAGATGGTGACTGGTTGCAGCTTGCCTTTGACGCGGATTAAGTCCAGTTCGCGAAAAATGAACCCATCACTCTTGGCTTCCATGTAAGTGGATTCATTCACGATAATGTGAGTGCCGTAATCCTTGTTCAGCCCTTCCAGGCGCGAAGAGAGGTTCACCGCGTCGCCAAGCGCCGTGTACCCGTACCGTAGCGCCGAGCCCATGTTTCCCACGCTGGCCATGCCCGTATTTAGCCCGATGCCGATGTCGAGATGCGGTTTGCCTTCCGCCTGCCATTTCTTTTGCAGCTCGCGGACGCGGTCCATCATTTTCAGAGCAGTCGTGCAGGCTTTCGCGGCGTGCCCTGGCTCTTCAAAAGGCGCTCCCCAGAAAGCCATCACCGCGTCACCGATGTATTTGTCGAGCGTGCCGTTGTTTTCGAAAACGAGCCTGGTCATGTCCGAAAGATATTGGTTCAAGAAAAGCGCCAGTTCCTGCGCGTCGAGCTTTTCGGAAATCGTTGTGAACCCGCGGATGTCGCTGAACATGACGGTGATTTCAGTCTTCTTCGGCTCCACGAGCTGCGGATTGACGAGCAGGCGCCGAATCACTTCCGGGCTGAGATATTGGCCGAAGGCACTGCGCACGCGCCTCTTTTCTTTTTCCTCAAACAGCGAACGATATAAGGAAACCAATAGCACGTTGGACGCGAGAGTCAGTGCGGGCACCGCGAAGTTTAGCCACCAACCGTGCAGGAAGCTCCAATAATCCACGGCAACCAAAGGCACAAACAAGAAGGCTCCGAACCACATCCAGCGCGGCGAGACCAGCGCCATCCAAATGCCCAGAGGAATCCCGAAAGCGAAGATCAGCAACACGTCGATGGCCGCCTGCTTCGCGCCCCGTTTCAAGAAGCGATCGTTCAGAATGTTGTCGATTACGTTGGCATGAATCTCCACGCCCGGGAAGTTTGCGCCACCGAAAGGGGTCGCGCGCAGGTCACCGATGCCCGTCGCAGTGGCGCCAATGAGCACCAGTTTTCCTTGGAACGTTCCCGGCGTGAATTTCCCCTGAAGAACATCCACAATCGAGTAGTGCGGAAACGTTCCCCACGGCCCCTG
>DATDNK010000063.1:0-19318 GCA_036518275.1 Candidatus Acidiferrum sp.
GGCACGCCAAGCCACTTCGGCCCCGCATAATCCCCGACCGGCCGGACGCGCGCGATGCCGAGGTTCACGCCGGCTCCGCCCGCCAGAATGTACGGCGCCAGTTGCAGGAAAACCGTAATCAGGTAGTAGCGCCGTTCCAAAGACTTCTTCAGCCGGCTTCCACGCCTTCGGTCAAAGCTGACGATTCCTCCAATCCATCCCCGATAAAGCGCCACCGGATAAGCTGCTGGCGCCCAATACCCGGCAAGCGTGCTCGCCCCGCCGCCCATCGAATTCCCTCCAAAATCCAGTGCCGCCGCAACCACCGGACGACCTTGGTCCACCGCATGGAGGATAGGAGAAGTGGCCCAGGCATTCGAGACAATTCGCTCCATATACCCGAGCGCGAATTTATTTCCGGTGTGCACCATCGCAAGCCCTATTCCCCACGCGAGGACATAGGTCGCTCCAATGGTCAAGATTCCGAATTTCGCACGTCGCAACGCGCGCACGATGTTCGCGCCAAGCGAATTCCCCTCTTGCGTTCCGGCATGATAGCAAACTGAACACCTATGTCAGTGGCGAGTTCGCATTGGAACTGACGATTAGCGAGCCCATCGAATGGACCCTCGTCCTCGTGGTCGAATTGATCTACAGGTCCCTGTACAGCTCTACGCTCGTTTTCTCCCGATGCGAAACACAATGCCGACACAAAGGCGCACGGTGTTGGCCGTTATGCCATTTGCGGAATCCAAAGTGCATCGCAGGTTTTTATGCCCACGGTCCAGCCATCAACGAGTTATCCCTCCCTTTCTTTTCAATCACTTACAACCATCAAATTTTGTAACCTCCTTGTTTTGATGACAATACGAAATGCCCCGGGTGTGTGGGCTCCTCGCCCCTGCTTTGCATCGACCGCTGCAAATTTGCACCTTTGTTTTCAATCACTTCCACGATGCTCCCCCCGGAACCTCTTTCCCTTCAATCTTTTGCATGATTGCCCGGAGCTAGGTGGCTCCTCCCGTCCATATACGTTCAGCTATGGGAGAATCTGTTACCAGCCTTTAGTCACTGCCACAACCTCGCGAACAAGGGCCACCTTGGCGGACCCGGGCGCTCTGTTTCCTCTGCCTCTCTTACTTCATTTGCTTCTTTCTTTTCTTCCACTTATAACTTAAAACTGAGGACTAATTACTTTTCCCTATGAATGACACCAAATCACCCTTTGCCACCGTGGAACAAGCCGTCGAAGAGATTCGCCAAGGGCGCATGATCGTCCTAGTGGACGACGAAGATCGTGAGAACGAAGGCGACCTCACCATCGCCGCCGAGAAGATCACGCCCGAAGCCATCAACTTCATGGCCAAGTACGGCCGCGGCCTCATCTGCATGCCGCTCACTGAGGACCGCTGCGACGAACTGCACCTCCCGCTGATGTCGCCCATTAACACTTCCGTCCATGGCACCGCTTTCACCGAGGCCATTGACGGGCGCGTCGGCGTCACTACGGGAATCAGTGCCTCCGACCGCGCCGTCACTATTCTTACTGCCATCGACCCGAAGACCAGGCCGCAGGACCTCGCCCGCCCGGGGCACATCTTCCCTCTCCGCGCGCGCACGGGCGGCGTGCTTGTCCGCGCCGGCCAGACGGAAGCTTCCGTGGACCTCGCGCGCATCGCAGGCCTCTATCCCGCCGGGGTCATCTGCGAAATCATGAACGAAGACGGCACTATGTCGCGCGTGCCGCAGCTCCTCGAATTCTGCAAGGAACATCACATCAAAATGCTCACGGTCGCGGACTTGATTCGATACCGCATGCAGCACGAGCGCTATGTGCGCCGCGTGGCAGAAGCGACTCTGCCGACGCGCTTCGGCGAATTCCGGATGATTGCTTATTTTAGCGAGGTGGACCACGACCAGCACATCGCCCTGGTCCGCGGCAATCTCGAAGGCACTCCACCTGCGCTCGTGCGCGTCCATTCGCACTGCATCACTGGCGACGTCTTTGGCAGCACCGCATGTGATTGCAGCGAACTCGTCCCCCGGTCCCTCGAAGCCATCGCTAAGGAAAACCGCGGCGTCTTCCTCTATCTCCATCACACTGGCCGCGGCTTCTCCGTCGATCCTCCCGTGGATCCAGGAACGCTCCCGCAAATTCATTTTCACAAGCGTGGACAGCTCGATCGCGAGCCCGCTCGCCAGCGCATGGTTCAGCACGAAAGCGGCATCGGCGCGCAAATCCTGATCGACCTCGGGCTCAAGAACATTCGCGTCCTCACCAATCATCCCAAAAAAGTCGTGGCCCTCGAAGGCTACGGCATCACCATTGCCGACCAAGTCCCCCTCCGCGTCGAATCCCCCAAGCCCACTCACCAGGTGCTATGAAAACCCTTTCTAGCAATGCTGAGCTTTATCAGTATTTGCAATCCCTCTCGAAAACGCTTGGGGAAAGACATGCAAAAGAATTGAGCCAAGCGGTCGATCATGCCAGCCGAACAGCGTCAGGCAACATCAGCACGGAATTTTTAGGAGAATCTCGAATCGCTTTAAGACGCGTATTGAGAGAAGATCACGGGGTCTTAACTGCTGAAGAGCGCGACGATGTGAACGATGTTCTCGCGCAGATTGACGGAGCCTTTGATCGGTGATGTCCTCGGTGGGCGCACGGGTTTTGTTTGGTTTGAGGGACCACCGACAGTCAAGTATTTGCGCATTTTGTCGAGGCGTTTTTCTCCGAGCCCGCGAATGGCCAGCAAGTCGTCAACACTCTTGAACGGCCCATACGACTTGCGCATCTGCAAGACCTTCCGCGCCGTGGCTGGCCCAATTCCCGGCACCTGCTGAAGTTCTTCGGCGTTTGCCGTATTAATGTTCACCGGCTTCGCCGGCGGCTTCTTTTTATTTGCACTGAGGCTCGCGGAAAGAAAAAGAAGCAAGGAAAAGCAAAGAAGGACGCGCAGAACTGGACAGCGCCACGCCATGGTGGTGGCATTATGCAGCGAACATATACTTAAGTCAATAATAGCGCGGCTCGTGTCGACCGACGGCTAAACCCGATTGCCTTGGGCGTCGAAGATTTCGAGGTCGCCGAAGAGCGCGGCTTGCGATTCGATTTGGGCGCGGTCGCCAGCCAGCACGATTTGCATGTTGGCCGAGTCGAGATAGTTTCTCGCGGTCGCGAGCAACTCTTCGGAGGTCACGGCACGCACTTTGGCGCGATACGTCTCGAGGTAATCGTCAGGCAAGTCGTGCTGGGCCACGGTGGAGAATTGCGTGAGCAAGCCGTCTTGTGTGGCGAGGCCGAGAGAAAAAACGCCGCTCAAATAATTCTGCGCGTCGGCCAATTCCGCCGGCGGGACTGGTAAGGAACGCAGCTTGTCCAACTCGTAGAAAATTTCCGTGAGCGACGCGGCCACGACATCGTTGCGCACCGCCGCGGAAACGGAAAAATAGCCGTGCTGTTGCAAAGCCGTCACGCCGCTGCGCGGGCTGTACGTGTAGCCCTTGTCTTCGCGGATGTTCATCACCAAACGCGAATTGAAAGCGCCCCCGTAAAGACTGTTGGTAAGCCCGAGCTTGACCCAGTCCGGATGCTTGCGCGTGATGGCGTGGCATCCCGCGAGAATCTGCGTCTGCACTGCTCCGAGCATGTGCACGAGGTAGACGCGGCGCCCGCGCGGATTCGCCGGAGGGGCAAAAGCTCTTGGTTCGGGCTTTTCTCCGTTCCAGGCGCCAAAAACTTTTTCAATGGCCTTGAGCATTTCTTGCGGCTCGAAATCGCCGACGAGAAGGAGGATCCCGTTTTGCGGCGTGTAGAATTCGCGATAGACGTTCTTCAAATCATCGAGCTTGTACCCCGCGACCTGGGCTTCGCTCGGCGCGATGATGGCATACGGATGGGCGCCAAACAGAACTTTGCGCAGCCTCTCGCTCGCGAGAAAACCGGGTTGCGTGCGCTGGAGCTTCACTTCCTCCAGTTTCTGACGCCGCTCGCGCTCGAATTCCGCTTCAGGAAACGAAGCTCCGCGCGCCAATTCCTGCACCAGAGACAGAAGGGGTTCGGCAAATTCCGACAAACCACTAAAGGAAATTGCGCTGATGTCCGATCCCGCGCTCGACGACAGATCGGCGCCGATGCGCCGCAAATCCTCTTCGATCTGGCGGCTGGCGCGCTTTTGCGTGCCTGTTCGCACCACGGTGGCGGTCATTTCCGCGAGGCCAGGAGCGCGGTCCGCAACCATGGCATTGCCAGAACGGAAGAATAGCTCGCCATGAAACTTAGGAATGGTGTGAGATTCCGCGAGAATGACTTCCAAACCGTTGGAAAGCTGCGTTTTGGTCCGCTTTGGCCAGGGGACTTCGCGTTCCGGCGCGAGGGCGGGTACTCCGACGGCTACTTCCACGGTGCGGGAGGCCATTACGCGGCCTCCTTGACGTTGGCCTTCGGGCTGCGGAAGACAATCGCGCGCTTTTCATTGCGCAGATATTTCTTTGCCGCGGCGTGAACCTGCTCGGGAGTCACCGCAAGAAATCCGTCGAGGATGGTATTCACAAGCTGCGGCTCGTTGTCGAAAAGCGTGAAGCAGGCCAGCAAATGCATCAAACCGTACTTCGGCATGTAGCCGCCGCGTCCTCCTTCGAGAGTGGCGTAGTAATCCGAGCGCCATTTCACTTTGAGCTGCTCGAGCTCGTCGGCGCTGATCCCGTTGTCCTGCACTTCGCGAATGAC
This sequence comes from Candidatus Acidiferrum sp., assembly GCA_036518275.1. Lineage (GTDB taxonomy): Bacteria > Acidobacteriota > Terriglobia > Acidiferrales > UBA7541 > Acidiferrum. Next base: position 4,709 of record DATDNK010000063.1, read on the forward strand.
GGCATCGAAGGCTGCGAGCGTGGCATCGCCCGAATACTCCGGCTTATGAAAAATCTTGGTGGTCAACTGCGTCGGCCCGTTGTATCCGAAAAGATCGTCGATGCCGCCGTCGGCTTCCACGGCAATTTGCTTTTCCACAACCAACTCGCGGTAGATTCTGCCAGCCCTGCCACCATGGAGCGCCTGGTCCAGCAGCGCCATGGCGCACCAATCCGCAGTGCGCCGTTTGGGTACTAAATAGCCGATGGCCAATGCAGGCAAGGTGCCAAACTTTTCTTCGACGTGGCCGCGCCGCTCTTCGGTTTGTTCCGGCTCGCTGGGATCGGCAAACGCAGGCGCGGCTCCAGGAGGAATGCCGCCAAAATATTTCTCGGCAAGCGCCATGCCCTCAGCAGCTTTAACATCACCTAGGATGAGAAGCACGGCATTGTTCGGGACATAGTAGGTTTTGAAGAACGTCTGAACATCACCGAGGTGGGCTGCGTCGAGGTCGGCAAAATCACCATAAAAGTTGTGAGCGTTGGCCCAATTCCGGAAGGCCACGGGAGGCATGTCTAACCAGGGGAATCCTCCGTAAGGCTCGTTCATGACGTTGACGCGAACTTCTTCTTTAACCACGTCGCGCTGATTTTTCAAATTTTCGTCGTCGACCTTGAGGGCACGCATGCGGTCGGCTTCGAGCCAAAGCACGCGTTCCAGCGCGTTCGAGGGAACCGCTTCGTAATAATTCGTCACATCGTAGCTGGTCGAGCCGTTCAGCACTCCGCCGCTGGAATTAATCAGCTTGATGTGCTGCGTTTTTGGAGCATTCGCGGAACCCTGAAACATCATGTGTTCGAAAAGATGCGCAAAGCCGCTGCGCCCGCGCGGTTCGAGGCGAAAACCGATTTTGTAGTACACGCCTACGGTCACGACTGGCGCCGTAGAATCCGGAGCGACGACCACATGCAGGCCGTTGGCTAGTTTCTTGTGTTCAATTGCGATCTGAAGTCGGTTCACCCGTGTCCCCCTCGAGCTTTGGCTTTTGGTTTCAATGCAGCAGAGATTTTTTCCAGTTCCTCGATGGTTTCGGCAGCGTCCTGAGCGAGCACGCGAGCAGCGAGCCGGTTTAAAGCTTCATAGGCAAGTGCAACCTCTTCCCCCGAATCACGCAGCGCGCGCAGATGTGACTCTACAACCTTATAGTCTCCTCTCGCGAGGGGTCCTGTCCATGCCGCGCGAGGGCCTACGCGCTCGAAATTGTCCAGGACCTGGCGCGTCAGCGGCAGAAGTGCGCGCGTAGCTTCAGTGCGCTTTATGCCAAGCGAGATGAGCAACTGAGTGGCCGCTTCCATTAAGGCGAGAACGTGGCCGGAAGCAAGCGCGGCGGCGGCGTGGTACAAAACTTTCTTCCCTGCGCCAATCTGCACCGGCGATCCACCGAGCGCTCTTGCGATTTGCCTTGCAGTGCGGACGGCCACGAGATCTCCTTCCACGGCAAAGACTTTTCCTGCGAGGTCTGGGACGCCGACTCCGCTGAAAGTCTGCAAGGGATGCATACTGCCCACAGACGCTCCGGATTCCTTTAGCGGAGCGAGCACGCGCGAATCCTGCGCGCCGCTCGTGTGAAGAACGACTCTACCGAGCAGTTCCTCCCCGCCCATGCGGGCGAGTTCGCGCGCCACACCTGAGATGGTATCGTCTGGCGTGGCAATTAGAGTGACACTCGACGAAAGAACATGACGCGTAAGTCCGCCATGCGGCTTCCCTGCTCCGATGAATCGAACCGCGCGGCGTGAGGAAGCTTCGGTCCGCGCAACGACGACGCCAATCTTCCAACCCAATTCACGGAGCCGGCGCCCAAGCGCACGCCCGACGCGGCCCGCCCCCACGATGGCCAGAGTCTTTTCCATCTCGTGTTAGCATAACCTGAGGTAGCGTTGAGACCAATTGATCGCGTGGCGATTCATGGCTCTTGATTGGTGATTCGTGACCAGCGAAAACAATTCTGAATCCATTGCCCGCATCAAAACAACCCCTTGTCATTTACTTCCGAGGTAAGAAGCTCTGCACATTTTTGAACTCATTCTTTTCGGAGTTATTGCATCATTTTGGGTTGGGTACGGCCTCCGAGTTGCTTACGGAGCGATACACCTCCCTTGGGTTAGAGATTTTCCACTTGCGCCGGATGCGGAGTGTCCCCGAATCTCCATTCTTTTTGCGGCGCGGGATGAAGAAGAGAAGTTGCCCGGCGCGCTTGCGACGATGATGGAGATCGATTACCCGTGGCTGGAAGTTGTGGCCGTGGATGATCGGTCGACGGACGCGACGGGGCGAATCCTCGATGAGTTTGCGAAAACGCATTCCCGGCTGCGCGTTGTGCATGTCGATAAGCTGCCCAAAGGCTGGCTGGGCAAGCCGCATGGACTGCAAAAAGCGTACGAAGGTTCATCGGGCGAATGGCTGTTGTTCACGGACGCGGATGTGCGTTTCAAGCCAGACGTTTTGCGCCGCGTGCTTTCGCTGGTGAAGGCGCGCGATCTGGATCATCTGGCGCTCTTGGGTGAAGTCGAGATGGTGGGGTTCTGGGAAAGGGTGCTCATCACGTTTTTTGGGCTGGGCTTTCACCTAGCAGCGAATCCATCGCAAGTCAGCAATCCACGGTCCTCCCGATATATCGGAGTCGGAGCCTTTCAATTGCTGAAACGTTCCGCGTACGAAACGAGCGGAACACACAAAAGATTGGCGATGGAAGTGGTTGACGACATGAAGTTGGGAAAAATCGTGAAGGAGGCGGGATTCCGGTCAGGCTGTGCCGTGGCGGAAGATTCTGTGACAGTGCGGTGGCACGCGGGTTTGGGCAATTTGGTTCGTGGGGTAACGAAGAACTTTTTTGCGGGAGCGGAATATGACCTGAGGATCGTGATTGGACAACTGGTAGGATTAGTGATGATGAACATCCTGCCGTTTGCGGGTGTTGTGTTTGGTCATGGATGGATTCGGGCGATGAGTGCAATTGCGGTGGTGATTGCGTTGAGTTTCCAAGTAGGAGTGGCCTGGGTGATGCGCGTGTCGCCGCTATACGCGCTGACGCATCCGCTGGGAGCGGCGCTGTTCTTCTACATGTTGCTTCGATCGACGGTGGTGACGCTGTGGCAGGGCGGAATTGTGTGGCGCGATACGTTTTATCCGCTGGAGGAGCTAAAGAAAGGAGTGGTTTAGTTCTGCGGACGGGAAATTGCATACCGCACCAGAGGCACGCCGTCTTTCTGGAATTCACATTCGAGTTTGAAGCCCAGTTTTTCCATAATGCGAGTGGAAGCGACATTTGCCGGCCTGGCTATGGAAATGATCCGGTCTAGCCCCACGCGTTCGAGCGCATCGCGCAATGCAATACGGGCAGCTTCTGTCGCGAGGCCACGGCCCCAATATTGGCGCGCAAGCCACCAGCCAATTTCGACATCCAGCAAATCGCCCCAAAAACCCACGCCGCAAAAGCCGATCATTTCCTGAGCAGGCTTTAAGAGCAGCTTCCATCGACAGAAACCTCGTTCCGAAAATAGCTCGACCTGGCGATTCACGAACGCCTGGATCCGCTCGTCGGTCCAGGGCACGCCGCCCGTGATGTAGCGCATGACTTCGACGTCGGTGGCGATGAGACGAAAAGCGATCCAATCCGAGGTTTGCCACGTGCTAAGGACGAGGCGCTCCGTCTCAAGGACTACAGTCTTGGCGTAGGGATCGGCCGGCACGGACGGGCTACGATCCCGCTGTTCGGGAGCTTTGTTCGACAGGTCCAGGCGCAGGATCGGATTCCCGGGAAAAGAGTCCGGCCATATCTTTTTGCTTGAGGGAACGGATGCGGTCGCGGAGTTGGGCGGCGCGTTCGAATTCGAACTTCTTGGCGGCTTCGCGCATTTGCTTTTCGAGCTGCTGAAGCAGTTCGGCAAGCTGCTGCTCGTTCTTGATGCCAGCGGCGGCGGCATCGAGAGAGGCGTCGTCCACAGGAACGGAGACGTAATCGGCTTCGACGATGCGGGCCAGCTCCATGTCCACGGACTTCACGATGGACATGGGCGTGATGTTGTTTTCCTTGTTGTAGGCCACCTGCTTGGCTCGGCGGCGATTGGTTTCGTCAATGGCGTGATTCATGGAATCGGTGCGGCGGTCGGCGTAAAGAATGGCGCGGCCTTCGATGTGACGGGCGCAGCGGCCGATGGTTTGAATGAGCGAAGTGGCGCTGCGGAGGTAGCCTTCTTTGTCGGCGTCGAGAATGGCGACGAGAGAGACTTCGGGCAGGTCGAGGCCTTCGCGCAATAAGTTGATGCCAATGAGCACGTCGAATTCGCCACGACGCAGGTCGCGTAGAATTTTGATGCGGTCGAGCGTCTCGACTTCGGAGTGAAGGTAGCGGCAGCGGACTCCGACTTCAGTGAAATATTCGGACAAATCTTCGGCCATGCGCTTCGTCAACGTGGTAACCAAGACGCGTTCACTCTTCTCCGCGCGGATGCGAATTTCTTCAAGCAGGTCGTCTACCTGGCCTTTTACAGGGCGAATCTCCACTTCGGGGTCCACTAGGCCCGTCGGGCGGATGACTTGTTCGACGACTACGCCGCCAGCGCGTGTGAGTTCGTAGGGGCCGGGCGTCGCGGAGACGTAGATGACCTGGTTCATGCGGTGCTCGAACTCCTCAAAAGTGAGCGGGCGATTGTCGAGCGCGGACGGCATGCGGAAACCGTAGTCGACCAGCGTCTGCTTGCGCGAGCGGTCGCCATGAAACATGCCGCGCACTTGCGGGACGGTCTGGTGGGATTCGTCAATGAAGAGCAAAAAATCCTGCGGAACATAATCGAGCAGGGTTGGCGGCGCTTCGCCGGGCAAACGGCCGCTGAGATGGCGTGAATAATTCTCGATGCCGTGGCAATAGCCGATCGTGCGCATCATTTCGATGTCGAAAAGGGTGCGCTGAACGACGCGCTGGGCTTCGACAAATTTTCCCTGCTTCTCGAGTTCTTTTTTCCACCACTCGAGCTCTTCCTGAATGCCGACGATGGCTCGGTCGCGCTGGTCTTGCGGCATCACGTAATGGGTTTTCGGATAGATGGGAACGCGGGAGAGGTCTTCGTTTCCGGCGCGAACTTCGCCGGTGAGCGGATCGATTTGGCGCAGGGTGTCAATCTGATCGCCCCACATTTCGATGCGGTAGGCCTGATCTTCGTAAGTGGGATAAATCTCGATCATGTCGCCGCGCACGCGGAAGGTGCCGCGGCGAAGGTCTTCGCTGCGCTCGTATTGAATGTCCACAAAGCGGCGGAGAAGGGCTTCGCGTGATGTCTGGTGCCCTTTTTCGAGCATGACCAGCATGCCGTAATAGGCCTCGGGCGAGCCTAGGCCGTAAATGCAGGAGACGGAAGCAACTATGATTACGTCGCGGCGCTCGAAGAGCGAACGCGTGGCACTCATGCGGAGCTTGTCGAGCTCGTCGTTGATGGTGGCTTCCTTGTCGATGTAAAGGTCGGCGGACGGAACGTAGGCTTCCGGTTGGTAGTAATCGTAGTAACTGACGAAGTATTCGACGGCGTTTTCAGGGAAGAACGATTTGAATTCGTGGTAGAGCTGGGCGGCGAGAGTTTTGTTGTGAGCCAGAACAAGGGCAGGACGATTGGATTGCTCGATGACCTTGGCCATGGTGAACGTTTTGCCGGATCCGGTGACGCCGAGAAGGACCTGGTGCTTGTCGCCGGATTCCACGCCGTTGAAAAGCTGATCGATGGCGGCAGGCTGATCGCCGCGGGGCTGGTAGGTGCTGCGCAGCTTGAATTTCATCGAGAGGGTCTCCTGCCGGTTCGCCGGGCAAGGCAGAAACGTTGATTATACTCCAGCAGGCAATCCGCATGGCTTGAGGAAGAGAGGGCGAAGCTGGTTAGATGCGCGGTTAGTGCGCGGGAGAGGCCTGGGTTTGTGTGAGTAACAAAACCTCCACCTGGCTCTTGGCGTCCACGTTGTAGCGCACGGCGTTGGAGCCATCGCCTTTGGCGACGACAACGTCCATTTCCTGGGTGGCATCTTCCGTGGCGCGGACGACCAAACCGGTGGCGAGCGAAATGTAGGTAATGATTTCGTTGGAACCCTTGGCCGTGCCCATGGTTTTCAGCTGATGGAGCTTGAAGTCTTCCGGAGTGGCGTCCTTGGGCGAAGACTTTTGCACGAGCTTCGCGGTGGTAAGAAGCACAGCGCAAATGCCTGTGGTTCCGTTTGAAGGCGTTACTTCTCCGCTGATGGAAAGCTGCGCGGGAGCGCAGGGTTCGTCGCGGACGTAAGAAGAATCGCGCGCCCAAGTCAACGTAGCGATGGGAGAGGCAGCCGGCTCGGGCTGCTCGATTTTCCATTTGTCGCCAATCTTTGCGCGCTGAGCAGGAAGGGTCCAGGCCATGGCAAAGCGGGCCAACCATTCTTGCCAGATTTGCTGCTGATCCGAAGTTAGAGTGTCGAGGCCAATAATTTTCTCCGCGAATCCATTGGGCGAGATGGTGAATTCGACGGGATTGCCTTGGGGCGCGAGCGGCGGAAATGTGGATTTCGATTTGTCGCTGGCAGGTTTCGCAGAGGCCGCGTCAGTGTCGTCGTTTAGAAACTGGCTTCGCGCATGAATTGCGAGCTTGCCTCCGGTTTGCGGCAAATCCAGGATTTCGATGCGCAGCAACCCGTGTGTGTCGGTCTGCGAAGCTGTGGGAGCTAAAGGAACAACGAGAGTGCTTTCGGTCTTGACGCTTTTCGTGCTGCGGTAGCGGATGAGGTAGGTGAGAGTTTGGCCGGGCTTGAGTTTAGGAAGGAGGTTGGCGCGCTGCTCTCTCGATGTCGCAGTGAGGCAGACAAGAAAGGAGACTGCCGCGGCAAGAATGAATTTACGCTTCACGGAAATAGACACGAGATTCAGGGTACCGCGAAAAGTTTACGCAGAGGCTCCATTCGGGAAACAAGTTTTACTTTTCCCCAGCTTTGAAGTGGTGGTCGAAGAAATCGCTTGCGGCGTGATAGGCCGCGAGCCAGCTGCGGTAGAGAAGAAAATCGTGAATTTCGTCAGGGAAAATGAGTTGTTCGATTTCAACGCTCTTCTCGCGAAGCCGGGCCGTGAGGTCAACGGTCTGCGTGAAATAGACGTTGCGATCATCGTCGCCATGGATAAAGAGGACGGGAGACTTCCAAGTGTCCACGGCGGTGACGGGAGAAGAATCGTGCGCGAGTTTGGTGAGCTCGGGCGGGATGTTCTTGCCGTCCCAATTGTCGGTGGGCCAATCGTGCACGCCGTGAAAGTCGACGCCAGCAGCAAATAAATCGGAGTTGCGGCCGAGACCGAGCGCGGTGAGGTAGCCGCCGTAGCTTCCGCCCCACAGGCCGATACGTTTAGGGTCGACATCAGCGCGGCTTTGCAGAAATTTTCCCGCGGCGACCACATCCTGATATTCGGTGGCGCCCCGACCGGCGCGTCCGGGCGCTTCGCGAAACGCGCGGCCGTAACCGATGCCGCTGCGGTAATTGAGCGCGATAACAATATAGCCACGGCTCGCAAGATACTGATTCATGGCGTAGGAATTCGAGTAGTAGTACATGTAATGCCAGCCGAGAAGCATCTGGCGAATCGGGCCGCCATGAAGAAAAATGAGCGCGGGGCGCTTGTCACCCGGCTTGGCCTCTTTCGGAATGAATAATTGGCCGTGGAGTTCAAGGCCGTCGGTGGATTTGAAGATGGCTTGCTGGGGAGTCACGAGGCTTTCGGAAGGAAAATCTTTGGGCCAGGTTTCAGGTGCCAACTTCCCGGTCATGCGGTCGGCAGCAAGAATGGTCTCGAAAATTCTTGCGGAGCTCGTAGCCTGCGAACCGATATAGACCAAAGTACGGCCATCGCTCAACACAACGGGGCTCCACTCGATTCCCGTACCGCGCGTCCATTGACCTGGCGAGCTGGAAGAGATGTCAACGCTCCACAAATGGCGGCGGTCCATATCGCCGCAATTCGAATTGAACAGAACGGTCTTCTTATCGGGAGTGAACGACCACTGCTCGACCTCGCAGGTGCCGGGAGTGAGAAGTTTGGGTGTGCCGCCGTCGGCAGACAGCGCGTACAAATGCTGCCAGCCGTCTTCTTCTGAGGCCATCACCAATTGATTGTCGGCGGCCCAATTCAAGACGCCTCCGCCGGTGTCTTCCGCCATGTAAGGAAACGAACCCTGGGGCGTTGCGCTGCTGCGCCAAATCTCTTTTGCCGATTCTGTGGCTGCGTCCGCGACCCAAATGGCCCACGGTTGCGGCTTATCCGGGGCAATGAAAAAGCCTTGCGGCGAATCACGTTTTTCCGCGGGACGGCGCACAAAGGCAATGCGTTTGCCATCAAGCGACCAGACAAAATTGCTGTCGGAATCTACCGTCGGCGCGATGTAATGAATGCTTTTAGCGGCCACATCATAGGTGGCAATGAAGCTGTGATCGCCGCGCGCGGAAACGAAGGCAAGCATGCTGCCATCCGGAGACCAGTGGGGCTCGAAATTCTGACCGCGCACTACAAGTTGTTGCGGCTTCTCCGAGCTGTTGAGAGGCGCGAGCCAGATTTGGCCGTCTTTGACGAAGGCGATGGTGCCGCGGGAAGAAACATCCGGCGAATGACCGGCGTCAACGCGTTTGGGATCGCCCCCTGCCCAAGCCACGGCCCAAACGGCTTGTTCGGCGCCGGCAGGATTGCTCGTGGGATTGGGCACCTGCCCTGCTGCGTTTTTGCCGCCGCCGCGAACGTAGATAAGTACGCTGCCGTCGAAGGAAAAACTCAACTCGGAGAGTTCCTGGCCATCATCCTCGCTGTGTTTGGTGAGTTGCCGTGCGGCAAAGCCCGGGGCTTCGGCAACCCAGATATTTCGCTTGCCCTGCTGATTAAAAACCCAGGCAATGCGGTTGCTGTTCTTCGCCGCCGTCAAGTCCGATGGAAAAGGCACGCTCAGGGTCTGTTCCAAGGTGAACGGCTTTTGTGCGCTTGCGACTCCGCAAAAGGCAAACGCGACCAAAGCAACCGCCAAGGCAGAACGCTTCATCCTTTCCTCCTTTAAAACCGCATGATTATCGCATCCAACAAAAGGCTTGAAGATTCGAAAGTTCAATTCACGACTTGCGGCTGCGGGGCCTTTTCTATGGTTAACTGCAACCCATCAAGCGGCCCGGAGATTTTCAAGATATGCCCTCTTGCGGAGGCCTTCTTTGGCCTTGCTTTGTTCGTTTCCCGTGACTGGGCGGAGACGCTCAGTTCCGCTTCCGAGCCGAAACTCAATGTGCCCTCCACGGAAGTTTGTTCGCTCCCCGCATTGAGTTGCAGCCACTGCAAGACCATGCTGCGATTGCGAATCAAAAAAGAACATTCCCCCGCCGGCCAACGGGAAATTCCGGAGTGCGCAGCGCCGTCGGCAACGCTGGCCGGCAAGTCCCAGCCTCGCAGCTCGACCTTTTTCAGATTCACGACACCGTTTCCGTCCAGGTTTTGGAACAATTCATCTCGGCCGACTCCTTTGGTTTTCAATTGCAAGTTTCCAGAAGCCAGGCCGCTCAGCCGGTCCGCGAGGCGCCCGGTTCCCGGCAATTTCGCGAGATTGATGCGGTCGAGGTCCGCGCTGATGTCATAACTCGGGCGCGGCAGGAAACTGGCATTGATTCTTGCCCGGACCTGGCCGCCTGCCCATTCTGCTTTTGAGTCGCGAACATCCAGCTTTAAGTCATGCAGCGATCCCTCAGCGACAACATTCTCCAGTTTCAGTTTTTCAATGGTCAACTGACCTATACGGAGCTGGCCCTCGGCATCGACGCGCCGCACCAACTCGCTGGCAGGCGTCGCCGGCGTGACTTCACCCAAGAAAGAGTGCAGCAACCGCTGTAGCCAGTTTGGCCTCGAGCGTGGCCCCACCCAGCGATCCAATTCGGCGCCATTCAGGCGATCCACACTCAGATCGAATTTCCAATTCGGAGGAGTTTCCTCATCGGTCCTTGGCCCTTCCTCGATGCCTCCCATCCAATTTCCGCCAAAGCCTTCAACCCTTAGGAGGCCGGCCGTGCGCCGCCCGTCGGTCCAGCCCAAGGTAGCTTCCTCAAGATTCAAGGGCTGATTCAGACCCGCGACGGTTAAAGATCCTTTATTGAAAGAAACCGATCCATTCCAATGGCCATGAAAGGGCTCTTTCCAGGACCATTGTGCGGCAGCGGTAGCCTGACCGGTAATTTCCCAGCCGTGATTCACTTGCCGGCCCATGGCTGTCGCAAGTTTTAGAAAGTCTTCGGCCTTTGAAATGTTTCCCTCGATGCTGATGCTTCCTTCAAAACTTTTTAAGTCCTGTGTATATGTCAAGTCTGCGGCATTCTCCATTGCCAGAACCGCGCGTCGTTTCTTTGGAGTGATGACGTCGTGAGCGTCGCCGCCCAGGGCGATGTGCACCGGGCCAATTACCAGATTTGACCGTTCGCGGCCGCCGTTCACGGGACCAATTCGGAGTGGTTCGTCAATCCCCGGCACTCTGACTGTGCCGCCATTGCTGGAAAGTGCGGCGGATTCCATAGAAAGGGGCCAACCGCGCAGAATCATTCCGCCGGTAAAATACTGGTTGGTGGTGACGCCTTCAGCAACATCGGGATGGAACGCGCGATACCAGGCAAGCAAGTCCGAAGCTTGAATGCCCATTGAATCCAGGCGCAATTCCATCGGCGCTGCGCTTTCAGAGGCATAGCGAAACTTTCCGCGCAAATTCGAGCGCAACCCTTCGACGGAAAACTGCTCAGCGAGCAAAGTCCCGGTTCCGACGTTCCATCGCCCGCTGGCGTTCAGATTCAAAGCAGGATTGTCCGCGCGCTCGGTCAAATCCCAACGGTGAATCTGCCGCGCACGTGCCTGAAGGGCGTAGGTCCAATCGCCGGGGCCATCATCTACGGCAGCGGTGCTCTTCGCCGTCGCGTCTAAAGTGAATACACCGCGGAGGCCATAATCCTGACCATGTAAAAGACGGAAGACATCGGCGAGCGAAGCCTCGCTCCAGTGCAGTGCGATCTGCGCCGGCTGCAGGCGAGCGGAAGTACCAGCGAGGTCACCGCGCGCACGGATGGTTCCGGTCGATTGCAGCAGAACACCGCTTCGCCAGGGTTGCGCTTCAAGTTGAAGTTCCCAGCGGCCCGGAGAAACTTGATCGACACTGCCGGAAACACCAGTGAATGCGAAAGGCAACTTTTCATCTTGATCCTTGAAATTGATTCGCCCTTCATCGAACTTGATTCGTTGCAAGTGATTCACAGGAGGGGCTGGAGAAGGCGGCCCATAAATTGGGGTTGTTTGCGAAGAAGCGGCCTTCGCGGGTGGCAGCCAGCGTTCAAGGTTCCAGCGGCCGTGAAAGTTACGCACCAGAATGAGGCTTGGTTTGCTAAAGGACAGAGTCCCAAATTCAAAATGGCCGCGCAGCAAGCCCGACCAGCGCAAACCCGCACTCAAGTGCTCGGCGCGAAGAAAATATTCGTAGCCAAAGGCGGGATCTTCGCTGACGGTAACTTCATAGGCATACAGCTGCAGGCTCGGCAAGATGCGCGCATCAAAACTGCCAACGTCGACAGGCCGTCCAAAAGCTCGCTCGAGATGCGCGGTGAGATAAGCGTGCACGCGATGAGTCCGCGCCAGGAAAGACACCACTACCTGTAAGGCCACCACCGCTGCGACAACGGCGGCCCCCGCCTTCCACCATTTTTTGAGCTTGCTCATGTCGTTCGAAAGCTTAAGGAAGTTTTTCTGAAAAAGGTAGCTTCGGGGACTCAGGGCAGACCTGATCCATTCTAGTGCACGGTGTGAAGCATCCGGCTCCATCGCGTGCGCGAAGGCAGATGCACGAGCGTGCTGAATACTCCCTCGAGCCGCGACCAGAATGTGCTCTCTCCGCTGTAATCGCTGCTCTTGGCTTCGACCGACCAATAAATCAAGAACGGCCTTCCCATGATAGCGTCGTGGTCCACGAAGCCCCAAAAGCGGCTGTCCCAGCTCTGGTCGCGATTGTCTCCCATCGCAAAATATTTCCCCGGCGGCACAACAATTTCATCGCCCTTCATGAAGTTCTTCATATCCCGAGCCCACTCGGGCTGAAGTCCCGAAGCAATCATCTGACGCGGCGGAGGAGGAAAGTTGTAATTTAGCGGGTCGTAGCGAGCCGTAGGATCGTGGACGACATACGGCTCGTTCAGCCGCTTGCCGTTGACGTAGACGGCCTGGTCCACGAGTTTCACGCGATCTCCCGGCAAGCCGATCACGCGCTTCACAAAGTGCTGATGTTCCTGATAGGGGAACTTGAAAACGATAATGTCGCCTCGCTCGAGTGGGCGGTAAGGCAGGAATTTGTCGTACCAGGCGCCGGTGCCGCCAAAAATGAATTTGTTGACCAGCAGATGGTCGCCGATCATCAAGGTTCCTTCCATGGATGCAGAGGGAATCTTGAAAGCCTGCACAATGAAGGTCGTTCCGAATAGAGCGAGAATAACGGTAACCAGGAGAGATTCCAAATATTCGGAAAGAGTGGTTTCTTGCCTCTGCTCCTCCGGCTTATCCACCGGGGCTGCTTCTTGGGCTGGCGCCAGCGTTTGTTCAGGCATTCCGTCTCAGCCTTTCCCTTCCGTTCGCGCGAGCTGTTCCAGGGCGCTTCGTGCAGCCTGCTGCTCTGCCTCTTTCTTCGTGCTGCCCTCGCCGCTCGCCAGGCATTTTCCGCCAATCCACACTTCTACCTGGAAAGTCTTCTGATGGTCCGGACCGCTCTCTCCCGCCAGACGATATTCCGCCGGCGTTTGCCCGCGTCCCTGAAGAAATTCTTGCAGCGCGGATTTGTGGTCCGATTCCGCGATGCGCTCGCCGCGCTCTTCCAGAGCTTGCTCAAACAGAACCCGCTGCAACAATTCCCGCGCTGCGCCCAGTCCGGCATCCAGGTAAACAGCAGCCACCACCGCTTCGAACGCGTCCGCAAGCAGAGTTTGTTTCTCGCGTCCGCCGGTTTTTTCTTCCCCCCGCCCCAGCCGGAGGTGCTCGCCCAGGCGCAGACGGCGAGCCGCCGACTCCAGGGAACTTGCATTCACGATGCGAGCCCGGCTCTTGGAAAGTTGACCTTCCGCCCATCCGGGAAAAGCCGCGAGGAGGTATTCGCTCGCAAGCAACTCGAGGACCGCGTCCCCCAGGAATTCCAGCCGCTCGTTATCGGACAGATACGTCGAATCTCCCGTTTCTTCCGTGTCTGCTCCGCGCAATTCCGGCATGGCCGAGCTGTGGGTCAGTGCTCTATCAAGCAGCTCTGGATTCGAGAACTTGTGACCCAGGCGCTCCTCGAGTGCCGCATCGGCAATGCGCATCGTCTCTTGCATCATTTTGGCACGCGGGCCGCCAGGCTCACTTTGGCGCGCTCAACTCTGTAGCGCTTTTCTTCTTGGTGTCCTCCGCTTGCGCTTTGCAGGCAGCCTGCATCTGGCCCGCCATGGCCGCACACTTATTGAAAGCCGTGACGGCGTCGTCGAAATGCGAAGTGCTCTTGTTGGCCATACCCAAGAGGTAGTAATTCACGGGGTCGGGGTTCGGATCAACCTTTACGGCCTCATTGAGCTCCGTGATGGCCTCCGCATTTTTTCCCCGGCGGATGTAGACCAATCCGAGGCCGCTATGGGCCATGGCCAGGTCCTGGTTTTTCGCAGCGGCAAACGCTTCGTCAGTCATGTTCGCAGGCTTGGGAATGGTGGGAGTAATCTCGATGGCCTGCTTCGAGTACTGTTCGGCTTTTGTCAGCAACTGAGCGGCTTCCGTCTGCGGAGTGCCCGAGTGGATACTGCGGGGAAGCGTCTGCGCCATGAGCGCGAGCGTGGACACGTCGTTGGGCACCAGTGCAATTTGCTTTTCGCCGTACTCCTGCATCTTCTGCACTTGGCCGTCCTGCAAGTAGGCAAAAGCCAGCGGGGCGTACAGGCCGGACTTATAGCGAGTCTCCGGGTATTTCTGGAGAAAAGCCTCCCCTGCCTGGATCTTCTGTTTTGTGTCGCTGATCGGCACTGCCTGGAACGCCTTGAAGGCAGCATCTTCTTCGGCGTTCACTGGGGGCGGCGTACTATCGAGGGACAAGGGAGTAACCTCCGGGGTCTTAGGTTTGTCGCTAGACTGAGCCGGGGGTTGGCTTTGACCTCCCTGGCCGCTCTGAGAACCCTGGCTGCCCTGTGCCACAGCGATTCCGCAAGAACCAAATAGCAGTCCAGCCATGGTCAATGCCCCCAAACAAGAAATTGATTTTCTGCTCATTCCTTTTCTCCTATTCGGTGCAGCTCCTTAGTACCTACAACGTATCATCCGCAAATTGCAAAGCTATTTCGAGACACCCTGTTTGTCGGTCGTCATGTTTTTTGCTTTCTCGGCGCCTTCCTTGCACGTGGATTGCAAGTTTCCCGAAAACTCGACGCACTTGCTGAATGCTTTGGCCGCATCCTCGTAATGCTTAGCATTATAGTTGGCAACTCCCAACACGTAATAGTTGGTGGCGTCGCCTCGCGGGTCCAGCCTGACCGCCTCGTCCAACTCCGCAATTGTGCCTTCAAAATCCCCGCGAC
>DATDNK010000064.1:0-19402 GCA_036518275.1 Candidatus Acidiferrum sp.
CGCCAGCGCGGAAGGCGTGTGGCAAGGGGCGCTCGAAGCCAACGGCCTGCGTTTGCGCTTTCAGCTCCACGTCACGCACGACGACCAGAAGCAGCTCGTTGCCGCCCTCGACAGTCCCGATATGGGTATCGGCGGGCTTCCTGCTGTCAAAGTCAGCCAGAAGCTGAACGTCTTTCACTTTGAAATTCCCGTCGTCGATGGCGTGTTCGAAGGTACTTTGAATGCGGCAAAATCCTCCATTGACGGCACGTGGACGCAGGGCGGTATCACGCGCAATCTGAAGTTTCAAAGGTCGGATCAACTGCTCGAGCTCATTCGTCCGCAAAATCCTGCGAAACCTTACCCTTACCGCGAGGAAGAAGTGACTTTTGCAAATCCGAAAACGCAAGTTTCCCTGGCCGGAACTTTGACGCTCCCCTCGGGCCAAGGGCCGTACCCCGCAGCCATTCTCATCGTGGGATCGGGCCGTCAGGATCGTGACGAGAACATTGCCGGCCACCGCCCCTTTCTCGTGCTCGCCGACCATCTCACGCGCAAAGGCATTGCCGTTCTTCGCTACGACAAACGCGGCATTGGCAAATCCACCGGTAATTACGAGCAGGCCACCACAGAAGATTTCGCCGGCGATGCGGCCACGGCGCTCGCGTATCTGAAATCCAGGAAAGAAATTGACGCGCGCAAAATCGGCCTTATCGGCCACAGCGAAGGCGGAATGATCGCGCCTATGCTTGCCTCACAGTCATCAGACGTAGCGTGGGTAGTACTGCTTGCGGCTCCCGGCCTGAAGGGCGAAGATGTCATGCTGCTTCAGTCCGAGATGATTCTGAAAGTCGCCGGCTTCAACGAAGACCGCATCGCCAAAGCGCGCGACTTTAATCGGCAGTCTTACGCCTTGGCGCGCACGGAAAAGGATCCGGAAGTCCTCGAGGCCAAACTAACCGACCTCGTCGACTCCACCGGCATGAGCACGACGTTGCCTCCGACCGTGCTCAAGCCCCAGGCGCGCATGATGACCTTGCCCTGGTTCCGCTTTTTTCTCGATTACGATCCCGTTCCTGCACTGAAGAAAATGCAATGCCCGGTCTTGGCGCTGAACGGCGACAAGGATTTGCAGATCGCTTCCAAAGAAAATCTCGAGCAAATTCGAAAAGCTCTTCAGGAAGGCGGGAACAAGGACTTTCAAGTCAAAGAACTTCCCGGCTTGAATCATCTTTTTCAGCACGCTCCCACCGGCTCGCCCACCGAATTCGGCGGCATCGAAGAAACCTTTGCCCCGGAAGCGCTTAGCACCGTCTCTGATTGGATTCTCAAGCACACTTCTCCTTGACGATCTGTTTTTGCATTTCCTGCCCGCCCCCTTCGCGTATTCAATGCACTGCATCTGCGGATTGAATTCATAAACTGGCGCAGCTTGCTATCATAGTAGCGAGAAAAAACTGTCCCCATGCCGCAGACTTTCCATCTTGCTCTTCTCATCCACGCTCACCAGCCCTGCGGCAATTTTGAGCACGTTCTCGAAAAGGCCTACGACGACTCCTATCTTCCTTTTTTGCAACATCTCGAAAAACATCCCGGCATTCACGTTGGCCTTCATTATTCCGGGCCGCTTCTCATCTGGATCGAAAAGCATCGTCCCGCATATTTTGACCGCCTGAAGGGTCTAGTGCAGACCGGGCAGGTGGAGCTTGTCGGCGGCGGCTTCTACGAACCGATCCTTGTCTCGATTCCCCCAGAAGACCAATGCGAGCAAATCACCCGCTTGGCTTGCTATCTCGAAAAACATTTTGGTTCGCGTCCCTCGGGTGCCTGGCTCGCCGAGCGCGTCTGGGAACCGCAACTTCCCAGCGCTCTCGCTTCCGCCCATGTTGCCTACACTCTCGTGGACGACATGCACTTCCTCGCCGCAGGCTTCGAGCCCGAGGAGCTCTTCGGCGCTTACATCGCCGAAGACCGCGGCAAAAGCGTCTGGCTCTATCCCGGCCAGAAGGCGCTGCGCTACCTCGTGCCTTTCGGCAAAGTTGAAGATGTCATCACCTATTTGCGGGATTCCGCCAGCACGCATCCGGGCGGCGTAGCTGCTATGGGCGACGACATGGAAAAATTCGGCGTCTGGCCCGGCACACACGAACACTGTTACAAAAACGGCTGGCTCGCCGACTTTTTTTCGGCGCTGGAAGAAAATTCCGATTGGCTTAACGTGTGCACTCCCGGCGAGTATCTCGCCTCTCACACTCCGCTGGGGCGCGCGGACCTTCCCACCGCTTCCTACACCGAGATGATGGAATGGGTGTTCCCTACACGCGTACGGCAGCGTTACCATGCCGTGCTTCAGGAATTTAGTTCGCGCCCGGAAGTGCTGGGTTTCCTGCGGGGCGGCTCGTGGCGGGGCTTTTTTCGCAAGTACCCCGAGTCCAACCTGCTGCACAAAAAAATGCTGCGCGTTTCCGCGCGCATTGCCGCCGCGCCCGCCTGCCTCGACCCAAAACAAGCCAACGAACTGGCGGAAGCGCGCGACCTACTTTTGCGCGCACAGTGCAATGACGCTTACTGGCATGGCATTTTCGGCGGGATCTACGCGCCGCACCTGCGCACCGATCCCGCGCGCAATCTCATTCGCGCGGAAGCTATCGCCGACCGCCTCACTCCTGGTGCATCTGCGCCGCGCGTCGAAATGCTCGACTATGACGCCGATGGCGCGAGCGAACTGCTCTTCACGTCACCAGAATTTCAGGCGCTTCTGAAGCCCAGCGACGGCGGCACGATCGCCGCGCTTGATTTTCGCCCCGCTCCCGCTACCCTGATCAATTCCATGTTTCGCCGGCCGGAGGCTTACCACACGCGTTTGCGCGAGGCCGCTGGAGCCAGTGCCACCGGCGCGGTCGCTTCCATTCACGAACAAACCCGCGTCAAAGAGCCCGGCCTCGAACGATTTCTACGCTACGACCGCTGGCCGCGCCACGCCTTCCGCATTTTGATTTTCGATCCTTCGCGCACACAGGCCGACTACGAAGCTCTCGAACTGCACGAGGATGCTGCGTTTGCCGGCAGCGTTTTCACGGTGAAGAATTCCGCTGCTCTCAGCGCAGAGCTGTTCTGCGCGGATTCGCTTCTTCTCCACGAAAAAACGAAGGCCACGGCGCCGAGGCTCCTCCTCTTCAAACATTTTTCGTTCAATCCGAGTCCGAACGGTTTTGAAGTCGCTTGCGAAATCCGGCTAAAATTGAAAGAACTGCTCAATAAACCTGTTGCCGTCGGGATCGAATCCATCATCAACCTTCTTGCGCCCACCGAACCGGACCGCTTTTTCGAAACTCCCGCCGGCCACGCGAATCTTCGCTTCAGTGGAACGCTTCCTGCACCCATCCTGCGCATGGAGGACGGCTGGCAGCGCGTTCGCGTCTCGTTGCATGCGCCTTTGTCGGAAGGATTTTGGGTCGCGCCCATCGAAACCGTTTCTGAATCGGAAGAAGGTTTTGAGCGTGTCTATCAAGGCTCGCAGATCCTTGCCGTCTGGCGCCCTCCGCTCACCACGCAAAAAGTTTGGTCCACCCGCCTTGTCTGGCGCCTCGAATCCTTCTGATCATCTGATCGCTTGTGAATTGCGCCATTTCCTTTCTTCCGTATTGTGGCGGGCGCGCGGTTGGACATGCTTACCGACCCGCCAGCTCTTCCTGACATTCTTGCGCGCGCTGCTCGAAGGCAACCGAGAGGAGAGTTTGCGGGCCTGCGATGAACTACGCAAAGCCACGTTCCGCGATCCCGAAGGAATTTATTACCTGTCGCGGCAGCTCAGCTTCCTGGGTGAACCCGACCTTGCCCTGGAGACGCTCGCGTGCGCCATCAATCACGGTTTCTTCTGCTATCCCGCCATGGTGCGCGACCCGTGGCTCGATGCCATCCGCCCGCGCCCGGAATTTACTGCTTTTTGCAGCAGGCCAACGACCTTCAGCGTGAAGCGGTCGCCGCGTCAGTCGCCGGTGGCGGCGAAGCTCTCCTCGGCCTCCGCCCCGACGCCTACTGAACCGTTAAACGGCGCCGCGCCTTCTCCCGCACCAAGTCGGGATGCTGTTAAAATCTGCGCTGCCGAGTCCACCCATAGCAGCTCACGACAAGTTCCGGAGAACCTGAATGAAAATCTACATCGCAGCTCCCTTGTTCACTTCCGCCGAACGCGCTTGGAACAAGCAACTCGAACAGCTCCTCGTTCAATCCGGGCATCAGGTTTTCCTCCCTCAGGACAACAAATTTTCACAAAGAACGGCGCGCACAATCTTCGAGGCCGACCGCGCGCTCCTTGACGCCGCCGACGTGGTGGTTGCCATCATGGACGGCCCGGACCCCGACTCCGGCACAAGTTGGGAGTGCGGTTATGCCTACGGCAAAAAACCCATCGTCCTGGTCCGCACCGACTTCCGCTCCAGCGGTGACCGGCAAATTGGCCCCTTTAACGCCATGCTGCTGGCTTCCGCCGACCATCATTTTCATCTGCCGCTTGCCACTGCTCAGCAGGTGGTAGAGGCCCTGAATTCCGCGCTGGCACAAATCGCTTCTCAACAGAAATAACGCCCTCGGCGCTGCTCGCTCCTTTGTAGCGCCGGGCCCGCCGGCATCGTCGCCAGTACGCCACCTGGTATCTGTCATGCCACAGCCATTCCTGGCTCTGCTCTTTGTCTTTGGATCTATTTTTGTCATTCGGGCATCTGCCTTGACGGCCCTGGTTCAACAGGAGTAGCGTACGCCCAACACGGGCCGAACCTTACAAAACTTCAATCCAGGAGATTAGAATGGAAAAACAGCTCTCCGCGATCGGTTATTGGCTAGGTTTAATTAGCACGGTCCTCGCGTTGATCTTCCGACTTCTCACTGCAATCAATAGGGTTCCACCGTTCCTGGGTCTGCCCGGCGGCAGTTCCATTTCTTACTTGAGTTTTCTTCACGGTGCTGTGCTGTTCTTCGTGCTCAGCATTGCGAGCTGGTACCGCGTTCCTAAGACCTAGGCCGGTTCGCACAGAGTCATTCTTCTGGCTTGTGCAGCTGAATCACCGTTAGCGGGCGGAGACTGCACAACTTACGGGTTCTGAGAAAGCTCCGCGACAAAGACTGCAGGACTTGACCGCGGGCTGCGTGGGCCAGCGCGGAATTTACCGTATTGCTGCGCCACGCCAATGGCTCACCGCAAAAGCCGCAGCCACCTTTGTCGTCTTGCAGCTAGGGTTGGGACGCGACGGTAGTGGCGGGCGTGTAAGTCGGAGGATTGCGGGTCAGCTTGCGGATGAGAAACTCCTGCAGAAGATTGTTGGCGGCATTGGCGCCAATGGCGATGAAAGCATTTTCAAACGTCACAGTCACGTCGCGATCCGACTCGGGGTAGTAAAGATTGGAGAAGCCGCCCGCGGCGAGGCTGCCGAGCATCGAGGAGTAATTCGCCTGCCAGCGCCCATTGTCCCCTTTGCAGATTACTGCGTTGGCGATCGCATACAGAAACCGGGAATGGCGCGTTCCGGTCCCTTTGTAAAAATATCGCGGATCTTGCTTCAAAATCGAAGGCAAAATAGCTCCGCCGATAAGTGTGCTTATGGCAGAGTCGGCGTAGGAGGCGCCGTAGCGCTTGGCATAACCCTGCGCGCCCTGGCCGTAACCGCTGAACGCATTGGTCGCTTGCTGAATTCCCGCAATCGCTCCGGTCAGGCCAAAGTTGATCGGATCCAAGGTGGCCTTCCACGCCAGCTCAAACTTCTGCTTGTGGTTCAGTGGAGCAGCCGCGGAGTTATACGTGACATAGAAATTGGGAATCACTCCCAGGACGCGCTGCTTCTCTTCGTCTTTGATCTCGGCTTCGGCTACCTCGAACGGGGTCATCGCAACTTTCACCTCCGTGGCAGCCGTCGCAACGACCAACTGGACCGGAGGCACTGTGAAGTCTTCGCCGGGATGCAGCGTTCCCGTGGAGATCTGCGTAGTGAAGCCCGGCGATGTAATTGTGAGCTGGAAGGGACCGGGCGCGACTCCGGCAAAGAAGAACTGTCCATCGTTGTCGGACGTCGTTTCTTGGCTGGGAGAAGAATCTTCGCGCGACAATTTCAGCCGGGCTCCGGGTACTACGGCTCCCGTCCGATCGACAATGGTTCCGCTGATCGTTCCTGCCGAAGCTTGCGCCGGAGCTTGCTCCTGGGGTGTGGCACCCTGGGCGTTAGGGGTTTGCGGAGATTGTGCGAGAGCCGGTAAAGCGCAAAGCAAGAGGACGCTTGGACCGGCCCAGAGGGTTCGGCCCAAAGATTTTTTGCAGAAGCCTTTTCTAACCGGGTTTACCATCGAGTCTTTCTCTACTTTATGTCCTTACTGTTCCTGCCAGCAAGGCATTGACGCGTTGGAGGTGCCCAAAGTTTCCACATGAGTCTTGTTTGATGACGTTAAGCAGGAATCGGGTTGGATTTGGTTGCCAGGAAAACCTGTGAGCCGAGGTTCATTCGGCGAGGAGTAGGTTTTGGGCGAAGGCCCACTGCTCATCGATCCACTGGGCATCGCAGCGGAAACCCGTGCGCGCCGCCATCTCAGGAATTTCTTCCGCTTTGTATTTGTGGGAGCTTTCGGTCCAAATCGTTTCGTCTTCGTTGAGGACGACGCGCAGGTTGGCGGCGGGAATCCGTGCGTTCTGGCGGCACGTCGAGCGCAAATGCATTTCGATGCGGCGATCCGCGTTATTCCAGCGGGCTTCATGCCGGAAACAGCTCAAGTCAAAATCCGCGCCGAGTTCGCGGTTGATGCGAGCGAGCAAATTCAAATTGAACGCTGCAGTGACGCCGGCCGAATCGTCGTAGGCCAGGAGCTGCAACTCCACGTCTTTTTCCAAATCGGTTCCGAGGAGCAACGCATCGCCTGGGAGCAAAATCTGCCGCATCTCTCGCAAAAATCTGTCACCAGCATCGCGGTCGAAATTGCCGATGGTGCTTCCGAGAAACAGCACCAAAACGTGGTCGCGTTCACCGCGCCCTTCTGCGACCGAGCGGAGCCCCTCGAGGTACGGCTGTTCGAACCCGAGGACGCTCACGAGGTCGATCTGCGCCAATTCTTTTTCGCACGCGGCCAGCGCGTGAGGCGAAATCTCGATGGGGTAGTAATAGGTCATCTGGCGCCGCGACAGCGCTTCCAGAATCCAACGCGTTTTTTTTCCTGAACCGCTGCCCAACTCCGCCACACGTACAGGCGACGGGATGCGCGACACGATCTCCGCGGAATATTTCTGCAGCAAGCGCGTGTCCGCGCGCGTTAGGCCGTACTCCGGCAGCACACAGATGGCTTCGAACAAAACCGAGCCGACTTCGTCGTACAAATACTTCGAGGGGAGCTCGCGCTGTCCGGGCTTGGTGAGACTTTCGCGCACGTCGGTCGCGAATTCCGACACGTGGCGCAGCGATAGAGCAGGCGTCGACATCGTCAGTCTCCCAAGCGGGCCGGCGGCTAGTCCTCGACGCAACGGAAGGTTGCGTAAACGTACGGGTAATGCGGTTGAAACCAGTTGCGGAACGAACGGCGCAACATGCACGCGGCAGTGCGGGGCGACCCGCCTTTCGCGACATAGTGTTGGCTGTCGAAGAAATTCGCGGAATAGCCTGGATAGAAAGGCATCGGCGTGAACCCGGGAAACGGCGCGAACTTTGTGCGCGTCCACTCCCAGCCGTTTCCAACAAGGTCATAGACGCCAAAGGCGCTCGCTCCCGCGGGATGCGCACCTACGGGCGACGGGTCCCAAGAGTGAAAATCGAAATTCCCGTGGCGACTGCTCGGCGCCTCCTCACCCCAAGGATAGCTCCGCTCCTGGTCGCGGTCCGGAGTGCCGTACGCCGCGCGATGAAATTGTGATTCGGTGGGCAGCTTTCGCCCAAGCCAATTTGCGTAGGCTGCCGCCTCAGCGTGGCTCACGTACACCGGCCATTCCTGGGGAAGGCGAATCTCGCCAAACATCGTGCGAAACAGCCAGAGGTTGCCCTCGCTCCTCCAAAACATCGGATGCTCAATATTCTGTTTGGTTCGCCAGGCCCAAGATTCGGGGCTCCAAAGCGAGCGATCCTGGTAGCCGCCGGCTTGTATAAAGCGCAAGAAGTCGTGGTTGGTTACATTATGACTCTCGATGGCGAACTCCGGAACGTTTACGTGGTGGCCGGCGAATTCGTTATCCCAGCCGAACTCCTGTTGGCTGGTATCATGAATTCCCAACGTGGCGCGTCCCGCGGGAATTTCGACAAGCCGGGACTTCACACGCAGAGCTTTCCACGCGACCTTCTCCGGGCCACAAATCTTTTTGCTTGCAGGCAGACGATGCAGCATGTACGCAAGCGTTTCCGCGTGCATCAGGCGATGCTCGATGGCGACGTGCAGCATTTGCATCAGGTGGGGATGGCCTTCCTCGGGGCGTTCGAGGGCGTGTTCGATGGCATGGTCGAGTTCTTCGCGCACGCGCCTGTTGTAGCGGGTCACTTCTTGCAGCGTAGGCCAGTCACTCGGCGTATCGGCGGGCAGTCCGCCGCCAACCGGGTCGATTCCGAAAGCAAACAGTTGATCGAAAGCCGGGTGGAAGGAGCGCAAGCCAAAGGCGCGGCAGGAAAGCAGGTTCCAGTCGAAAGCCTCGACATGGCCAACGTAAAAAATGATGCGGTGGCGCTCGGCGATAGGACGGTCGTACAGGGCGTCTTCACGAACCAGCCGGAAGAGTTCATCGGTTCGATTGCGGGCGTCAAGCAGGCGGGTATGCAAGTCGTGACGGATACGGATAGCGGTTGCGGCGAGTGCTCCCATGGCGTTGACCCCTTCTTTTGATGCCTAGCCCCACAGAAGGATGCGCCAAAAATCGGCGTCGGGAGGCGAATTACATTAGTATGTTCGCGCCGGGAATTGGGGCTGTCAATCGAAATGAATACGAAGATCGAAGATTTTTCGGGGAATTTCATCGAATTTCGTGATGTGTCGTATCACATAAACGATATTTCTAAGCGTGGTGTGATTTGCAACGTCTCCTTGACAGTTCCATTTGGGGAAACGCTGGTACTTCTTGGACGAAGCGGCAGCGGCAAGACCACACTGCTGCGGCTGATTAACGCCATGTTAATGCCGTCACAAGGAGAGGTGCTGGTGCGAGGGCGGACGACTGTAGAATGGGACCACATTCGGCTCCGGCGTGAAATCGGATACGTTATACAAGAGGCCGGGCTGTTTCCCCATTTTACGGTGGCAGAAAACGTCGCGCTGGTACCGTCGCTTGAAAGGTGGGACCGTTGCCGTACGGCAGCGCGCGTCGGCGAGCTGCTCTACCTCGTAGGACTAGATCCGAGCGAGTTTGCCGACCGGCGCCCGCGCGAGCTTTCGGGAGGGCAGCGCCAGCGTGTTGGTGTGGCGCGAGCGCTGGCTGCGGATCCGCCGATTCTGCTGATGGACGAGCCTTTCGGCGCGCTTGATCCGGTCACGCGCGCGGAGCTACAGCGGGAGTTCCGTGCGCTGGCGCAGCGGCTGCAAAAAACGATCGTTTTTGTCACGCATGATTTGCGGGAGGCGCTAGCTTTAGCTTCCCGCATTGTGTTGCTGGAAGCGGGCCGGATTGTGGCCATTGCGTCTCCGGGGGAATTTCTGAAGCTCGAGCACCCGGAAGTGCGCGCATTCGCTGCGTCTTTGGAAACAAATTCTGGAGCGCCCGCATGAATCCTGGTTTGAGCGAATGGTCGTTCTTCGCGGAGCATCGCGCCGAAATCCTGGCTGCGACGCTGGACCACATGGCGCTCGTGGTAATCGCCATGCTGATCGCGATTCTCATTGCAGTTCCGCTGGGCATGTTTATCGTGCAGCGGGCCGCGCTACGCGCAGTGGCAATTGGCATCGCCAACGTTTTTCAGACCATTCCGAGCTTGGCGCTTTTTGGCCTGCTGATTCCGATTCCGTTTATCGGAGGGATTGGCAGGCGTACAGCGATTGTTGCATTGGTTCTATACGCTCTTTTGCCTATTTTGCGAAACACGTACGTGGGGCTTAGCGGGATTGATCCTGCGGTCCTAGAAGCGGCGGAGGCCATGGGCATGACGCCGGCGCAAATTTTGTTTCGCGTGCGCTTGCCGCTCGCTTTGTCGGTCATCCTTGCAGGGATTCGGACTGCCACCATCATCACGATTGGGGTGGCGACCATCGCAGCAGAGATTGGGGCGGGGGGGCTGGGCACTTTTATTTTTCGCGGCGTCGCGCTGGTGAGTGATTCGCTGATTCTGGCGGGGGCGATTCCGGCTGCGCTGCTGGCTCTGATTGCGGATTTTCTCCTCGGTTTGCTGGAACGGCGACTAAGGGTGGTGTGAACATGCGCCGCCCCGCAACAGGAATCCTTTGTTTCTTTAGCTTGCTTAACGTTCTTTTCTTTTCTGGCTGCAAAAGCGCTTCACAATCCAAAATTACTATCGGCTCGAAATTCTTTACCGAGCAGGTGGTGCTCGCCGAACTTCTTGCGCAGCACATCGAGGCGAAGACGGGCATTCCGGTCATTCGAAAGACGAACCTTGGCGGAACTTTGCTGGTCCACAAAGCGCTGCTTTCCGGGGACCTGGACCTGTACGTCGAATACACGGGTACGGCGCTGACCACTGTTCTCAACGAGAAACCGCAAGGGAGTTCCGCAGACGTTTACAATCGAGTGAAAAAACTCTATGCCGAGAGATTTCATTTGGAAGTGATGGAGCCGCTGGGCTTTGAGAATACCTTTGCGATGGTGATTCGCGGGGACGACGCCAAGAATCTGCACATTCGAACGCTGTCGGACCTTGCTTCCGTTAGCGCGAAATGGCGCGTGGGTGTGGGCTACGAGTTCCTGGAGCGCCCCGACGGTTTCCCGGGCCTAAGCGCGCGCTACCATCTCCAGTTTGCGGAATTGCCAAAGGTCATGGACCTGGGGCTGATTTATCGTGCGCTTGTGGACCATCAGGTAGACGTTGTGGCTGGGAACTCGACTGATGGCTTGATTGACGCGCTAGGGCTCGTGGCTTTAGAAGATAACCTCCACTACTTTCCGCCGTACGATGCGGTGCCCATCGTGCGCGAGTCCACGCTGGAGCGGTTTCCGCAACTGCGCGTGGCGCTGGCGGATCTGGGCGGGAAACTGTCCTCGAGCGATATTCGCAAACTCAATTACGCGGTGGATGCGCAGCACCAGGACGCTGTTGCGGTCGTGCGGCAATTCCGTGCTGAGAAAGGTTTGTAGTTCCCGTTGGCGTAATTGTTCAGACGGACCAGCCCTGGCGGTACTCGCGGCGGAGGTAATCGTTGGCTTGCGGCAGATTGGTGACGCGCATGTTGGGGCCGTCGTAGTAAATCTTTCTCCCAGCTTTCAGGGCCACGATGCCGAGCAGCATCACTTCGGTGAGGCCCGCGGCGTATTCGAATGGGCAGGAAGCTTCCTGTTTGCCCTTGCAAGCGTCCACCCAATTCATTTCGTGAGCTTCGAAGGGAATGCGCGGAAGCTTCTGCGGCGGCTTGCCAAACGAATCGTGGAGCGACTTAGGCAGCAATCGCGGGTGCATGCCGTAGGTCTCGTGCAACAACTTGCCTTTGGTGCCGATGAGCAGTGCGCCGCCCTCCTGACTCAGTTCTTCATCGCCCAGTTCTTCGGGCTTGTTGGGTCTCAAGCCTCCGTCGTACCAAGTGAGCTTCACGGGCGGCAGTGGTCCGCGCGCGGGGAATTCGTAGAAGGTCATCGTGGCGTGCGGATAGGACGCGCCGTTGAAGGGCGTTGATATCGTTTCAACGCTCGTGGGCATTCCCAAATTCAGAGCCCACATCGAATGGTCAATCAAGTGTGCGCCCATGTCGCCGATGGCGCCGACTCCCCAATCCACCCAGCCGCGCCAGTTGAAGGGATGGTAGATGGGGTGGTAGGCGATGTTCGGTGCGGCCGCGCCAAGAAAAAGATCCCAGCGAAGCGTGTCCGGGACAGGATAGTTACCTGCTATCGCTGCGGCGAGGCGCTCATTGACACCCTGGCCGTTCCAGCGAAGTTTGTCGGCAGGCTCTTTCAGTGGTTCGGGACGAGGAATGCCTTGGGGCCAAAAGCCGAGAGGGCGGTTGGTCCAGATGTGGATTTCGCGAACCTCGCCGATGGCGCCGGCCCAAATGTATTCGACGGCTGTACGCGCGTCGTCGAGGGAATGGCCCTGGTTGCCCATCTGCGTGACGACTTTGGCTTCTTTCGCGGCACGCGCCATCTTGCGCGCTTCTTCCACAGACCAGGTGAGGGGCTTTTGCACGTAAGCGTGTTTGCGCAGCTCCATGGCGGCCAGCGCGATGGGCGCGTGCATGTGGTCGGCGGTAGCGACGAGCACAGCGTCGATGTCTTTCTGCTTGTCGAGCATTTCGCGAAAATCTTTATAGCGTTTAGCTTTGGGAAGATGCTCGTTTTTGAGGTGGAGCATGTTGTCCAGGCGCGTCTTGGCTTTCACGGGATCGAATGGCGCTTGAGAGTGGCCTGCAGCAGGTGGGGCGGTGGGATTCGCAAGGCGGTCGCGCAATCTTTGGATATCTGTATCGAGGCGCTCGAAACCCTTGTCCGCGTAGTCCCAGTCCACGTCGCAGAGCGCGACGATGTTCTGACTGGCCAGGTTAATCAGGTTCTGGCGGCCCATGCCGCCGATGCCGACGCCGGCGATGTTCAACATATCGCTCGGAGGCATGAAACCACGGCCGAGCACGTGACGCGGCACAAGAGCTGCGGCTGCGCTGCCGGCGGCGACACGGTTCAGGAATCCCCGCCGCGTCAGCCCTTTGTTTTGGTTCTTGGCAGTACTTTTCGTTTGGTCTTTGCCATCTTCCTTTGTTTCTTCACTCATGGACTTCTCCCTCATCGCTTTTCGCCGGCCATTATCCCTCGACTCGCCATGCTTGGCGATCTCCTAATCCTGATTGCCTGTGCTGTATTATGCTGGCTTTCGTCCGGACGCATTTTCGAGAGGAAATGGAACATGAAAATCGCAATGGTGACGAAAGTTCTGCTTGCGTGTCTGGTAGCCAGCTTCGTTTTTGTAACTCTCTCAGGTTTAGCAGCTGCGCAAACTCCTTCGCCGGCGCTATTGGTCCTCGACAAAGAGGACAACATGCTCTCCATTATCGATCCCGGGACGCTCAAGACGTCCACCAGGATTCCGACGGGCGAAGGGCCGCACGAGATCACTGTCTCTGATGACGGCAAGCTGGCGTTTGTCGCCAACTATGGCCGGCGCACGCCAGGCGATACGATTTCCGTGATGGATTTGGTGGCGCAGAAGGAGTTGCGCCGCGTGGACCTGGGCGCCTTGCGGCGGCCACACGGCATCACTTTTGTGGAAGGTAAAGTATGGTTCACCGCAGAACAGAACCGGCTGATTGCTCGCTACGATCCCGTTACAAATCAGGTGGATTGGCTTCTGGGCATCGACCAGAACGGCACGCACATGCTGGTCTTCTCGAAAGATCGGTCGCAGATTTTCACGTCCAACATCGGTTCGGATTCCATCACGTTGCTGCAACGGGGCTCGGATCTCAACAACTGGAGCGCAACGAACATTGCTGTTGGGAAGGGCCCGGAGGGAGGGGATATTTCCCCGGACGGGCACGAGTTTTGGGCTGCAAACTCAGGCGACGGAAGCATCTCGATTATTGACGTCGCGGCGAAGAAAGTCGCGCAGACGCTCGACGTGCGGACAGGCCGCTCGAATCGTCTCAAGTTCACGCCTGATGGGAAGCTGGTCCTCGTCTCCGACCTGGGAAACCACGCTCTCGTGGTCCTTGAGGCGGCCTCGCGCAAGGAGGTCAAGCGCCTCAATCCTGGCCGACAGCCCGAGGGGATTCTCATCGTTCCGGATGGGTCGCGAGCGTACGTTGCTGTTGCGGGAGAAAACAACGTCGCAGTGCTGGATTTGAAGACCTTGGAAATAACAACTCGCATTCCCACCGGGAAAGGCCCCGATGGGCTCGCTTGGGCCGTGCGCCATTGACCGTCCAAGCGCGTGTTCCATCCCGTCCTGTGATGATGATGCATATTTGTTGCGCGCAGGGCTTTTGACTCGCTAGACTGCGCGCATGAAACCAGCGCGAATTTTCCACACTATCATCCTGGCGATCTTCTTTACAGCAGGTACAGCGCACGCCCAGCACCCGAAATCTATCTTTTATATGACGCGCGAACCCAAATCTGTCCGGTCTTTCCTGGCGCACGCGGACAAGGTGGATGTCCTTTCTCCGAACTGGTATTCGTTTGACGCGAGCGGCTTGGTTTCCGGCGGTCCGAATCCAGAGGCTCTCGAAATGGCGCGGCAGCGTCACGTTGCGGTGATGCCTTTAATTGTCAACGGCGGGTTTGCGCAGGAAGAGATTCACAAGTTTTTCGGGAATGTGTCCGCACGGAAGCAGGCCATTGCGGCGATGATCCGCGCGAGCAAAGACAACGGCTATATCGGCTTTCAACTGGACCTTGAAAGCGTGAATTGGACGGATCGCGACGCGCTATCGGATTTCGTCCGCGAAACAGCGAG
This sequence comes from Candidatus Acidiferrum sp., assembly GCA_036518275.1. Lineage (GTDB taxonomy): Bacteria > Acidobacteriota > Terriglobia > Acidiferrales > UBA7541 > Acidiferrum. The sequence continues at coordinate 14,529 of DATDNK010000064.1, forward strand.
CGCGTTTCACAAAGAAAATCTCCAGCTTTCCATCGCTACGATTCCCAATGCGCCCGGACATCCGGGTGAAACGGGCTTCTCCGCTTGGATTTACCAAAACTGGCGCGGCGCGTATGACCTGAAAGCTATCTCTGAGTCCGTAGATTTTCTTTGCCTGATGACTTACGACCAGCACACCACGTGGACCGTTCCAGGCCCGGTTGCCGGATGGTATTGGACCGTCGCCAACCTGGATTACGCACTGAAAGTGGTCCCGCCACAGAAGCTCGTGCTTGGAATTCCTTTGTATGGTTATCACTGGTTTACCGGCACTCCCATCAAGGCGCCCGACAAGAGCGGCGACAAGCCCAATCCCACGGCTGACTATATTTCCGCGGACGACGCACTCGATCTGGCCAAAGCCTATAACGGACATCTGGAGTGGGATCCCGTGGACCGGACGGCGTGGCTGTATTTTTACCGAGATGACGAGCGCGAGTGGATTTTTTATACGGACGCCCGGACATTCAAAGAGCGCTATACATTGGTGAACGACCGAGGGCTGTACGGGTTTGCGTCGTGGGTGCTCGGCACAGAAGACCAGGGAATCTGGGACCTGCTGCCAAGTCACAGGTAATTTACGGGCGCGCCGTTGGGAAAAACCGGGCACTGAGCCTAAACCGTATTCTCGAAATCACACCAAAATGGAGCTTGGGGAAGGGAATTTGCTTTCGTAGTTTGTACTCCGTTGAGCGACACCGAGGCGGACATGCAAACACAAATTCCAGGAATTTCCATACGCAAGGCTATGGAGGAAGATGCTCCTGGAATTCTGGATTGCCTTCGTGAAGCGTTTGAGGAATTCCGAACCAGGTACACTCCGGAAGGGTTCCTCGATACGGTGTTGACAATGGAGACGCTGCAAGAACGGCTGGGGAAGATGAGCGTTTTTGTGGCCGTTAATTCCGCGAACCAGGTTGTGGGCACGATAGCCTGCAACGCTCTGAGTTCAGGAGAAGGGCACCTTCGAGGTATGGCGGTGTTGCCTTCGATGCGAGGCAACGGCGTCGCCGCTCAACTCTTGAGAGAGGCGGAAGCAGAGCTGCGGTTGCGCTGCTGCACTCGCGTCACGCTGGATACGACAGAGCCGCTTGAGCGGGCGATGCGCTTCTATGAAAAAAATGGCTATCGACGTTCTAGAAGGGCTTCGGATTTTTTCGGCATGCCGCTTTTTGAATACGAGAAGAGTTTGACACCCCGTTAGCAAATCATTTTGATTTAACAGATGCTATGATTTCGCCTGATCCTGCGGACCAGAAACAAAAATGACTGGCAGGGCCAGCAGCTTTGAAGGAGTGCCATTATGAGCGCCGGCGAGAGAAACGTGAAGGTGATGCTTGAGATTTTTCGCGCCATCGAGGAGCGTGACCGGCGGCGCATGTTCGATCTCGTCCATCCAGATGCCGAGTTTCTCTGGCCGCCCGCGCTTCCTTACGTGGGAGCGCGCAATCCAAAGCCTGACGAACCAGGATGGGGAACGACTTGGATACCTTTGCAACCCGGCGAGGCGGACCGCCGGCTCGAGCCACGCGTCGTCGCTTTCAGTGACGAAGAAGTCGTCATTCAATGGCGGCAAAAGGGCGTCACTCCGAAGGGTGACCGCATCGACACACTTGTGCTGGGACTGTACCGCTTGCGCGATGGCAAACTCGCTCGTGCCCAGATGTTTTACTTTGATTGTGAAGCGGTCGTGGCGTTCCTTTCCAAGGCCAAGGCGCAGACCGCTTCCGCAAGTTGAAATGGCGTTGTGATTGTTACTTCTGGCTTTGCAGCAACTGGCAATTCTCGACGCAGCGCGCCGCCAGCATCAGGATTTCGGCCTTCTTATGGGGCACTTTTTCGCCAGCTTCAGGGGCAACGATCAGTGATTGGGGACCGTCGGCCAAATTGAATGTGCATTGGAATTCCAAGGACTGCACGCCACGTTGTTGGCAGGAGTTTTTCTGCAACGCGGTCTCGAGCGCACCCGGCTCCGAGTGCAGTTGGTCCGCAATTTGCGACGGCAACATTGCCACGACCATGGGCACAGGGGACTTGATCTTGATGCTCACCTGCTCGCCGTCATGGTCCGGCTGAAAGCCACCGTAAACCTTCAAGAAAGAAGTCAGCTGATACTTTTCCTTCACCTGCTCCATCCACCGAAACTCAGGTTGGACGCAGTTTTGGACGCAATCCCAACGGTAATACTGGATGTGAACGTCGTTGGGGTCTTTGAATTGACGCGGTGAAGAAGTCTGACGCGCACTATTCAACACCGCGGCGATGTCCGTGCTGACGGCGTGAGCGGTATTGTTTTGCGTGGCGTCCACGGCATTAAGCACGACGCCTAGTCCTGCAAATACGGGAGTCTCCGGGCTGAAGCGCTCGTCGCGAACGATCAAGGTCATGGGCTCGACCGGGAGTTCGCAGACATACGTGGTGTCCACAATGTGCTCGCGGAGGCACACCTGCCGCAGGCTCGCAATTGCTTCTGGATGCTGCAGCGCGGAGTTCCAGTCTGCTTCCGGTGTCATGAAGATGGTGACCGGCTTTTGCGCCTTAATATCCGCATGATTGCGTTGTCCTGCGGCGTTCGCGTGGTAGGTCCGGCCGGTATGATAGTTCGCCGGATCGAGGCGCACAGTCTCGTCATTGGCGGGCAGCCAATTGAAGAGTCGTTGCTGCTGCGCGGAAGAAGTTCCGGCAAGCAAGCTGATTCCCAGGGCGACGAGAAAGAGCTGGGTCTTCTGGTTTTTCATAGTCACTCCGTGTAAGTCCATTGGAGCGTAGCCTTGCTCTCTCAGCAAAGCTTTCCGCGAAGAGGTGTCCTCTGCGAGTATCCTGTCCTAACGGGCAATAAGGTTTGTTGGGTTCGGCGGTCAGTAAGTAAGCGACCAGCCGATGAGTGTCATGGCGAGAACCACTACGAGCATCCCGGTGCTCACAATACTCAAGGTTCTTCCATGGCCGAGCAGGTAGTCGCGGGATTCAGGATCAATACACAAGACGATAGTTACGACCAGGACCACGCCCCAAGCCAGTAAGATAGGCAAGCCCTGGTACTTGCTAATCATCGAGAGGAACTGGCCGGGAGGCTGTCCCGCGGGAATCCACCAAGGAATCATGGGCGCCACGCCAGCGGCCAGCGAAAAGGTCAGCAGCTTCCGCGTGAGCCAACCTTTTAGCTTGGGTCGCGCTTCCTTCCAAATGAAATAGTCCCAGGCAAGCAAACCAAGAGCCAGCGGCACCCAGCCGTAAAATGCGGCTTGCTGATTGAACCAGGACCAACCTCGAAACAGAAGCCTTCCGTGGTGCGCGTTAGCGAGCCGGGGCAGTAAAAACAGTCCGAGGACGGTGTTGCAGAGAACAGCCACCAGGATGGTGACCAAACTCATGAATTGAAACCAGTATCGCGTGGGCACTTTCTTGCAGCGAGTGCACACGGACTGTTTGGGCAGGAAATTCAGTCCACAGCGATCGCAGTACACAATAGTTCTCCCGCAGGGAGGGAATTCGAACTCCTCGAAAACAGTCTAGGGCGGCCGGGTCAGAAAAAACTACTGGTCCGACGGTCAGTTTTGGTGTGGGCGTGCTTCATTGCACAAAAGTTGGTGGTGGCCGTGGGTTGAAACGAGGCTAAGTAGCGCTGTTGAGGCGAAAAGCTATCCAGTGTCATTTCATATAGTTACGCAGGAATCAGGAGCGAAAGAATGCAGCGCCGAGTCATACCGTCAGCGGAACCACGCGGGCTGGGCCCCAGCCTTGCGGCCCTCTTCCTCCAGGTCGTCTAACTGCTTTTGCAAATTCGCCTTTTTCTTTTCCAGCCTCGCAATTTGACCGTTGCGGTCTTCGACGAAAGCGACGCCTTCCTTCATGCCGGTGGTGACATCAATGCCGCCGATTCCGTACTTCTTGATGTCTTCTTTCAACCGAGCAATCTGCTGATCGATACTGGCTATCTTGTCCAAAATTGGCTGGGCTTTCCCGCGCCAGTATTTTTCGCCGTTCGGGGCATCATCCGCGTCCTCGTCTTTGGCCGGCTTGCTCTGGGTGGGTTTGGTGTTTTCCGTGCCGACCACGGAAACACCGCCTTTCAACCTCGAAAGGTCGTCCTCGGTGAAGACTTTGCCCTTTGCCGCTGCCGCCTTTTTCTCCTTTGCCTTGCGTGCCGCTTCGGCAACAGCGTCCTGCCCGTCTTGAAGGTCTGCTTGAGTTTGTGATTTTGTTTGTCGAGGTGGGTTTTGCGATGACGATTGACCACTCTGTGGAGACTGCCGCGAAGTCGGAGGCGTTGACTGACCTAAAAAGGCGGCCACAGGCCACGTGAATGCCAAGAGAGCGCAAGAGAGGTTTCGGGAAGCGTGACGCATGCGGGGCCTCCGTGTCCGGAAAGCACTAAGAAAACGCTACGATGGGGGAGAGTCGGGGTCAAGCTGATTCGCCCCCGAGGCCTCTGCTCGGTCAACTACAAAAGAACGTCAACTTGCTGACCATGGAAGGCGTCTGGTAGAGTGCCTACTTGTTGCGCTGGATGGCGGACAATTCCCGGCGAGAGGCGCTTATGGCCATTCCGAAATTTGCGCTCGACATACTGGTTTGTCCGGTGTGCAAAATGCGTGTAGAACTCCTGGCGGATGAGTCCGGGTTGAAATGCGTCTCCTGCCGGCGTGTTTACCCAATTCGCGACGAGATTCCCGTGATGCTCCCGGAAGAAGCTACCATCGCGGAGGAAAAGCAGAGCAAGTAGCAGACTCGAATCCAGCCCGCATGACCACTGATCTCGCTCATTCCGTTGCACGGTTGAAACGGCTGATCCCACGGCTTCGCGGCAAACGCATTGGCGTGCTCGGCGACTT
>DATDNK010000065.1:0-13465 GCA_036518275.1 Candidatus Acidiferrum sp.
AACATCAACCGGATCTGCTTGAGAGGAATCCCCAGGAACTTCAGAGCCACAATTTGTTCCAGCCGCTCGAGATCGCGGAGGTAATAAAGCCGATAGCCCGCCTCCGTGCGGTTGGGCTTGAGCAACCCCAAACGGTCGTAATGGTGCAAAGCGCGCACGGTTACTCCCGCCAGCTTGGCAAATTCCTGGACGTGATACAGCTTGCTCACAGGTGATTCCTTCTCGAAAGCAGGTTCAACCATGACGTAACGTCAGGGTCAAGCAGAATTTTACAGCCACCTGTGAAATCCTGCAAGACCTGCCATTTCATTGAGTTACGAGGAGTGAGGTGTGCTCATATCTTTGGAAATACAAGGGGCGCCAAAGTCAGGAATCCTGGGAATTCAAAGAAGCGCGACAACCGTTATTGCACCACCCGCGAAAGAGTCATGAATCGGATCTTTTGCTCGGCTTCTGTCACGGCCATCGGTGAGTAGAAATAATAGAGATTGGCTTCCACTCGGGCTCTGCGACCCGCGGGCAAATCAAACGTGAACGACTCCGTGCGCGTTTCCTTGGGAGCGATGCGTGTGTCCTCGACGGCCTTCGCCCCCTTCAAAAAAGCGAGGTGCTCACGCTGCAGCATAACTCCCTTTTGGTCTTGAGTGGTGCGGGCATAAACGCGTTCCACACGTTGCCCCGGCCCTTCCCCAAACGAGTCCAAACGAATTTCCAGAATGAGCTTGCGCATGGGCGAGCCCGTAGGAACGTAATGCCCCGCTCCGACGTTCGTTAATTTCACGACGACTTTCACCTTATCGCCCTGACGGAACGCGGAGATTTGCGACTGGATGGCCCGGTTCAATTGTTCGACGGAACGGCTGCCCGGCATTCGGTGTACATTGATGCCATCGTTGGAATTCGTCGTGACCCGAACGTCCACGATTTTGCCCTGCACTGCATACATATGACAGGACTGGCACTGCTGGCCGCTTTTCGCGTAAGGGCTCTTCTCCCATTCCGAGTAGGTGCTGAGTACCTGGAACCCCAGAGCATTGCGGTATTCGTGGCAGGTGCTGCAAATGAGGGAAGTTGTATGTATCTTGGAAAACCGGGTCCCATGCACAGGCGACACGGCATCCGACGACGGCCCGCTCTTTACGCCGTTGAACTCCACACGAGCGACGGGATTGACGCGTGTCGGCGTGACTTCTTGCACAGAATGGCAGTAATCGCAGGTAATTCCCTCCCAACTCACTTTGCGCGTCAGCGATAGGTCACCACTCGTGGCGGCCAAAGGCGAATGGCAGCGCAAACAGACCTTCCTGGCATCGCCATTGAAATCCGATTCCGCCATCTTCAGCGCGTCTTGGAAGAGCCGGCTCTCCATGGCCGTAGCATGCGCCGACTGTTTCCAGCCTTCGTAGATGGCCCTGTGGCAGTCGCCGCAGTACTCCGCACTCTGCGGCGCGTGGTTGGAGTCGGCGAAGAGTCCTGTGGGGAGTAAAAGGAACAAGCCAGCGAGAAATGGGCGCATGGGTCCTCTCGAGGATGGCGGCTTCATGAAGATGGTCGCGCCGGACACCCGAAAGCGACTATCGGCAGCCACTACGGGGAGGCCAAGCACCCGGCGCGATCGCAGCTTATGTAATAGCAACGGACTAGGGCGAGCATATGACGGTTGTCACCAGAATTTGTGAGTCAGGTCACATCGATGAGCTCACGAACTTTTCTCCATGTGAATGACAGGAAGGGTTTCGCCGTTGGCTAATGGAATGGAGATCGGCTCTACCGGCACATAACCCTTGGCACCAAAGAGCTTTGCACCGGTCAATGTCGCGCCCATCTCGTAGCGGGTAAAGCCTGCGGCGCGCGCGGCGTCTTCGCAGGCTTGAAGGATCAGGCTGCCAACGCCTTTTCTTGCCCATGCCGGATGGATGAAGAAGGCACGAATCTTGGCGGCGTCTCGCTGGGGATCCAGCAAGGCATCCTCCCGGCCAGTCCAATGATCGCTGCCATAGAGGGTTTTGCGTTTGCTCCAACCGCCGCAGCCAACAATCGTCCACTTGTCCTGCGCCCTTGCATCCTGCGCGCTTCCTTCCGGATTTGCCCAAGCTTCGGCAACGATATACGTGCCATCGGCGATGAGTTGACTATCCACGCCAAACACGGTTTTCAGTGCGCCTTCGATTTGCGCAGGAGTGTAATCCTCGGTTTGTAGGCCGCGCACAGAAGCTTCAATCAGCTCGCGCAGAACCGGCACATCTTCCGGCACAGCGAGGCGCAAGCGAATGTCTTTTGTCGCTGTCATCCGCGTTCCGTAATATGCTTTGAATTCTACTCCCGTTGAAATCACGGTGCTGTGTGGATTCCTGTCCCTAGCAGGGTGACCGGAAATATCGTATGACTTGTGGCAAATTCTCTGGCCATTTAGAGCTTGGAGGCGCTCAAATGCTTTATATGGTGATTGAAAGATTCAAGAATCGCGACGCCGCCCCGGTTTATCGGCGGTTCCGAGAAAAGGGCCGCATGATGCCCGAGGGTCTCCATTATGTAGAAAGCTGGGTGGAAACCAATTTTGACCGCTGCTATCAACTGATGGAGTGCAACGAGGCGCGCCTTCTTGAAGAGTGGGCCGGCCACTGGCGGGATCTGATCGAATTTGAGTTCGTACCCGTGCGCCGCTCCGCAGAAGCAGCGGAGATTCTTGCACCGCAACCTTGAGCCACGCGAAGCATCCCTATCGACACCACGGCTGGATTTGATGTAAAAATAGTCTGTCCGCCTCAAGCCCCTCGAAAGGCAGATATGAGAGGCTATTTGAATCATCTTGCCGCTGCCGCAGCCATGCTTGTGCTGTGCGCTACCGCGGTGCGTGCCCAGGAAACGTCAGAAAAACAAACACAAGAAAAGAGCGACCAGGAAAAAAACACGCAAGACAAATCGAGCGGGAAGTCCGATCCGTGGTACAACAAAGTCAACCCGGCGAAATTGATCAAACACTATAAATCAGCGAATGACCAACTGGCCTCTGACGGACACTTGGAAGACAAATTATCCAAGCAATTGCGGATTCAGGGGCTTTTGCCGGAAAACGAAGAATTGCAAGTGGTTTGCTCGAACTTCCGAGACCTGCCCAACTGTATTGCCGTTCTTCGCCTGTCTCACAAAATCCCGGTCGAATTCTCTTGTTTGAAGTGGAACGTCACGGGCGTAAAGCCAAAGCCGGTTGCCGACTCTTGCGCGGGCCCAGCCGGCGGCAAAGCCATGCTCCTAGATCGCGCCCTCGATTTGTTGAAGCCCAACCTGAATGTCCGGGCTGAGTCGCGCGACGCCTTGAGAAAGGCTCACGACGACATCAAAGACGCGAGCTCGTAGCTCAGCAGGTGAACGCAATAGCTACGAGCTCTCAGAGGGAAAAACTCCGGTTAGCTTCGAGCCGGGGCCTGCAACCAGCGCACGATTCTCCGCAAGGGAGAAGTTCCGCTCCTGCTAGCCATGGGAGTCTGCAGCCAGCGGACAACGCCCCGGCCAGCAGCGGCAATCCCACTGCCGTTGTGTTCTTCCTCAGGCAACGTCAACGGAGCGGCCACGTACGGAGTTGACTCCTGGGTTGGCTCTGTAAATGTGGGCTCGACTGGCGCGCTTGTTCTTGCTCGCCCACTCAGCTCATCCGACAATGACGGCGCCTCCGCCCGCGCGGGTCTCTCAAAAGCCGAGTAAGCGGCCGAACTGCGCGCAGGTGCTGTTGCGCGGTCCGCGGCGGGCGTAAACATGGGACCCGCCACGACACTTGGCGTTGGGCTGTGAGTCGCCTCACTCTCTTTCATCTGCTCTTCCAGCCCGTTGGTCATCGAAAGCTTGAGTAGCGCGCCGAACTGTTGTTGCGAGGCCCGCATGGTTTTAAGGATTTTCCGCGCGAACCACAGGCCTGCAAAAAGAAACATAAATTGGGCGGTAAGGCTGCCCAACTCGTACCAATTGCTCTGCATCCAGTCGATGATTTGATTCATGGCTGCACCTTGGCTTTGGGCGGCTTGGGCAATGTAAACATATCGCTCAGTCGCGCAGGGGAAAACTGGCACAAAGTCCAAGAAACGGCCAGCCGTGGCCCTGTTCCCGCGTTCTATCAAAATTTTTCATACACGAACCCCCTGACACCGGCGCCGCGTCGCCTTAATAAGAAATCTCCGGCTGGAGCCGGCGTTCTTTCCGCTCCCAGCCCCAATAAGCCCCGCCTGCCCCGCCCATCACACCCCAGGAACCACCGCGCCCGAATTGTCCGAAGGCTAAGCCTCGCGGCCCTTGACCGCGATGTCCCAGATATGAGACATTGAAAAAGTGAAACGGACTAAAGCGATTGTGAGACGTACAGCGGAAGAGCCGGCAAGAGCTCTCGGTCTTACTCCAGCCGACGGAGCTGAAATCCAGCTTCGCAGCGACCTCAACTCCAAGATCGCTGAGATTGTGAGGCGCAAAGGCCTGACCCACGCTCAAGTCGCTCGTCTGGCGTGCACTTCTCGCACTCGCGTCACCGCCATCCTTAACCGCAACACCAAAGACGTGTCTACGGACCTTTTGCTCCGTGTGCTTTACGCCCTGGGCTACACTGCTAAAATCAGGTTCGAGAAAGCAGCTTGATGGACGAAGGAATTAACGATCGGAGGTTACCCTTGCCCTCTCCCTTCCCCGGCTTTCCAGCTGAAGCGCTGCAGTTTTTCCGCGGACTCGCGCGCAACAACAATCGCGAATGGTTTTTGCCGCGCAAGCCACTCTTTGAAGAAAAAGTCAAAGAACCGATGCGCCAGCTCGTTGACGCACTGAACCTCGCTCTCCACGATTTCGCTCCCGAGTACGAAACCGATCCGGACAAAGCCATCTTTCGCATCTATCGGGACGTTCGATTCAGCAAGGACAAAAAGCCCTACAAAGAGCAAATCGCCGCCACGTTTCGCCGCGGCGGCGCACCTCATCATCAAGGCGGCTACTACTTCGCCATTTCGCACAAGGGAGTAGCCATCGGCGGAGGCGTGTACATGCCCGAGCCGGCACATTTGCTGGCCATCCGCCAGCGCATCGCCGAGCGCCACGAAGAGTTTCGACGCATCCTTGCCGCGCGCCCCGTTCGCAAGCTACTCGGCAACTTGGAAGGGGCCCAACTCTCCCGGGTTCCCCGTGGCTTCCCTGCCGATCATCCCGCCGCCGACTTGCTCCGTTACAAGTACTTCATTTTGTACAAGGAGCTTCCGCCCAGCCTCGCCACTTCGCCGTCGCTCTACAAAGCCATCGTTGACCGCTTTCGCGTGATGGTTCCCTTCCTGCAATTCCTGACCAAATCCTTCGCCACGCAACCCAAGAAACCCAACGTCCGCGCCATGTTCGCGTAACAAAGCCGGGTGCACCCTGCGTAGGGGCACGGCTTGCCGTGCCCTTTCCTTCCGGATTTTAGCCGCGCCCTGAACCCCGCCCCAACCAGGTGTTTTACGCGGTAGCCTTCTTGGCTTTCTCCGAACGCATCTGTTTCGTCCACTGGCGCATGGCTTCCACGGAGCCGGGTGATTCCTTTTCTACCCACTTCTCAAAGCGCTTCGCCGCTTTCTCGAGGTTGGCAAGAAAGAGTTTCTGGCGAAACATCTCCCGCGCGGTGGCCACGATGGGCTTGACCCTCTCCCACACGCCAAAAAACTCTCCGGAGGTTTCGAAGAAGAGCTGTTCGTGCAGCAGCCCGTGGTTTAGGTAAGAGCAGGCTTGGTCCCAATACCCCAGGACCATAAACAAATACGTCCCTTCCTGCGAGCCAAAGGGCGCGATGCGCTGGCTGTCCTCAAAACTGTCCACGAAATAGCTTTGCGTAAACCAGTCGCGGGCTTGCCGTAGCTTGGCCTCGCGCCGCAGGTCATAGAGTTGGAGCTGCAATTGTCCTTGCTCATGCGTCGGTTGTTTGTTGGGCATAGATTCCTCCTTGTCAGTAAATCATGTTAGAACACCCTCAGTGTCTCATCTTTTTCGTTCTCCCTGGAAAAATGAGAAATTGTTTTCCTCTCCATCTCGAACCAAACAAACGACTGATTTATTTCTTGGCAAACAGTAGCCACATGACATAACACGTCATGCGATTCGGGCACGATCCGCGCCGAAGGCGTTATTCTGACTCGCCGTTGTCGTCCGGCTGCACATCCAGCCGGCCCTTGATCTTCTTGGCCATCAGGTAGGAGCGAATGAAGGGATCCAAATCGCCGTCGAGCACGCGGTTCACGTCGCCGACCTCAAACTTCGTGCGGTGGTCTTTGATCATCTGGTAGGGCTGCATCACGTACGAGCGGATCTGGCTCCCAAACGAAATGTCCATCTTGGTTTCGTCGAGCTTGTCGGTTTCCGCTTGGCGCTTTTGCAGCTCCATGTCGTAGAGGCGCGACCGGAGCATCTTCATCGCCAGCTCGCGATTCTTGTGCTGGCTGCGTTCCGCCTGGCAGCCCACAACGATGCCGCTAGGGACGTGCGTGATGCGCACCGCAGTTTCCACTTTGTTGACGTTCTGTCCCCCTTTGCCGCCCGAGCGGAATGTATCAATCTTCAAGTCTTCCGGCCGAACGTTAACCTCAATCTTGTCGTCCACTTCCGGAATCACGAACACCGAGGCGAACGATGTGTGCCGCCGGGCCGCCTGATCGAAAGGAGAAATCCGCACGAGCCGGTGCACCCCCGTTTCGCCGGCTAGCAGCCCATACGCATTTTCGCCGCTGAATTGCACGGTGGCGTTCTTGATGCCCGCTTCTTCTCCAGGCGTTTCATCCAGCACCGAGGCGCTGATGGCCTTTCGCTCCGCCCATCGCAAATACATGCGCAGGAGGATGGACGCCCAGTCCTGCGACTCGGTCCCGCCCGCTCCGGGCTTGATGGTCATGATGGCGTTGAGATGATCGCTTTCACCCGAAAGGAGCGTTTTTGTTTCCAGGTCGGAAATGTAAATGTCTGCAGCACCGAGTTCTCGCTCCAGTTCCTTCAGCAGGTCTTCTCTTTGCTGGGGATTTGTTTCTTCCTGGGCAAGATGGATATACGTTTCAAGGTCGCCGCTCATGGCAGCGAGCTTTTCGTCCGCCGCGATTTGCTCTTCGGCGCGTTTACGCTCGCGCAAAACTCCCTGAGCAGCTTCCTGGTCGTTCCAAAAATTGGGTTCGGCGATGCGGGCTTCGAGCGATTTCAGGCGTTCGCGGTTGCTCGACGCGTCAAAGATAGCTCCGCACGAGCGAGATGCGCTGTTTCAGTCCTTCGTAGCGATGCTGCAGGTCTTCGATGATCATTTGTATCTTTCTGCGAGGTTCTTTTCTTGTTTTTTTAGACCGACCGGATTAACCGGCCGACTACACGCGTATTTCCTTGCTTCCCTGCTTTAAGAGAACCATTAACAGAATAACGGAAACAATTACGCAAAGCCACGCGAACCAGTCTCCGAAGAGCGTGTAGAGGGTTTTGTCGGTTCGAAAGTCATAAGGCAAATCCGCCGCGGCGCGCGCGTTGGGAGGAAGAGGCTCTATGATGCGCCCGTAGGGATCCACGGATACCGTGTAGCCGCTGTTGGTCGAGCGCACGATCCAACGGCGGTTCTCTACCGCGCGGACGCGCACCATGTGCAAATGCTGCTCGGCAGCGGCGGAATGTCCGAACCAGCCGTCATTGGAAATGTTCAGGAACAATTGCGCGCCGTTGGCTGCGAATCGTCGCACCTCCCCGGGGTAAATCGCTTCGTAGCAAATGAACACGCCAAAGGTATTCCCGTTCGGCAAGCGGCCCACAGCATATTTGTTGCCTTTGTTGAATCCGCCCACTTCTTCCGACACACTTGTGACCACCTTATGAATCAGGGGAAACGGCTCGTACTCGCCGAACGGTACGAGATGAATTTTGTCATAAACAAAAACGCGCTGCCCTTGCGGATCCACGAGTATCGCGCTGTTGTACGGCGCCAATCGCCCCGGAGGAACTTTGTCCAGGGGATCCACGGGCAATTTCCATTCAATGACTCCCGCAAGGAAGGGGTGGCCGAAGCGAATTGCCAGGCTCGACGCGATTTTCGCGAATTGCGAGTCCTCAAACGAAAACGGCGCCGGCGCCTCCGGCCAAACCAGTAAGTCGGGTTTCTCCGCGCTTGGCGCAAGACTCAATTTTGCAATCTCGTCGAGTTGAGCAGCATTTTTCGCAAACCAATCCTGCGGATATTCCGGCACCTCCGGAAAATTGAGCTGCACTGCGCGCGCAAAATGTTGCCCTTTCGCTTCCGGCACAAAGTGAGGCCCCGCCAACATGACGATCACAAGAATCGCGACGGCCCCTCCTCCGATCACGATCCGCTGTCTCACCGACTTTTTTTTCGATGCCACGACCCACGCCAGCAACGCGTTGATGCTCGCTGCAAGAAAAGACAACCCATAAATCCCGGTGAGCGTCGTGATTTGCAGCAAGCCGAGGTTGGCCGAAGCCGGATAGCCCAGCAAATTCCACGGAAAACTGATTTCCGGCAGATGCGCGCGGATAAATTCGAACGTCACCCATACACACGGCGTAGCAGCGCACGCTATCTCGATGCTTCGACGTGAGATGCGATGCACAATCAGCGTGAAACTGCCAACAAGCACGCCCCACGCCGCGGCAATAAGCAGCAGCACGCCCCATCCGCCGGCAATCGATAAACCTCCATGCACGCTCAGCACCGCCGCAATCCACGGCACGGAAGTCAGCACAAACAGCAGCGCGTGCAGAAAGCCGCAGGCAAATGCAACGCGGCCAGACGCCCCGAGTACGACTAGCAGCAGCACGCCCACACAAACCCAGGAATAGACGCTGAGATACAGGCCGGCGAAGGAAAGAGAAAGCGTTGCGCCGGAGATGGCGGCGATGGCCAGACGGAGCCACGTTGGTAACTTCGCTCGGGTTGCCGAAACAACCTGCGTGAGCCCGGCACTTGCAGGCATCAGTGCTTCACGAAGGCTTTGAAGCCGGCGCTCTCAAGGCCTTTCCGCGCGGCGTCGGCGGCCTTCAGGTCCGCGTAGGGCCCCACTTGCACGCGGTAGTACTTGTCGCCGTGCGGCGAAAGCACATAGGCGGGCAGTTTCTTCTTCTGCAGTTGTTTGGCAAGGTCAAGGGCATCTACTTCCCGGCGCATGGCGGCAACTTGCACGGAATAGCCGTTGCCCGACACGCCAGTGTTGCCGGAAGCCTTTGAACTCGCGGCACTCGTGTTTCGCGGCGGCGCCGGCGATTTTACCAGCACCGGTTCGCTCTTCGTCGCGGAACTAGAAGTGGAAGGAGCCGGCTTCAGCAGGTCTTCGCTCTTGCTTTTGTCACCTGCGTGATAAAACTCCCACTCCGAACTTGCAGGCGCTCCCGTCTCCGCCGGTGATTCCGCAGTACCCTTTTTGCTTGGGCGTTTCGTTACGACTTCCGGCTTCGAAGGACCTCGCAACTCCGGCTTTCCAGGCAAATCATCGGCGCTGGCTTCCGCCTGGTGCACTCCCATGACGTATCCCAGCGTGAAAAACAGCCCTGAAAGCAGCATCACGCCAAGGAACAAGCCGATAACGTGACGGCCTTCGAGTACGCGCTCACCGGCGCCTCGTTTTCCTCCATTGCCCATTTCTTATTTTTGCGTTCCCCCTAACGCCAGGGTCCACTTGTTAATAATATCGATGGGCAAGGGAAACACAATCGTTGTGTTCTTCTCGACACCTATTTCCGTCAGGGTCTGCAGGTAGCGCAGTTGAATGGCGGACGACTGCGTCTCGAGAACTTTTGCAGCGTCGGCGAGCTTCTGAGAAGCTTCAAACTCGCCTTCTGCGTGAATGATCTTCGCGCGGCGCTCGCGCTCGGCTTCTGCTTGCTTGGCGATGGCGCGCTGCATCTGCTCGGGAATGTCGACCTGCTTCACTTCGACTTTTGACACTTTGATGCCCCAAGGTTCGGTGTCGGTATCGAGTATGACCTGGAGCTTGGCGTTGACTTTGTCGCGTTGGGAGAGAATTTCATCGAGCTCAAACTGTCCCACGATGCTCCGGAGCGTGGTCTGGGCTAGCTGCGACGTTGCGTATTGATAGTTCTGCACTTGAGACATCGCCAGGTTGGCATCCACCACGCGGAAATAGCATACCGCGTTTACCTTTACCGAGACGTTATCGCGCGTGATAATGTCCTGGGGCGGAACATCCAGCGTCTCCAGGCGCAGGTTGATGCGATACAGGGTTTCGATCGGCCACAGAACCAGACGTATGCCCGCACCTTTGGCCTCCGGAAGCAACCGCCCCAGTCGCAGCACCACGCCGCGCTCCCACTCTTTAATGATGTAAATCGAATTCCAGAACCAGATCAGCACGATTCCCACGATGACCGCGATTCCCACGAAACCAATCTCCATCTTCCCCCTCCTCAGAACACACTCTGCTTACTTCGCCGCCGGGCTGGCTACTTCTGCCGGCTCGACGTACAGCTTGAGCCCTTCCACCTTGGTGATCCGAACCGTTTTTCCTTCTGGCACCGGTTGTGAAGATTCCGCGCGCCAAAGCTCGCCGTGGACGCGCACCATGCCTTCCTCGCCCGCTTTCAACTCCGTCGTCACCGTGCCGCTGGATCCAATCAGCTCCTCCCTTCCTGTTGCCGTCTTCCATTTTCGTGAACGCAACACCAACCGCGTCAAAATCACGGCAAAAACGGCAAAGGGCAGCGTGGCAGATGCCGCCACGCCGAGACTAACGCCTCCTGCCGTCAGCGGAGAACGAACCAGGAAGAGCGCTCCTAAGAACATCGAGACGACGCCGCCAAACGCCAACACGCCGTGACTCGAAGTCTTTGCCTCCAAAATAAAAAACGCCAGCGCCAGTGCGATCAGAAACAGGCCTGCCAGATTCACCGGCAGAAAATGCATGTCGTACAACGCCAAGATCAAACAGATCCCGCCAATCACGCCCGGTGCAATGACTCCCGGATGGGTGAACTCGGTATACAAGCCGAGCACCCCGAGTATGAGCAGCACAAAGAAAATATCCGGCTCGACAATCCGTGACAAAAATTTCTGGCGCGCGGAAAGTTCGAAAGCCGTCCGCACTGAGTTCTTGAGTGTCAGCGTCACCTTTGCGCCGTCGAATCGCGTGATCGTCCTCCCGTCCAATTGCTGCATCAGGTCGTCCGGCGAGTTCGCGATTAAATCAATCATCTTTCCGTCCAGCGCTTCCGTCTCCGTGAAGGCTTTGCCCTCGGTAATGGCTTTTTGCGCCAGCTCGGGATTGCGTCCGCGCCTTTCCGCGAAACTTCGCAGGAAAGCAGTAGCATCCTGATTGATTTTCTTGCGAAATGCTTCGTCAATTTGCATGGGGAACGCGCCGCCAATGGCGATCACTGGCGTGGCCGACCCCGTGTGGGTGCCTCGCGCCATCGCAGCAATATCCGCGGAAAGAAGAATGTAGAATCCTGCGGAGGCGCCGCGGGCACCCGTTGGCGACACGTAAACGGCAACCGGCACAGGCGACGCCAGAATGTGCTGGATGATGTCTTTCATGGAATCGCTCAGCCCACCCGGCGTATCCATAGTGATCAGCACTAGAGAGGTGTGGCGTTGCGCGGCGTCCTGGAGGCCTTCGTCGATGTAGGTTGCCAATATCGGTTCCACCTCGCCATCGAGTTTCAATTCCAGAACGGACGGACCGCTTGTTTTTTCGCTGGCGCTCGACGATGGGAGCAAAAGGATACCTGCCGCCGCGGTCAGGACGCAGAAAAATGAAGAAAAAGCGGGCAGCCTCGTTCGCTCAAGAAACTCTTTTCTTCTTAACCGCAGTTCAGGTCTCACGCCCCACCCCCGCCCGGCTTCTTCTCGGATGGCTTCGAATTCTGTAAATGCTCGAGCAACTGCTTCGCCTCCGCATAATTCGGCGCCAGTTTCACGGCTTTCTCCGCTTCGGCGCGCGCAAGTTCTGGTTTCTTCTGCTCCAGATAAATTTTCGCCAGTATAGTGCGCACTTCCGCGGAGTCGCGCGCGGCTAGCGATGCTTGCAATTCCTTTACGGCCTCATCCATCTTGCCTTGACGGCGCTTGATCTCTCCCAAACCGCGATGTGCGGCGGCATTGGCCGCGTCCGCGGCGAGCGCGGCGCGAAACTCTTTCTCGGCCGCATCCATGTTTCCGGCGGAGAGTTCCTGCCTTCCCCTGCGGATGCGCGCAGCAGGAGTGTCGCTCGCGGCAGACGCAGAAGCGGCGCTCGCAGGAGCGTCCCCCGGTTCCGCGCGAAGCCCGCTCATATCCAGCTCTGTCTTGATACGCGTGATACGCGCCAACGTTTCGCCCTTTTCGTCCAATCGAATCGGCGGCAATCCGTTCGGCCCGAAGGCTTCTTTAGCGGCCTCGCGCTCCTGGTCAGCTTCGCCGGTTTTTTCAGCTTTTTCCAAGGACAGAATCAATAGCGCCCGATCTTCTGCGCTGTCGGGCTCGCGCTCGGCGGCCGCGCGAAAATAGTCGACCGCGGCTCCGGCATCATCGCCCTGAAGGGCGAACAGACCCAGATTGAACGAATAGTCGTCCTCTCCCGGGGCCAGTTCCGCAGCGTGCCGCAGGCTTGCCTGTGCCGCTGCCACTTTGCCCTGCCGGGCCTGCGCGATGGCCAGATTATTCAGGATTTCCGGCGCATCAGCGCCATTCGTGCCGCTGCTCTTCAGGGTTTCTTGCAGAGTATGGAAATCTTCTTCGGCGTGGTCTGCCTGATTCAATTGCAGGCGGCAAACTCCGCTGAAAAATAGCGCTTCGGGATAGCGGTCATACGTCTTGGGAACTTTGAAGAACCAGGCCAGCGCGGCGTTGTAGTCCTTCTTTGCAAAATAGGCTTCGCCCAGCGCAAAGTTCGCATCCGGCCAGTCAGGCTCGAGCCGCACCGCTTCGTGGAGCTGTCTCAGCTTGGCGTCAGCGTCCGTGGCTTGCTGCCCACGCGCGTATTGCTCGAAGGCATCGAGCCGCAGCGGCCGCTGCCGCTTGGTGAAATCTGCCAGGCTCAGGGCGTAGTGACCATCGCGCGAAGAAAGCGTGCGCCATAGCAGCCGCGTGTGCAGATCCATCAGCGAATCCACGGGACCGCTTTCCTGTAGCGGTGGACGGAGCGCCAAAGGATTCATGCTGAGGATGCGCATTTCCAGTGTGAGGATCGTGCCTTTGACCGCGTACTTTCCGTAGATGACGTAATCGGCGTCGAGGTCCTCTGCGACCCGCAGCATGGTCGCGCGGCTGAACGTGGAGCCAGTGGGCAGGCCGTAACGCTCGAGTTCGGCGGCGCGCCCGGAGTGGGAATAGACCTGTTCTCCGACGGCCGTGAGCCGCTCGATAGTCAGTTCCTCGAGCCCTTCGCCCAGCCAGTCGAGTTTCGCGGGCGCACCTGCACTCTCGAAGGGCAAAACCACATAGATCTTTTGCGGAGTTCCCGAAGCTGCGGGCGAGTTCGCCGATGTCGCAGGCTTTGTT
>DATDNK010000066.1:0-3898 GCA_036518275.1 Candidatus Acidiferrum sp.
AAAAAGATGCAATTGCTCGCGCGTATCCAGCATTTGCAACGTGAACTGATCTTCGTTCAAAACCACGCCGCTGAGCTTTGTTCCATCGGAAGTTACCACCGACACCGACACGTACTCCTGAGGAAACTCCTTCATCGCTTCGAAGATGCCTTGCGCGAGCCTGCGGCTGGGATTGCGCAGCGATTCGACAAGATATTCTGTCGAGCGCGAAGCGCCCACGCTCGTTAGGTCAGGCCCAAGGCGCCCTCCCTTCCCCTCCATCATGTGGCACGTGGAACAGCCGGCCGCACCGTTAAAAAGCTCCTTGCCATGCGCGGCATTTCCGGCTGGCTGCGTCGGAGCCTTCACCTCCACGCTGCGAATGTAATTGACCACCTGCCATATTTCTTCGTCGCTCATGCCCACGCCAATGCCGCCGTTGGTCGCTGCGGGCATCGCCGTCCCAGCAATGCCGTCGTGGATGTTGTGAAAAATTTCCGCGTCGGAGTTGCCGTGGCGCTTCTGCGCGCGCGTTAAATCCGGGCCCCGGCCTCCTCCGCGTGCGCCCAGCCCGTGGCAAAAGGCGCAGTTCAGCCGAAATTGGTACTCGCCGAGCCTAGCGATTTTCGCGTCACCGGCGTAAGGATTCTTCTCCTGCGCAAAGAGTGGCTGATTCACACATAGATACACGAGGAAGACTAAACAAGCCAGGCTGGAAAAGCGAGACGCAATCAGGCTTTTTCTGAGCGTCAGGGTATACAGATTCTCTTGGGGCATGAATTCTCAGCTCCTTCTACAAACAGGCCAGATGCCGGAAACTATACCACTCGCATTCCGCAAGAATAAGGACAGAACCCCGCGCCTCTGCAACTATTGAAGAGGCGATGAGAAATTCCCGCCCACAGCGCGAAACCCGGGATCTCGCTTGACATCAAATTTCAGACTGGACCGGTCCAGAATCTTCCCATTCAGGATCACTGTTTCGATCTTGCGCGTGTCCCTAATCTGCTCCGCCGGATTCCCCGCGACAATGACAACGTTTGCCACGCGTCCGGCCTGGAGGCTCCCCCATTCTTCCTCGGCATGCATGATGCGCGCCGCATTGAACGTCGCCAGACGAATCGCCTCTAACGGTGTCAATCCCGCCGTCACCAGCAATTCCATCTCACGGTGAAGAGCCTCCCCTTGAAACACGCCCGGATAAGGGGCGTCCGTTCCCGCCGCAACTAAAACTCCTGCCTCCAGCAATTTCTTGACGTTGCGCTTCATTTCGTCGAAACCCGCAGCGGCCCGTTGCACCTCGCTTTTCTCATCATCACTCAGATTCCGCGTCGCTTCGGCGCGCAGGTCCGTCAGGAACCACGGCGGAGTCGTATCGGCGATGAAAGGTTCTTCAAGAAATTTCAAGTCGGCAAACCGGCGGCGGCCGGAGTATTCCTCGACGGTCAGCGTAGTGATGACAAACAGCCCGTGTTCCTTGATGACCTGAATGTCGTCGGCAGACATCTTGCGCGTCGGAGCATGCGCAAAACCATCAATTCCTGTTTGCACCAAATCCGGGGAGCCGTTGCGCTCCCACTGGTCAATGACGACACGCACTTTTTCTTTGTGCGCTTCCTGCACCAGCCGGCGCAGCATGCGGTCGGAAAGATTCGCATAGCCTTTAATCAAATCCACTCCGTTGCGTTTGTCGCGCTGCACGAATTCGGGAATCTGCGCCCGCGACGTCAGCGCGTAAGCCAGATCCGGCCATGCCGGATCCGCCGCGTCAATCATCGCTCCGGTGCAGTAGATTCGCGGGCTTAGCAAGTGTCCGCTTGCCGCTTCCTGCCGCAACTGCAGCACCCAAGGCTGATAATTCCCTGTGTCCAGCACTGTCGTGATCCCGGCATAAAGCATGGCGTTGAGATAACGCTGATAGCCCAGCAGGTCCGTGCCGATGCCGTCCCATCCTCCTGTAAGGTGGACGTGCATGTCCGCGAGGCCCGGCATGACGGTCTTTCCTCTTGCCTCGAGCACCTGCGAGCTTTGCGGAACCTTCGCGCCGCTTGCTGGACCTGCGTACATGATCTTGTTCCCCTGGAGAATCACCGCCGCATCCTCCACAGGCGGCCCGCCAAGGCCATCAATCAACCTGGCATGCAAAATGGCGATCGGTTTTTCTTGCGCCTCCAGATTTTTGAAACTACAAAGAACCGCAAGGCCAATCGCAAGCGGGAGGGTTTTTCGTGCGCGCATGGCTTCTCCTTGAACATCCGACCAATGAATTGATTTGACAGGGCTGTCCAACCGCGGGCCTCATCATATACAATCGCCCCCGATTTCCTTCAAGGAAACACATGACCGCAGCGCCCGCCAAGCCGCGTATCGCCATCGGTTCGGATCACGCCGGGTTCTCCGTAAAAGAAACCATTCGGAAATACTTGGAGAGTGCCGGCTACTCCGTGAGCGACCTGGGAACTTCTTCCGAAGAATCCGTGGACTATCCCGACTACGGCAAAGCGGTAGGCGAACGCGTGGTTTCGAAGCAGGCGGATTTGGGTATCGCCGTTTGCGGCAGCGGCATCGGCATTTCCATCGCCGCGAACAAAGTCCCGGGCATTCGCGCCGCGCTCGCGCACGACGCAAATACCGCGCGTCTCGCACGCGAACACAACGACGCCAACGTGCTCGCCCTCGGCGGACGCATCGTCACCGGCGAAGCCGCCATCGAAATGGTCCAAGTTTTCCTCACCACCGCCTACCTCGGTGGCCGCCACCAGCGCCGCCTCGACAAAATCTCTCAAATCGAGAACGACAAACGGTACAAAACAACTTCGGCGTAGAATATCCTCTGCCATTGCAAACGAGAGGCCTACGCATGCCCCTTCGAACCTGTCTCTTTCTTACCTTGCTCCTTTTGCCCGTTAATCAGGTCTGCGGCCAGCAATCCCCAGGGCAGAATGTTCCCCAAACTTCATCTGCGACCTTGATCGATTCCTCCGAGGGCCTTCAGAGTCAAATCGCAGAGATTCTAAATGCTCTAAAAGCAAAGAACTCGGCAAGAGCAAATGAACTCATTCACAATCTCCTGATGCCCGAGAATTCTACATGGTTCACTGATGTATACGGCCCAGGGTTCGGCGCAAGTCTCGCGAGGGCATATCGGAAAGAGATTCCGGACCTGGAAGAAGAAATTAGGAAAATTTACGAAGCGGATGCGCGGGCTGGGCTGTTACAAGCCAAGGTTTCCAAGTATGCAAACCCAGAAGCCGTCAACGCCCCGATCGATGACTTCCTGAATTGCATGAATCAGATTGTGCCTCTGTATGAAGCCTCCTTTCTAGGGGACCGGCCCACGATGCAATTTGCGTTAAGACCCGGGAACTTGAAGCAGACAGGAGGGGACCTGGATGGATTCTTCGTCTTCTACCAGGGAGGATTTCGTTTCATTCCCACAAATATTTTGACGGTTCTGCCGAGCGAACGGCCGGTCCGAATTCATTTGGGCATGAACGTAATGCAGTCCAAGCTCCTTATGAAGGTTTATCCCAAGTACCCCGAGGAAGCGCTCAAAAAGCGCCTCCAAGGAAAGGTTGTCGTCCGTCTCGAATTGGACATAAACGGAAACATTCAGGAAGCGAAGCTAATAGAAGGCGACCCTGTGCTGGGCCGAGCGTTCATGGAAGCGGTGAAACAGTGGCGATTCGAACCGACGACGTTGGATGGGGATCCCGTTGAAGTAGAGGTCGACGCGGAGACAGTTTTCGAAGTGCGCTGAAAACCGCCGCACTCATTCCTCCGCTACTCTCGCTTCCGCCAATTGGCTTTCGGCAACTCCATCCGATAAAATCTCAATTCAGCGCGCACCACGGTGGCCGCGACGAAGTGCTGCCTTGCTGAATCGAGGATTTGCCATGACACCCATCAACTCCGCTGA
>DATDNK010000067.1:0-21178 GCA_036518275.1 Candidatus Acidiferrum sp.
GAGTTCGTCGTCGATGGCGGGTAGGGTGCGGAGAAGAAGGCTGCACGTATACGCCATGACGGCACCGCGGCGGGGAGAGATCTTGTCGGAGGCGAGGAGTTTGTAGAGTTCACCGAGGACGTGATTGATGTCCACGGCGGAATGGAACTCCTTGATGCCACAGACAAGGGCTTCGGAGAAATCGCCAGAGTCCTCCTTGAGCCGAACGGCGGCGTGGCGGAAGCAGAGCCCGGATGCCGGATCGGAGATGGCCATGCGGCAGCGGCGACCGCTGGGAGTGCGGGCAGAGCAGTGCGGTGGAATGAGTTTGACTTCTGTGAGGACAGCGGTTTGTTCGTTCATGAGAGTTTCCTTTCGGGTGAGTTTTTCCATGCCGACGGGAGTCGGCACGTTCCCAATTTGGGAATTGTTTGGGTACACCCCGGCAGTTTTTGAAAGAGTGTGAAAACAGAGGGGTTAGAGGATACGGAACTTGGAAGAATATACGGAAAAACGGAAGTTAGAGGTTGGATGTTGGACGTTGGAAGAGAAGAATCGGAATTAACACAGAGAACACAGGGGCCAGAAGCACAGAGGGCACGGAGAGGTGACGCCGAGTCCAGAACGGTATGGCGTGCGTGCAGTCGAGAATTCACGACTGATGCTAACACGAATTTCTTGTTTTGTCAAGTCCATCTATGGTACTAGTATCAAAAGAAAGGAAACGCCGGTTCGAACAGAAATCGCGTAAGAGAAAGAAAAGAAAGGGGTAGAGTTCGCAGGGGTACAGCGATAGTGGGTCGAGAGATTCTCAGGATAAGTCAAAACCCGCACCCCTAGAACCGACACATTCACTGCGTTCAGTACAAGGGGGTGCGGCACCCCGAGTTACCTCCGGGATCGGTCTATGCTCCACCCGCCGGACGGAGGGATGCGGGGGATCGGCCTATGCTCCGCCGACCGTTTTTTCGCGGGAACCCATAATTTCGCTTGACAGAGCTCGGTAAGCTTCGATAATATTAGAAATCGGTTACTGTCCACGTTTTCTACTACATGTAATGAGATTCAAGCTCTAGATTTGTGGCGCAATGTGCCAACACAGAAGTTCATCGAAGCCAGAAAGGAGAAACTTATTTTCTGGACAAAGGACTTAAGTTTCGCCTAAAGTTCTCTATTGACATGTACTTAAGTTCCAGCTAAACTTCAAAAGCTGTGGCGAGCCAAAGCAGGATTGATGCCTTTTGGGGTTCACCGCATAGCTGGCTTGACTTACGGCCAGGGTAGACGAGACGTGGCTTTTCTCGAATCGGACGAGGACAGCAGAATAAACGTCAAAGAGGTGTTTTATGCACTCAAAGAAAAACATCAGACGGAGATGCGGAACAAGTTCGATTATTGGAAGCGCGGTGGCCACAACGACCTTTGGTTTCATGGATTCAACGAAATTGCGTATCGAGAATGCTTTGTCTTTAAGAGAAAGCAAGCTGGGACCTACCATCGATTCTACGGATTCTTGATCCATCCACGCCCCATCACCGAGGCGCGATACGAAGTGTGCATCCTGGTTTCGCACGGTCAAAAGAACCAGGCGAGCACCGATCCTAGCGAGCTGAATTTTGCGAACGCAGTGCGAGTGAATCCTAAGGTCGTCCAAGCCATAAAAGTGCAGTTTCCTGAAAAGCCAGGAGCCCCCAATGCCTCATTACACTTCCGCAAACGATGAAACAATGTTTGATCGAATTACGTTCGATTTCGTTGCTCAATTGTCGAATCGACTTGAGACCGCCAAGATGGAGCAGCGTGAGTTGGCGAGAAAGTTGAAGGTAAGCGAAAGCGCGGTTTCGCAAGTGCTGAACCTAAATCGAACCAATCTAAACCTTAGGACGATGGTGCGGTATGCGCGGGCCCTTGGAATGAAGGTAGCAGTTGTCGCGTACGATGATCACGACCCCCAAAACGAATATGGGCCCGTTGGTTCTGAGATTTTTAGTCTTGCTTGGGAGAAAATCGGCAGACCTCGCGATGTTTGGTCGGTGAACGAAGCCACTAGTAGCACCAACCAATGCTTGTATACCCTTCACGATTGGAGATATGGCTGGATGAACTCCACGTTTAGCGGTCTATCAAGCACCATTGGTGAACTGCCGCATTATGCCCAGATTCCAAATACTCAACCGGGGACAACAGCTCATGCCTGAAGCCAAAAACTACGTCTTTGGATACACAGAGTTAGCCGAAATACTAGTTAAGAAACTAGATATACATGAAGGCCTGTGGGGCCTCTACTTTGAGTTTTCGTTCGGCGGAGCGAATGTGCCTACCGCTCCCGACTCTAAGACACTCGCGCCCGCAGCGCTCACCTTAATTAAAGGGGTAGGCGTTCAACGATTCGATGCGCCGAACAATCTCACGATTGACGCCGCTGAGGTAAATCCTGCTCCCGGAAAACCTCCTGCCCACTAGGAAGGTCCAGCCTACTTATTAATGTTAATGTCGTCCTTGGCTTCCAGGCGCTTGAGCAGCGGTTCGAGAAACGGCTTATTCGCGTTGTGCGCGCAGGTAATGGCATGCCTTATTTCTTTCGTCGCTGCCGGGAAGTCGCTGTTGTTTGCGTCAATCCGCACTGGCGCCAAACGGGCAGATCCAGTGATTCGCGTCTTTCTTCGGCACCTGGGGATACAGCTCAAACGCCCGCTTTGCGTTCCCCTGCCGACCCTGTGCGCGCGGGAATTCGTTTCTCTTACACGGGGCACGGATCGCGCGTTACGGGGCGTAGTTCTCTCGACACTCGCCACTACGCTTCATTGCGCGTGTTACAATGGCGGCACTGGAAACCACCTGTGTCGGAAACTGTTCTCCCAGGCGAAGATGCGGTACTCGAAGTCGTCTCTCCGGACGGCGCGCGCCGCTACGTGCGCATCGTGCAATCCCCTTTCTTGATCGGGCGCGGGGCGGAAACCGGCAACCATCTGCAGCTCTCCGACCGCCGCATCTCCCGGACCTGCGCCGCCATCGTCATTGAAGCCAACCGCTACTACCTGGAAGATCGCGGGCAGCGCCGCGGGCTTTTCGTCAACGGCGAAAAAGTAGAAAACCGCGAACTCCAGAACGGCGACGTCATCACTTTTGGCCTGGAAGACTCCTACGAGGTCTTGTTCCGCTTTTCGAGCGGCGCGGAGGAAGAATCCATTCCGCGCTTGCTGACGCGCATCGAGCACATCACCAGCTCGGAACCGAGCGGCGGCGGGCTGCGCAAACTGAATCAGCTGCTGGAAGCCACAGCGCTGTTGCATTCTCAGCGCCCACTCGAGGAAGTACTGGCTTACATGCTGGATCAAGCTGTTTCGATCACCGACGCCGACCGCGGCTTGCTCCTTGAAGCCGACGCCACCGGCGCGCTGAAAGTCAAACTGGCGCGGCGCAGCGGCGGCCTGCGGCTGCCGCCGGAAAGCCTGGCGCCCAGCCAGACGGCGATTCAGCTCGCCCTCAAGCAGCAGTCGCCGGTGATCACCGAAGATGTCGCGCAGGCGGACATGGATTTACAGGCAGCGCAGAGCGTCGTGGCGCAACGGCTGCGCGCGGTGGTGGTGATTCCGCTGTGGGCCATGCCGCGAGCAAACACGCAGGAATCGATGGTGAACATCAAGCGCGGCGAATTTCTGGGCGTTCTTTACTTGGACTCTCGGCGGCCCACGGCTTTTTCCAAGCTCGACCGTCAAATTCTGGATGCCCTTGCAGCCGACGCATCGACCATTCTCCACAACGCGCGCCTCGTGGAGCGCGAACGCGAGCGCCAGCGGTTGGAGCAGGAGATCAACATCGCGCGCGACATCCAGCAGGCGCTGCTGCCGCGCAATTTCCCGAATACGCCGAATTTCTGCGTGACGGGCGTGAATTTTCCGTGTCTCTCCGTGGGTGGCGATTACTTCGACGTTTTTCAGCTGAGCGACGGGCGAACCGCATTCGTGATCGCGGACGTTTCCGGGAAAGGCCTTGGCGCCGCCATTGTTACCACCATGCTCCAGGGTGCGCTTTCCGGCATGACGCTTGGAACCGACCCGGCGCGCGTCTTCAGTCACGTGAACCGCTTTCTTTGCAATCACACCGAAGTAGGGCGCTATGCCACGGTGTTTTTTGGCTTGCTGGACAATGACGGGCATTTGGAATTCATCAATGCCGGGCACCCCTCGCCATTTCTCATCCGGCGGGGCGCCGCCGAAGAAGCGTTCACGGAAGGCTCCTTCCCGGTGGGTTTGGTGCCCGAAGCGGAATACACCGCGGCGGGGCTGAAGCTCGAGCCGGGAGACACGCTGGTGCTTTTTACGGATGGAGTCACGGAAGCGATGGATCCGGACGAAGAACTTTTTGGTGTGCCGCGCCTGAAACAGGTTCTCACCGGCCAACTGGAATGCCCGCTGGAACAACTCCAGAAATGTGTGCTGGAAGCCGTGGAAAATTTTACGCGGGGCGCCCGGCAGGCAGACGACCTGACGCTGCTGATCGTGCGTTACCGCGCGGCCGCTGCATCCGCAACTACGGACACCGACGTGCCTGCATCTACGCCCGCCTCCTCTTCTGTGGCCTTGAAGGCGACGCAGCAGGCGGGTGGCGGAGGTAGTCAGATATAGTCGCTCATCCGAGTGCCGGAACCGAAGGCAGTTTGCTGCTTGCCTGGTTCATTCTTCGCGGAGCAATCGCGCGGGATGCACGCGCAGGGCGCGCTGCGCAGGAATCCAAGTGGCCACGAGACCCAACAGCGCCATCGTGACGATCACTCCTGCAAAAACCAGAGGATCGCGCGGCGTCGCTTCGTACACGATTTGCGCTAACAATTGGCTGGCAATCACGCCCAGGAGCAAACCAGCCGCGGAACCCGAAAGCAGCAAAATGATGGGACGGCTCAGCGCCGAACGCATGAGTTGCACCGGTTGCGCGCCTACGGCCACGCGGATTCCAAACTCTCTCATTCGCTTGGAGACCGAATACATGGCCATGCCGAAGACTCCGGTCACTGCGAGCATCGCGGCCAGCAAACCCATCACGCCGAGGCTGGCGGTGGCTACGCGCGCGGGAAATTGCACAAGTGCCAGCGCGTCAGTCCAAGTGTGAAAGACAAACGGCAAGCTCGGGTCGATTTGCGTGAGCGCTCGGCGGGCCTCAGGCACGATTTCGTCGGGCAGCAATGGCGACCGGACAATCAAGGACGTGTCACTTTCGGGATTCTGGGCGAGCGGGAAAAACGTCGCAGCCCACGGCGTTTCTGTGAGCGAGTCGTACTTGCCGTTTTCGACGACGCCCACAATCTCATAAATGTCCTTGTCGCCCATTACGAACCGCTGCCCCAGGGCGGAGGCCCTTCCAAACATGGCGCGGGCAAACGTCTCGTTGACGATTGCAACTTTGGGCGCGGTCGCATCGTCGTGCCAGGTGAAGTCGCGGCCAGTGAGCAAATGAGTTTCGGCGGCCTCAAAATAGCCGGGCGAAACCGAGAAATATTTGGCGCCGAACGCGCTGGTGGACGGCCGAAAATCAGTTGTACCCATACGATAAATCATCGTGCTGCTTCCGCCGGTGCCCAGCGGTGTTTCGTCAATGATGCCGACAGAAGTGACTCCGGGAATGCGGCCAGCTTCCTCCAGCATGCGCTTCTGAATCTGCGTGCTGGAAGCATCGGAATGTCCGCCCATGTGCAAATCGGTCTCGGCCAGAAGGACGCCTTGCGGCTGGAAGCCAAGAGGTGCGCGCAGCGACCGTTGCATGCCGCGCAGGGCCACGAAGGAGGACGTCACAAGCAAAGTGCAGAGCGTAATCTGTACGCCCAGGAGAAGATCACGAAGTGTGAAGCGGCGAAAAACAATCGTCCCTGCGCCGCTGCTCTTCATCACTTGGGCGGAATCTGTCGCCCAAATTTGCCGCATCGGAACCAAGCCGCACAACACTCCACTTCCGATGGACAACAGTAGGGCCACCAAATAGACCTTTGGATCCGGGCTGACGGTCACATGAATCGGAAATTCAGGAAAGGGCTGCCAGCGCGTCAACGCTTTGAGCAATACGGCAGAAAAAACTGTTCCGACGGCACCGCCAAGAACGGAGATGAGGACCGCCTCAGCGAGAAGTTGCCGCAGGACATGCCATCGGCTGGAGCCAATGGCAAGGCGGATCGCCAATTCCCGGCTGCGGTCCGCGGTGCGGGCCGCAAAAAGGCTGGCGAGGTTCGCGCAGGCCGCGAGCAGAACGAGAAAGGCCAGGACCATGATGCCTGCCAGGAAGGACCTGGCCGGGTCGCCAAACATGTCGCCTATCAATCCGGGCTTGACCAGCCTCGCGCTCTCGTCGTTCTCAGGATACTGCCGCGCCAGTTCGCGCGCGATAGCGTTGAGATTGTCGGTCGCTCTCTGCGGAGTGACGCCCGCCTTGAGCTTTCCGAGAATCCAGAGATTGTGCGCGCCGCGCCACGAAAGGAAGTCCGTTCCTTCGTTGGTTGGGCTGTCGACGATGGGCATCCAGAAGGCCGGCCAAATAAACATTTCGTTCCCATGAAAAGTCGGAGGCGCGACCCCGATCACTGTGAACGGGTGCTTATTAATGTCCACTGTCGCTCCGATCAAGTGAGGATCGGAATCGAAATGGGTGCGCCAAAAGTCATAGGTCAAAACAATGTAGGGCGCGGAGTTCGGGCCGTGTTCGTCGCTGGAATGGAAAAACCGGCCGAGCGCAGGCTGGACGCCCAGCATGTCGAAGTAATTTCCAGAAACCCGGTAGTACCAGCATTTGTAGGCGGCGGCTTTTGTGCTGAGGCCCGCGGTCTCGATGCGGTAAGCCGCCATATCGCTGAAGGTGGAATTCTTGGTCTGAAAGTCGAGGTAGTCGGGATAAGACTGATTGTCGTATCCCTGTTGTTTGTGCACGACGTTGTAAAGACCGGCGGGTTGAGGCACGTCGAGGGGGCGCAGAACCATCGCGTTCAGCACACTGAATACGACGACGTTAGCGCCGATTCCAAGAATGAGCGTCGCCAAGGCGGTGGCGGTGAATGCGGGAGACCTGCGCAACTGGCGCGCGGCATAACGCAACTCGCGCCAGAAAGTATCGAAAGCCAGTTCCGCGTCCACGGCGGTGACTCTTTCCCTGGTGAGCGTGCGGTTTCCAAAACGAATCAGGGCCTCGCGGCGAGCTTCTTCAGGGAGCATTCCGGCGGCAATGTTGTCCGCAGTGCGCATTTCCACGTGAGACTTGATTTCGCGATCAATTTCCTTCTCCAGTTTCGAGCGACGGAATGAGTTTATGACCCGGCGAAAAATGAGCATGGCCTGCCTCACGCGTACCGCAAAACAGCACGGACCCCTTTGACGAGCTGTTCAAAGCTTTTTTCCGCTTTTTGCAATTCTTTCTGGCCGGCAGCCGTCAACCTATAGAACTTTGCCTCCCGGTTTGTGTCCGTTACTTTCCACTCCGAGCGGATCCAGCCGTTCAGCTCCATGCGGTGGAGCGCGGGATAAAGCGAGCCTTCCTCCACGGAGAGGAGCTCGTCGGACGCTTTCTGGATGTGTTGCACAATTCCGTACCCGTGGAGCTCTCCCTTTTGGGAGAGGGTTTTCAGGACGAGGAGGTCGAGGCTTCCCTGAAGATCGTTTCTGGCCATCCAAGTACCCCTAGACAACTCGGTGTAACGGAAAGGGTAAGCCTAGAAGTAGGGGTATGTCAAGAGGGAGAATTGCTGATTTTCGGGTACTCGGAAATCCGGACTTTCCGGTTTGCTCAAAGTCCAAATAAAAAAGCGAGGAGCTTGTTTCGTGCTCCCCGTTGGGATGAGGTTCTTTGAAGTTTTCCGACGCGAAACGCAGGAAAGCGGGAGGTTACGAACCGAGATTGCTGAGATCGTCTTTGGCCTGCTGCTCGGCGTTTTTGGTGGCGCCTTTGGCGTCCGCTTCAGGATTCATGGCGCGAATGGCTTTGTTCAAAGGCAGCGCTTTTTCGCTGTCGGCAACTTTACATGAGGAAACGTCGGCGTTGGTGTGCACACCGGTCACGGCGGCGCTGAGGCAGGTGAAATTCAGTGCAAGATTATGGCTGGCGTGAAGAGCGGCAAGGCACTCGTTCAGAGCCGTGAACGCGGAGCAAGATTCCGTCAGATTGGAGTTGGCTGGGAGGACTCCCTGCGCTTGCAGCTTAGGCGTGAGTTTCTTTTCGACCCCGCTGCGGCCGCCGTTAGCATCCACGGAGTCCTTACGATCTTTCTTCACCCACTTGATGGGATTCAGCGAATGAGGAGTGTGCGAAGATTCCTTCGCTGCTTCGGACGCGCCGGCGCCGGCGGGTCCTTGCGCTGCGGCGTGCTGAACGCCCACGGTCAGAAAAGCTGACAAACCCAATGCCACCATCGAGACCTTGAGAAGATTTCCTTTCATGTTTACCTCGTCGAGGATTTTTGGAATGCGGAGAGAGGTAACCGCACCCGGCCTCGCATCTAGTAGGCCACAGCGGATTCCAGGGGCGGCAACTTCGCCAGGCAGTACTCCCCGAATCGGTCACGCTGTCCCTTGGTACAGGGGGAGCGCTGCGGGTGCGAGAATTTTCAATACGGGCACACCTTCCTTTCAGCCAGCGCGAAATCACGACAAAGGAGGTAGAGCAGATTTTTTGAATCTTTTCCTGCCTAGGTGCTGTCAGATAATGTGAATATGGAGAATTTCGAGCGATCGAAACAAGCGGCGCGGGACGACGACGATTTGCTGCTGGTAGACCGAGTTTTGGCGGGAGACCGGCGCGCGTATGAGCCGCTGGTGCGGCGGCACGAGCGAAGAGTATTTCGCGTCACGCTAGCTATCCTCGGAAATGTCCAGGACGCGGAAGAAGCCATGCAGGACACGTTCCTGAAGGCTTTTCGTCGCTTGGAGCAGTTCCGGAAGGACGCGAAGTTCACGACGTGGCTCACGCGCATCGCCGTGAATGCAGCGATTGAAAAACGGAAAAAGCGGAAGAATTTTGTACCGCTGAGCGAAGCCGAAAGGGCGGACGAGCAGTTCTTGCCGAAACATTATGAGCCGTGGAAGAGCAACCCGGAACAGATTTACGGGAAGCAGGAGATTCATCGCATCGTGGAAGAGGCCATCCAAGCACTCCCCGGGATCTACCGCGAGGCTTTCGTACTGCGGGATGTTGAGGGATTGAGCGCGGAGGAAGCCGCCGAAGCGCTGGGCGTGAGCGTTCCAGCGCTGAAGTCGCGGCTACTTCGCGGACGGCTGATGATGCGCGAGAGGCTGGCAGAGGCGCTGGAAGTACGCCCCACGCTCCAGAAGAGAGTGCTGCATACCGCGATTGACGTTGGAACCGCGGTAGCCCAGCGATTCATGCGCGCGGTGGGGCGCTGAGGTTATGACGATGATGACAATGGAGTGCAAGGAAGTGCTGGCAAATATGTCCTGCTACATCGACGGCGACGGGTCGGCGGAGCTTCGCAAGGCGCTCGCGGAGCACATTGCGCGCTGCCGGCGCTGCCACGTGGTTTTTGATACTACGGGACAAATGCTGAAGATCGTGACGGACGTGGAGCCATTTGAGGTTCCGCTTGCGGTAAGCGCGCGGCTTTATAACCGCCTGGAAGAGATTCTTTCTTAGGGTCAAGTCGGCAACAAAACCAATCCTAGCCACTTTTTTTAAATCATTAGAACAAAGGAGAATAAAAAGATGAAGAAAATCGCGGTAGCTATCGGTACCTCTGTATTGCTGCTGGGGGCGGGCCTGGCCATGGGCAAGGACAAGACCTTCAGCGGAGAAGTGATGGACAGCGCGTGCGCCAAGGAAGGCTCGCACGAAGCCATGATGAAAAAAGCCGGCTTGACGGATAAGGGGGCGTGCGTCAAGGCTTGCGTCAAGATGGGCAGCAAATACGTGTTGTTCAACGCCAAATCGAAAACCATCTATGAACTCGACGACCAAACCAAGCCGGAAGAGTTTGCGGGCAAGGAAGTGAAAGTAACCGGCACGCTGGATGCAGCCACGAAGACGATTCACGTCGTCAGCATCAAAGCCGCGTAAGCAGGACGGGCGGGATTCCACCCAGCTCCCGCCCTCATTCATCTATTTATCGCAACGCAAGGAAGCAAATGACGAAGCGGGGTGTCTCAATCGCCGCGGGAATCATAGTGTTGGTCGCGGGAATCGGGCTCTTTGCATTTGTGCGTTTCCCTCTTGGCGCGGTCGAGGAGCCGGGGCGATTCGAAATGCGAGCCGCGACCTGGGCGAAGCACCTGCTCGCGCAGCGGGCCAGCCGTAGCGGCATTCCGCCAGCCCCCACAGACCGGCAATCCAGCCTTGTGGAAGGGGACAAGGTCTTCGGGGTGGATTGCGCTGCCTGCCACGGCATGGACGGGCGCCACCCGACCGACGCAGGCCGCTGGATGTATCCGCGGGCGGCGGATCTTGGTTCAAAGGAAGTGCAGAGCTATTCCGACCGGGAACTGTTTTGGATCATTAAGAATGGGATCCGCCTGAGCGGCATGCCGGCTTTTGCTAAGGTCGAGTCGGATGAGCACATCTGGGACTTGGTTCTATACCTGAGGACCCTGCCCGAAACAGGCAGAAGGGCGCCAACTAAGGAATAACGTCTGGACAAGGTGGGAAAGCGATTAGGACTTGACCTTCTGAATTAGGCCGTAGAGGGTTAGTCCCAGGCCACCGAGGAAAAGCAGAGGCGCGAGGTAATTGACGACGGCGGGCTGAATGGTAACGGGGATCTCCAGCGGCTTGGCATATCCTGCGGCAAAGTAATAGATTACGCCAGCCAGCAACATGTACAGGAGACCACGCCGGATTTGCTTTTGCCCAGCGCCGCTCGAAGAACGGGACAATTGCACCTGCGGCACCATCTCACGACAAAAGGGACACTGGTTCAGGTGCGCAGCGATTCGTTTTCCGCAGAAAGCGCACTGCCGCATTTGCATAGCTTGATGTCCAATAGCACTCATGAGTCCCCAGACGCCCCTCTTTTCAGGCTAAAAGGAGGGCAGCGCGAGGTCAAGTTGGTTGTGATGTACATGCCAACAGGGCTTCGGAAGGGGTCGTTAAGTCCTTAGGCATCGCCGCGACGAGGGAAAGCGGGTGTCTGTTTGCTAACAGAAGCTCCTTGCTTTGGGACGGATAGGAGTGCGACCTGTGTTAAAAAACTGTCCATAGGGTCGCTCCATCCTTTTTCGTTGTCGAGAGAGCTATCCGTTTACTAACAAGGGGAGGCGATGAGACACTCTTGCCTGAAGCTGGCTCATGCATTCCTTTCTTTAGCGCTGGCATTTTGGGTTGGCAGCGCAACCGGCACGGCCATCGCGCAAGAGAAGAAAGTGGCGCAAGTCAATGGCGTCGATAACAGCAAGATGGGGCCCTATCGTGCCCTGGCGCAACACATTTACGGGGATTTCCAGAAGGGAGATGTCGCCGCAGCCGCGGAGATGGGCCGAGTGCTCGAGAGAGTGTGGGATAAGGCGGAAGACTATGGAGGCGATACTGCCCTGTCGAAGACCAATCACAAACTCTTCGAGGAAATAGACAAGGCGATGGACCAGTTCTTGACGCCATTGTGGGAAGCAAAAACCAAACCAGCGGATCCCGCCAGGGTCAGAGCTGCATATAATGCTTATCTTGAGAAATTGAAGCTGGCGGACTAGAAGAAGAGTTCTAAGTAATAGGTTTTAAGTATTCAGTAAAGAAAAGAGGAGAGGCTTTAAGAAAGCTTCTCCTCTTTTATTTTGTAGGACGCAGAGCCGTATTGATGTGGACCGCCGAATCAAACCTGCTCAATCAAACCTGAACGGCGAGCTTCTGGAAACCGAACACCTTACAGCTCTCGGAGGGCGGTGGCCACAGGAAGGCGCGCCGCGCGGACGGCGGGTAACAGACCACCGATGATTCCCATCGCCAGGGCAAAGATGACACCTTTTACGAGCAACTCGGGTGTGATCTTGAACGCAAAAGCCAAACTGGAAAAAGTCTGCCAGTTGATCGTCGAGGTAGTAAGGCCGTTAAGCGGAAGGACGGCAGCACAGCCTACCGCCCCTCCGACGAAGGAGATTAACAACGCCTCCACCAGAAATGAGACCACCACAGCGGCAGCGCCAAAGCCGAGGGCGCGCATGGTTGCGATCTCCCGGCCACGTTCCGCGACCGCCGAGTACATGGTATTAAGCCCCGCGAAGATCGCACCAATGGCCATGATAGAAGCTACGACACCTCCAAGCACGCTGATCAGGGTGGTAAACCGCGTTGATTGCTTGGCGTAATAGTCGATCTCCCGAGTAACGTCGACGTTCAGGCGCGGGTCTGCTGTAACGGCATCCTTAAATTGCTCGAAGGAGTCGGGCGAGACAAGATGGACCGTGACAGATTGGAAGATGTTCGGTGGACGCTTAAGGACCTGGTTGAGAATCGCCGCGTCGCACCAGACTTCAGAATCGAAAGAAGAGCCGCCGGCGTCGAAAATGCCGACAACCTGCCAGCGGCCGCCATTGAAATTGATGGTGTTGCCCAGAGTCAAGCCAGCATAGGTGTTGGAAGCGTTCTTGCCGACAACCAGCTCAGAAAGGCCAGGATTGAACATGCGTCCTTGCGCGATTTTGACGAAGTTGCGGATGCGCAGGACATTTGACGAAACGCCGCGGACTTGCACGTTCGCATCCGTCCCGGTGCTAATCAGCGGAAACGGAATAACGCCCACAACTTCCTGGGTAATGAGCGGACCGGAGGAATCGCGGGCAATTCCTGGAGCATCCTGAACGATTCTTACAGAATCGAGCGAGATGCCGCCCATCATCTCGGAAGTCGATCCTGCGCGCATCACCAGCGCGTTTCCCGGGGAGCCGGAAGCAACCAAAGTGGCGCGAAAGCCACGAGCGAGAGAGAGCATGGCGACGAAAACGCCCACCGTTCCTGCAATTCCGATTACGGCGACGATAGCGGAAGTCCACCGGGCTTTGACGCTGCGAACGTTGTAGATCAGCGGGATGGCCATGGTCACACCCTCCGTAGCGCGTTGACGACGCGCATCCGCATTGCGCCTAAACCTGGAAGGATGCCGCTTGCAATACCCACGGCTAGCGCCGCAAGGAGTCCGAACCCGAGAATCGAGGGTTCAAGAACAAGCTGGGGGAGCATGCCATTCAATGCTCTGGCGAGAGCCGGGACGGCCAGAAGAGCAAGCCCTAGCCCGAGAAACCCCCCGACCACTGCAATAACCAGTGACTCCGTCAGAATAAAAAAGAGAACCGCGCGGCCCGAAAAGCCGATGGCTTTGAGCACGGCGAGTTCCGAAGTACGTTCGCGGACGGAGATGGCCATGGTGTTGCCGGTAACCAGCAGCAAGGTGAAGAAAACCACTGAGCCTATGGTCAGGATAAGGAACTGAATATTGCCAAATTGCTTGACCCAGCCCGCGGCAAACGCCGATTCGGTCTCTGTTTTGGTTTCGTTGGGGGAGTTGGCAAATTTCTCGTCAATGGCTTTCGCCACACGCACGGCATCATCAGGGCTATTCACACGCAAAACGTACCAGCCGATCTGCCCCTTGATCACTTGCGGGATGCGCTCCTCAAAGTAATCCCACTGAAACCAAAACTGTGTTTCGTCATTCTCCGGACGCTGTCCGTGATAAATCCCGTCGAGGTTGAATTCCCACGAGCCGCCGCCGTACAGAGTGGTCTTGATGGGAATGCGATCGCCGATTTTCCAATGGAAGCGTTCCGCGGTGCGGGCGCCGGCGATGGCGCCCTGGCGGTCCTTGAGGAAGTTGTTCCATTGATCGTCTGGTACCACGAGTTCGGGAAACACTTGGCGCTGGTTCTCCGGGTCGATTACGAATTGCGGAAAGAAGTTTTTTTCGTCCTGGTAGACGCCGCCAAACCAGTTATTGTGTGTAATGCATTTTACGCCGGGAATCTGAAGAATCTGGTCGCGGTATTTGAGCGGAATCAGGTTGATGATGGAAACTCGGTCGATGACCACCAGGCGATCGGCACCGGCAACATCGGCGCCTCGATTGAATGCGCCACGCACCACCGCGAGAAATGCGAACAGAAAGAGTGCGACGGCAAACGAGCCAATGGTTAGAACCAGCCGAATTTTTTTGCGAAAGAGGTTTGCGAAGATCAGCCGGCGGAACTTCACGCTGCACCTCCCGCGAGAACACTTTGAGGAGAAGCTTTTCCCTCGACCAGCACGCCTTTTTCGAGGTGTAGCGTGGTGTGGGCGCGCGCGGCAACAACGGGGTCGTGGGTCACCATCAAAACGGTTTTGCCGTACTTGCCGACAAGCTCCTCGATGAGAGCCATGATTTCGTCGGCGCTCTTGCGGTCGAGGTCGCCGGTAGGCTCGTCGCAGAGGAGGAAAGTCGGATCGGAGACGATGGCGCGGGCAATCGTGACGCGCTGCTCCTGTCCTCCGGAAAGCTGGCGTGGATAATGATGCATGCGGTCTGAGAGACCGACGACCGCAAGAGCGGTCTCGACATGCTTGCGACGGTCTGAGCCGGAGAGCTTGGTCAGCAGGAGGGGCAGCTCGACGTTTTGATACGCGGTCAGAACGGGAATTAAATTGTACATTTGAAAAATGAAGCCGACGTGGCGGGCGCGCCATTGCGTGAGCTTGCTGCCGGACATGTGCGTGATTTCGTCGCCTGCCACGGTAATGCTGCCGGCAGAAGGCACGTCCAGGCCGCCGAGAAGATTCAGCAGCGTGGTCTTGCCGGAACCACTGGGGCCCATGAAGGCGACAAAGTCGCCCTTGTCCACATCCAGATTGAGCCCCTGGAGCACCTGGATTTTTTCACCGCCGCGGCTGTAGGTCTTGTTCAAGCCACGGACGCGGATAAGGCTTTGCGAACCACCGTTTCCATCAACACGGACCATGCTTCTCTCCTATTGGCGGATTTCGACTTTATCTCCATCATGCAAACTTTCAGGACCTTTGACGACGACGGAGTCGCCCGGCGTGATGCCCGCGAGGACGGCGACTTCCGTGCCGCGGTCCGTTCCGAGGCTGACGGCACGGCGCTGGACTTTGCCATCACGAAGCAAGTACACGAATGAGGCGGTAGAATCGGATCGCACAGCGCTCTTGGGGATGAAGGCGACCGCTTGGGGCCCTTTTTCTTTTTCCTTACCCTTCGCAGCGGGCTTTTCCTCTTCGAGGAACGCCACCTTGACACCCATATCGGGGAGAATGCGCGGGTCCAGCTTCAAGAAGGAAATGCGAACTTTGACCGTTGCTTTTTGTCGGTCCGCCGTGGGGATGACGGTGCGCACTTTGGATGGGATTTGCCAGTCCGGATAGGCGTCAAGCGTGGCCGTGACCGGCTGGTTGGGCTGAACGCGGGCGATATAGGCTTCGTTGACGTCTACTTCAATTTCGTTGGAATTCATGTCCACAATGGTGGCGATGCCGGTGCGCGTGAAGCCGCCGCCGGCAGAGTTGGGCGAGACCATCTCGCCGACCTGGGCGTCTTTCGACACGACAATTCCCGGAAAAGGTGCACGAATGGTGCAGTTGTCCACGGCCTGCTGGGCCACGCCAATGCGTGATTGGGCGGCGTTCACTTGCTCCTTGGCCAGAGCGATTTTTGCGCGCAGGCTGTCGGCGGTCGTCAGGGCGTTATCGAGCGCCTCTTGCGTCTGAATGCCCGCTTCGCGTAATTTCTGGGCGCGCTTCAACTCGATCTCGGCGTTGCGAAGCTGGACTTCGAGGTCGGCGATAGCGGCCTGAGCGGCGTCGCGGTCCGCTTTCGCGGAATCAAGAGCGCGTTTGTAGTCAGAATCGTCGAGCGTGGCAAGAAGCTGTCCTTCTTTAACGCGTGTGCCTTCGTCAAAGAAAACGCCGGTGACTCGTCCGGTAATCTTGGCTGCAATGGTGGCGCGGCGGCGAGGGGTAACGTACCCGCTGGCATTCAGGGCTGTCAGAGGGCCCCCGGCATCCGGCTTGGCCACCGTGGCAACTTCGACGACGGGCTTCTGATTCCGCAAAGCGAACGCGGTGGCAACAATGGCGGCAAAAACAATTACGGGGATGGAAGCATAAATTACACGCCTCCCCATGCCAGCCTTGCTGCGCTGGCCTTCGTGGATGCGCAGTGAGCCCAGGTCAGGTTTTGAGGAATCTACAGGCATCACCAAGGTTTCCGCCGCGTCTCTCATGCGGTGCTCCGTAATATTTTACGAATGTCGCTTCGCTAAAATTACAGATGCAAGCCGCTGAATTTATGGCACATTCATTTTATCGCGAAAAACCCGTTTTCAGCCTGTGCGGGGCCTCCAAGAGTTGAAGAGAAGAGCCGTGGGCTGAGCCGCGAAGAATGTGTTGTGGCACGAGGAGTGTTGTATGCGATTGGCGGATTTCATGGGATGGTGACCCTGCAATGTGGCTTGCTCGCACCTCTTTCCCGAAGTTTCAAGGACGAGACAAATCCGTTTCTCTCTTAAATGGTGTAGTTTTCCAGGGATTCTCACACTTCCAGAGCGCATAACCCGATTTTCCAATGCAGTTAATAAATAAAAGATATATATTTAATAATATATCTACGAATCTTCGGGGGGCACGTATTAGAGCGTATTAGATTGGAACAAGTGTTCTAATCCGGAACAGGGGCATATCGATCGTCGCTTTCCATGCCACGAGTGTGCCTGTAAGTCATTGACCCTATAGAGGTTATATTGAGCGAACGGCTTCACCCTCCGCCAAGAATGGAGCATCCGTTGCAGTCTAACCGTGCATGGTGGTGTGCCCAAAAATCGGTTTGCAAGGTCGGAGGCTCCGCGGCGCTTCGCATAAGGGCATGCGGGCCCGTGAGATTGCGATCCTTGGCGCGGTTGCAGTGGTGTTGTTATGGATTTCGCCAGCGCAGGGTCAAACGCGGGTAGAAAACTGGCAGGCGCAAGTCCGCAAGTACGCTGAAGCCAAGGATTGGGACTCCGCGATGCGTATCGTGGAGCAAGAAAGCGCCCGCGCGCCGCAAGACATGGATGTGCGAGCGTGGCGGGCACGCGTGCTTGGCTGGTCGGGAAAGCTCGCTGAAGCTGAAAAAGAATACCGCGAAATCCTGAAAGTTTCCCGCACGGATCCGGACAATTGGATGGGACTTGCGAATGTTTGCGTTCGCGAAGGAAAACTATCTGAAGCGCTGCAAGCTGTCACTACCGCAGAAGAGCTGGATCCAAAGCGCCCAGACATTCACGCTGCCCACGCGCGCATCCTGCGGGCCATGGGCCAACGAAAGGAAGCGCAATCGGAGTTTCAATCGGCGCTGGGTTTGGATCCCCAAAGCAAGGAAGCGCGCGAGGGCCTGGTTTCCGTCCGCCGTGGGGCGCAACACGAATTGCGATTTGGCGAGGACAACGACCTGCTCAATTATTCTGCCGACTTTCACGACGAATTTGTGAGTGTGGCGTCGCAATGGACGTCGCACTGGACCACGAGCGTTGCGGCCAACTTCTATCAGCGCTCCGGTGCGGAAGCGGGAAAGTTTACGGGAAGCATTACACGGAGCCAGCCGAAATGGGGCGCGATCACAGTAGGCGGCGCCGTGGGTCACGACAACGCGGTGATTCCCAAGAGCGAAGCGTTCTTTGACCTGGACCGCGGATGGAAGAGGGCAGAGATGGGTTTTGTGCGCGGCGTCGAGTTCAGCTACGCGCAACACTGGTATTGGTATCAGACGGCAAGAATTCTGAGTTTGAACGGCACGACCCTCGTCTATCTGCCACGGGACTGGACCTTCACGCTCGGAGCCACCGGCTCGCGAAGCGCGTTTTCGGGCACGAATGCGGAATGGCGGCCCTCGGGAATCGCGCGCCTTGGATTTCCGCTCGTACGGTGGGGTGACAGAAGGCTTACTGGAAATGTTTCTCATGCCGCCGGAACGGAAAATTTTGCAATCGTGGATCAAATCGGCAGTTTCGCTTCGCAAACTTACGGCGGCGGATTGCGAATGCAGATTACCGACCGGCAAGATCTGACGGGATTCGCCGGCTATCAAAGGCGCACACAAAACCGGACGGACACGAGTTTCGGATTGAGCTATGGGATCCATTTTTAGAAAACTTTGGAGGCTGGGCCCGGCCGCGTTTGTCTTCAAGGCCATCATTGCTGCTATCGTGGCGGATGGGCTGCTCCTCGCGTTTATCTTTATTCGCCGGACTTACCGCAAACGATTCTTTGCCAAGCGCGATAAACGCGCCTTCGAATTCCGCCAGCAGTGGGATGCGCTTATTTCTGGAAGAATGTCTTATGACCGGTGGCGGAAAAAAGCTTTTGACCGGCGCATCGTCGAAGCCATGGCGCTGGAGGCATTCGAAGCTGCTCGGCCTGAGGAATCCGCGCGCCTGCTGAAATTCATGCGCGTCAGCGGGCTTATCGAAAAACGCATTTTCGAGGCGATGCACTTGAAGGGTTGGAGGCGCATGCGGGCGCTGGTAGCGTTGGGCAGAACGCGCGCGCCGGAAGGAGTACCCGCACTTGCCGAAGCGTTGCGCGACCGGCATCTCGAAATACGGCTTGCGGCGTTGCGCGGGCTAGGGCGGACGGCTTGTCCCCAAGCGGCAGAGGAAATATTGGCATGGATTGGTGAATCAGGATTAACCGTGCCGGCCTTGCCGCTGCAAAGCGCGCTCATTCAATGTTGCTCCGAACGCCCACAACTGCTTCTGCCTTACGTAAAGCAAGCGGAAGGGCCGTTGCGTGAGGTTCTTGGGAGGGTGCTGGGCGAAGTCGCGACTCCCGCGCTGGGGCTGGAGTTGCTGCAGTTCGTAGGCGATGAACGCGAAGAACTGCGGGCCGCGGCGGCGCGCGCGATGGCACATACGGCGGATGCGGGCGTGGCGTTCGACGCGCTTAGTGAATTAGCGGAAGACCGCACCTGGTTTGTGCGGCTGCGCGCGATCATCGGGATAGGGAACCTGGCCGATCCACGGGCGATTCCCACGTTGCTGAAAGGGCTGACCGATTCGAACCGCCTGGTGCGGCTGCGGGCGGCGGAAGCGCTCGTGCAGTTTAGAGCGGTGATGGTTTCGGTTTTTCAGCAAGTGATTCAACTTCAAGATCGCTATGGTTTGCATGCCTATCTTACCGCCATCGAAAATGCCGGGTTACGCGGAAGGCTCGAATCTCAACTGCAAAACAGCGCGAACGGCGAGGATGAAATTCGGCGCTTGCAAAATGTGCTGCGGACAGGCTCGCTGCCTCCTGAGGAGCCGGCCCCCCAGGAAGCCATGGCGAATCAGCCAGAGTCCCGGCAATGACTCACCTGCTCGAGATCTCCAATCAGACGCTCTTCTGGTATTACCTAGCTTCGAATCTCGCGTACCTGACAATGTTAATCATCGCCTTGAGAACGAGCGCGATGCACCAGCGCAGGCTCGAAAGCCATCGTCTGAGTTGGTTCAAAGACACGCCGATGACCCCGCCGATTACGATCATTGCGCCTGCGCACAACGAGGAAGCGTCGATTCGGGTGGCCATCCGGAACCTCTTGGAGCTGGATTATCCGCAACTCGAAATCATTGTGGTCAACGATGGATCCAGAGACCGCACGCTCGAGGAATTACGTGACGAGTTTCGGCTGCGGGCCGTGCGGATGGTATACGTTGCAGAGGTCAAGAGCGCGCGCGTTCGCGGCTTGTACCGGAGCGACGTCGACTCGAGGCTGCTGGTCGTAGACAAAGACGCGGCAGGCAGCAAGGCTGACGCAGTTAATGCCGCGTTGAACGCCGCGACTTCACCCTACGTCTGCATTGTCGATTCGGATTCAGTATTGGAACGGGACGCCCTCCTTCGCATCATGGTGCCGATTCTGGAGGATCCCAAGCGCGTTGTGGCCGTTGGCGGGATCATTCGAGTATTAAATGGTTCGGAAATCAAAAACGGGCAATTGCGGCGGGTGCGCCTGCCTCGCAAGAGCATCGAAGCGATCCAGGTCATCGAATACTTGCGGGCGTTTCTGATTGGCCGCGAGGCCTGGGCTCAGGGAAACATGCTGACGATTATTTCCGGCGCCTTCGGGCTGTTTCGTACTGATTTGGTGCGGGCCGTTGGCGGTTATCGGGCAAGCTCCATTGGAGAAGACATGGACGTGGTGGCGCGCATGCACCGTCACCTGCGTGAAAAAAGAGCCGACTACGAAATTCGCTTCGTGCCTGATCCCATGTGCTGGACGGAAGTACCTTCGGACTTCCGTTCGCTTGCAAGGCAGCGTGCGCGCTGGCAGAAAGGCCTGCTGGATGTGCTTTGGCCCAACCGCGACATGCTTTTTCGCCCGCGTTACGGGAGAATCGGCTGCTTTGCGCTTCCTTATTTGTGGCTCTTTGAATTGTTCGCGCCGATTATGGAGGTTGTCGGAATCACAACCATCTTTCTCGCTGCATTTCTTGGAGTTCTCAGCCGGGAATTCTTTCTGCAATTCATGATATTCGGATACGCCTTTGCGACAGTGATTTCCATCGGCTCAGTGCTGCAAGAGGAAATCACTTACAAGCGTTATAACGACTGGAAAGACGTCGTCCAACTCGTGAGTTACTGCTTCTTCGAACATTTTCCTTACCGGCAATTGCACATGATCTGGCGGTTGCAGGGCCTCTGGCAGTACTTGCGTGGCGACCATGAGTGGAAACCGCTAAAACGCAAGGGCCTGGCCTCGGCGAGGGCACAATAGCCTCCCGAAAAATGAAGACTTGACAGTTGGCACGCTGCGTTTTATGAAGGAGTCTCCGCAGGCCTAATTCCCTACCTTAACTTCCTGCGGACG
The DNA here is from genome assembly GCA_036518275.1 of Candidatus Acidiferrum sp. Lineage (GTDB taxonomy): Bacteria > Acidobacteriota > Terriglobia > Acidiferrales > UBA7541 > Acidiferrum. Next base: position 20,756 of record DATDNK010000067.1, read on the forward strand.
GGGGTCTCACATGAACCCTACCCGCCGGGATTTCCTAAAACTCACAACCGTTGGCGGAGCCGCAGCCGCGCTGTTTGGCTTCGATCTGAAGCCGGCGTACGCACAGCTCCGCACACTGAAGATCGCCCGAGCCAACGAGACGCGCTCGACGTGCCCGTATTGCTCGGTGAGCTGCGGGGTCATCATTTACACCATCGGCGACCGCGCGAAGAACGTCACGCCGCAAGTGGTGCACGTGGAAGGCGATCCGGATCACCCCATCAATCGCGGCACGCTGTGCCCCAAGGGAGCATCGCTCGAGCAGGATATTTTGAACGAACGCCGCTTGCTGAAGCCGCAAGTCCGGCGACCTGGCGGAACCGCGTGGGAAGATATTTCCTGGGACGATGCGATCAACGAAATCGCGCAGAAAGTCAAAAAGAC
>DATDNK010000068.1:0-8246 GCA_036518275.1 Candidatus Acidiferrum sp.
AATCCGGACGCGCCGCCTGCGCAACAGTTCCGCAATCCCGTGCACTGCGCGGAGCTTGCCAACGATGGCCTGCTCTATGTTTGTGACCGTCCTAACGATCGCATCCAGGTGTTCAAGAAAGACGGCACGTTCGTGAAGGAAGCGTTCATCGCGAAAAGAACGCTCGGCGACGGGTCGACCTGGGACATCGCGTTCTGGAAGGATCCGCAGCAGAAATACATTTTTCTTGCGGATGGTTCGAACGAGAAAATTTACATCCTGCTGCGCGAGACGCTGGAAATCCTGACCAGCTTCGGCGACGGCGGCCGGCAGCCCGGGCAGTTCTATGCCGTGCACAGCATCGCCACCGATTCGAAAGGGAACATTTTCACCACGGAAACGTATCGCGGGCAGCGCGTGCAGAAGTTCGTCTACAAAGGCATGGCGCCGGTCACGAAGAAAGATCAAGGCGTCGTGTGGCCGTCGGGGAACAAATAGTCTTTCGCGACAGATTCATTTCGGATTGGAGCGGTCATGCAGAAATTCACTTTCAGTTTTATTGCATTGGTTCTTGCGTTCTCGATCACAAATAAGCTCTACGCGCAAACGCAGAGCGCGCCGCCCGCCGCGCCGCATCTTCCCCGAGGCACCGCTACGGACATCAGCAATGCCGAGATTCAATCTTTGGTGCAAAAGACGGCTTCGGACCGCATCAGCGATCAGGCCATTCGCGTCGTCAGCATCAACGGGGAATACAACGTTGGCGTGGGAGTGGTGCATCGCGCGAAAACGTCAGGCGCGCAAGCAGGTGGGGGAATCGAGCACAGCCAGATCACTGAAATTTATCACGTCATCGAGGGCAACGCGACGCTGGTGACCGGCGGCTCGATGGATAATACATCCGAGTTTCCTGCCGACCATCCTGTCGTAACGATTCTCAATGGCCCCAGCACGCGCGGCGGCCCGATTCAGAATGGAGTGACCCGCAAAATTGGCCCCGGCGACGTGGTCATTATTCCTCCCAACACGCTGCATTGGTTCAGCGAGATTACGTCAGACCAAATCGTGTATTTGGTTGTGCGCGTTGATCCGCACAAGGTCTTGCCGGCAGGCTATAAGCCGAAATAGAAGGAACAAGCATGTTGCGAATGCCTCGAATCCATCGGCTTATTCTGCCTGCCTTGCTGTTGCTTTTGCCGCGGTGCGTGCGCGCACACGACATTCCTAACGATGTAACCGTGCAAATGTTCGTGAAGCCCGATGGCCAGCATCTTCACGTGCTCGTTCGCGTGCCGCTCAAAGCCATGCGTGATATCAGCTTCCCTCAGCGGGGCTCCGGCTATCTCGATATCGCCAGCACGTCCGTTTTATTGCCGGGAGCGGCCAAACTGTGGATCGCCGGCTTCTTTGAGATGTATGAAGGCGACAATCTTCTTCCGAATCCGGAAGTGATTGCCACGCGCATCTCGCTGCCGTCGGATTTCTCATTCAGCTCGTATGAAAACGCCTTGGCGCACGTCACCGGGCCGCCGTTGGCCGATTCCACGGACATCTATTGGGACCAAACCCTGTTGGATGTTTTGTTCGACACGCCGATTCAGTCCGATCGCGCGCGCTTTTCGATTCGGCCGAGGTTTGCTCGTCTGGGGCTGCGCGTCATCACCATTTTGCGCTTCGTTCTTCCTGGCGGCGAAGTGCGCGCATTCGAGTTCGACGGCGATCCCGGCGTGGTCCGCCTTGATCCGCGCTGGCATCAAGCCGCATTGCGGTTCATCGACCTGGGTTTTCTTCACATCCTCGACGGCACTGACCATCTCCTCTTTCTTTTCTGCCTGGTCATTCCGTTTCGACGTCTCCGTGCGCTCATTCCTATCGTCACTGCGTTTACCCTAGCGCACTCCATCACACTAATTGCTTCGGCCTACAACTTCGCCCCGGACTCTTTGTGGTTCCCACCGCTGATTGAAACGCTTATCGCCGCTTCCATCGTCTACATGGCGCTCGAGAATATCGTCGGCGCCGGCAGCGTGCAGCGCCGCTGGATGATCGCCTTTGGTTTCGGTCTGGTGCATGGATTTGGATTTTCCTTCGCGCTGCGCCAGTCGCTGCAATTTGCGGGCACGCATCTCCTCACGTCGCTGCTTTCGTTTAACGTCGGCGTCGAGCTTGGCCAGCTTCTCGTTCTCATCTTGCTCATTCCTGTGTTACAGCTCTTCTTCCGTTATGCGGTTGCCGAACGCATAGGCACCATCATTCTTTCGGCCATCGTGGCGCATACTGCCTGGCACTGGATGCTGGACCGTGGGAGCGTTCTGCGGCAGTACCGATTTGAGTGGCCGGTTCTCGATGCAGCGCTCCTGGCGACAGTGCTCCGCTGGCTGATGTTCTTCGTGATTTTAGGGGGTATTCTCTGGCTGTTTCAGATGGCTTCGCGCCGCTGGACTGCCCGAACCGCGCCTGCAGCCAAGGAGTCTGTTAATAACGCCGCCAGCCCGCTTCTCCCTGCGATGGAGCCCGCAACCTCCGTGGAGCCGGGCCTTTCCTCGGACCGTCCAAATTGAGCTCCTTTTCTGGAATGTAAAGTCATTAAGACTACATTTTGCGGCTCGCCGCACCTGTGCTAAGGTTCTTTGCCTATAAATTCAGGCGCCTCGGCGTTATTTTGCGCGCTGCGCCTGTGTAGTGCCCCTAAGGAACGTCCTCCATGTTAGCTGGCATTCGTACCGTCGAATTGCGCAAGGTCTACACTTCTCCTCCGCCTGTGGCTGCGGGTGTGGGCGGCTTTTCCTTCCGCGCGCCCAAAGCCAAGAGCAAGCAGCCGAAGCCACAGATCACAGCACTCGACGGCATTTCGCTCGAGATCCACCCGGGCGAAATCTTCTGCCTGCTTGGGCCGAACGGGGCTGGCAAATCCACTACCGTCGGCATCCTCACTACGCGGGTTCGCCCAACGTCAGGCCGGGCGTTTATCGGGGATTACGAGGTCTGGGGCAACCAGGTTGCCGTCAAGCGTTTGATCGGTGTTGTGCCTCAGCGCCCGAATCTGGATTTCACGTTAACTGCACGCGAGATTCTGACCTTCCACGGAGCTTACTTCGGCCAGCCCCATCACGAGCGAACGAAGCGCGCCGAAGCTCTCCTCGAGTGCTTTAGGCTGACGGATCGCGCTGACCAGATGGTTCGGGGCTTCTCCGGCGGCATGATGCAGCGCCTCTCCATCGCTCGCGCCATGATGCACGATCCTCAAGTGTTGTTTCTCGACGAGCCCAGCGCCGGCCTCGACCCGCAGACGCGCTTGCTTCTCTGGGAAATCATCCGCGAATACAACGCCAGCGGAAAAACCATTCTCCTCACCACGCATAACATGGAAGAGGCCGACGCGCTTTGCCAGCGCCTGGCGATTATCGATCACGGCCGTGTCATTGCTATGGGAACGCCGCGGGAATTGAAAGCTTCCGTGCCCGGGGGCTTTTTGCTGCGTTTGCGCTTTGGCCTGCACTCGCCCGAGTTTCTCGAGCGACTGCAAAACCTTTCCGGGGTTCGCGAAGTGCGCACAACGGATGGCGTTGGCGCCGACATCTACGCCGACCGCGGTGGCTCGCTTGTTCCGGCAGTGGCTCAGCTTGCGTCCGCCGCCGGCGTGGAGTTGCACGACGTACACCTCTCCGAGCCCAGCCTTGAAAATCTCTTTCTGCACCACACCGGAAGGAGCTTGCGCGAATGAACTGGAAAACTTTCTTCGCGATTCTCGCGCGTGACGCTCATGTGGCGCGACGCAACTTCGTGGCGCTCCTGTTCCAGACGTTTCTCCAACCGCTGATGTTCGTGTTCATCTTCGGCCGCGTGATGGTGGGCAGCGGCTACATGCCGCCTTCGTACAAAAGCCTGCTGCTGCCTGGCATCATGGCTATTTGCATGGTCGGCACGGGCATTTGGGCGGTCGCCATGCCGGTGATCTCGGAATTTCAGTTCACCCATGAAATCGAAGACCGTTTGCTGGCGCCCATGGAAATCTCCTGGCTGGCCGTGGAGAAAGTGGTTGCAGGTACGCTACAGTCGCTGGCCGCCGGATTGATGGTGATCCCTGCCGCCTGGCTTCTGCTCCGTCCCGGCGTCGATCTGCGTGTGCCCCATCCGCTGCTCTTCGCGGCAGTCGCGTTGCTCGTCGCTCTTTTGTCGGCTACCGGCGGACTGGCGCTCGGGTGCAGTATGCAGCAAACGCATATCGGCTTGATGTTTAGCCTGATTGTGGCGCCCATGATTTTCTTTGGTTGCACGTACTATCCGTGGAGCGCGCTGGAAAAGTTCCCCATCATGCAGAAAGCCGTGCTCGTGAATCCGCTGGTTTACGCCAGCGAAGGCCTCCGCGCCACGCTTGTCCCCCAGTTTCCCCATCTTTCTTTGTTGGCGGTTCTCGCAGCTTTGATCGTTTTCAACGTCTTGCTCTTCACGATGGGGCTCCGCTGGTTCTACGGCAAAGCGGTAAGTTGAGCTCCTGGACCGCTGATTTTGACCCGGTCGTCCTGTGTGTTAACGTTGGGCGTTTATGAAGAAGCGCATTGGCGTGCTCTTGAGCGGCCGCGGCTCGAACTTTGAAGCTTTGGCAGAATCCGTGGCGGCGGGCCGAATCCCCAATGCCGAAATTTCCATTGTCATCAGCAACCGCGAGGGCGCACCAGGGATCGAGCGCGCCAAAGGGCGTGGCATCGCCACGCGGGTGATTCCTTCGAAGGGCCTGGAGCGCGAGGTCTACGACCGGCAAGTCGCCGCCGTTCTTGACGAGCACAAAGTCGATTTGATTTGTCTCGCGGGCTATATGCGCTTGCTCTCGCCGTATTTTGTGGCCAAATTCCCAAATTGCATTATGAATATTCATCCGTCGCTGCTGCCGTCGTTTCCCGGCCTTGAATCGCAACGCCAGGCGCTCGAATATGGCGTGAAGTTTGCCGGCTGCACCGTGCATTTCGTGGATGAGAATCTCGACGCCGGCCCGATCATTGTGCAGGCCGTAGTTCCCGTGAAAGACGACGACACGGAAGCGTCACTCTCAGAAAGAATCCTGAAAGAAGAGCATCGTATTTATTCCGAAGCGGTTCGCATCGTTCTTGAGGGAAAATATAAGATTGCAGGCCGCCGCGTGCTGCACTCGTAGCGGCTGCCTTCTGAAGGGGGGGCCCTATTTTTGTCCTTGGCGCGCTTTGGCGCAACCGGCGAGCGGTTTGTCATCCTGAAGGCATCCGATGAGGACACCTGAAGGATCTCAACGTAAAATGAGCTAGGAAACATGACCCAAGGCGCAAAACCAAAAGTCGAAATGACCGAACACAAGTTCAAACCTGTCGAGGAGCAGCTCGCCTACGTTAAAAAAGGCGTCGCCGAAATCATTCCGGAGCCCGAGCTGGCCGCGAAACTTGAAAACTCGCGCAAAACGGGGAGGCCGCTGCGCGTCTATCTCGGAGTCGACCCGACGGCGCCCGATCTTCACCTGGGCCATACCGTGGTGCTGCGCAAGCTGAAACACTTTCAGGACCTGGGCCACACAGCCGTTTTCCTGATTGGCGATTTCTCAGCGATGATTGGCGATCCTACAGGTGTTTCCGAGACGCGGCCGCCGCTGACGCGCGAGCAAGTCGACGCTAACGCAAAGACCTATCTCGAACAGGTTTACAAAATCCTCGACCGCGAAAAGACCGAGGTTCGCTACAACAGCGAATGGCTCAGCAAACTCTCCGCCGAAGAAATCGTTCGCTTGTGTTCGAAGTACAGCTTAGCGCGGATGCTGGAGCGTGAGGACTTTCGCTCGCGCCTGCAGAACAATCAACCCATCTCCGTGCACGAGTTGCTCTATCCGCTGCTGACCGCTGTGGACGCTGTGAATCTGAAATCGGACGTTGAACTCGGCGCCACCGAGCAGAAATTCAATTTGCTTGTGCACCGTGCAATCCAACGCGAATACGGCCTGCCGGGACAAGTCATTTTGACCATGCCAATCCTCGTGGGCCTCGATGGCCAGCGCAAAATGTCCAAGAGCCTGGGCAACTACGTCGGCATCACCGAACTGCCGTCCGAAATGTATGGCAAGCTCATGTCCATTCCCGACGACCTAATGTGGTCTTACTACGAATTGTTGACAGATCGCACACCGCAGGAAATCACCGCGCTGCAAAGACAAGTTTCTGGAGGCAAGCTGCATCCCATGGAAGCCAAGATGCGGCTGGCCGAGGAAGTGATTTCGGATTTCCACGGGAAAGAATCTGCGCGCAAAGCCGCCGAACACTTCCAGCGCGTCTTCCGTGAACGCCAAGCGCCGGAAGAAGCTCCAACGGTGAAATTGACTAAAGGACCCGCAAAGAAGCTGACAACCTTGCTTGTCGATTTGAAGTTGGCGCCATCAAAGAGCGAGGCTGAGCGTCTCATTAAACAGAAAGCAGTCGAGATCGATGGCGTAGCCGTAAGCGATTCGAGAAAGGATATCGACCTCTCGAAGCCCACCAATTTTCTTCTTCGCGCTGGAAAAAAGAAATTTACCCGCGTCCTCGTCGAATAGTCTTTGGGTTTCTCACTAAAGAATCTCTCCAACCATTTCACAAACATGATTGGCGATCGCCGGTGCGGCGGTGAGGCCCGGCGACTCCATGCCCACAAGATGGATGGCTTGCGGCACGTTCGGATCGCGAGTGATCACAAAATCCATGATGCCTTTGTGGCTCGGGGGCGCGAGCTTCGGGCGCAGGCCGGTGTAGCCGAGCTGCAAGTCGCGTTCCTCGATTTCGGGCAGCAGTGTCTTCGCACTTTCGGCAAACGCAGCGATCGGCAGGCGATTCTTCTCGTAGTTATCTTTTCCTTCGACGTACGTCGCCGTGGGTCCGAGCAGGAAGGTTCCCCACAAAGTTTTCGTAAAGTGCACGCCTAGGCTTAGCCCATCCGAGTGCGGTAGCGGATAAACCAGATTATTGATGAGCGAGGAGCGCGGGCCGCGCACTTCGCAGTATTCGCCGCGCACGGGATAAATTTTCCAGGAGCGATTTCCCATCATCGCCGCAACTTCATCGGCGTAAAGCCCCGCGGCATTGATGACGCAACGTGCCTCGATCTCCTCTTCCTGCGCATCCTCCTCATCGCCGATGCGCAATCCGACCCGGATAGTGCTTCTCAAAGGTTCGAGCGAAACCACTTTTGCGCGCGTGATCAGGTTCGCACCTTGGTTCGTGGCCACGCGGGCATAAGCGCGAACAAGCTCTTCGGCCGAGACGATGCCCGTGGAAGGCACGTGGAGCGCGGCGGTGCCTTTGATGTGCGGCTCGCGCCTGCGGATTTCCGCGGCGTCGACGAGTTGCAGCCCTTGGACGCCGTTATCCTCGCCGCGCTCCTTCAGCGCTGCGAGCTCGGGCTCTTCGTGCGAATCAGCGGCGACCACCAGCTTGCCGCAATGGCGGAACGGAACGTTGCGCTTCTCGCAGAATTCGTAAGTGAGGCGGTTGCCTTCTACGCACAGGCGCGCCTTCAGCGAGCCCTTCGGATAATAAATTCCGGAGTGGTTGACGCCGCTGTTGCGCGTGCTGGTGGCCATGCCCAGCCTGGGAAACTGCTCGACAAGAAAAACGTCCTGCCAGCGCGAAGAAAGCGCGCGCGCGATGGCGCAGCCAATCACGCCGCCGCCGATGATTAAGAAATTGGCCTGATCCATGAATTCAGAATACAAAAAAATAGAGGAAAGAAAATAGCGAGCGGGTTTGGCATGGTGAGCAGCTTCGCCCTAATCTTGTAGTATCTCGAAACGTGTTGCTTCTAGGGCAATCCCGGTTGTGCTTCCCGCATAGGAATATCCTTCAAGGCAGTCTACGTAACCTTCTTTCAGCCAGAGGATAAACCCCATTCCATATTCTAATCCCTCGATCTTGGCTTCCGGGCCCTCCCTTAAGCGCTTTCCTCCTATAGCAGCACAAGAGGTGCGGTCAACTTTGAAATGTGTGAAAAAACCAGCGCCGGTGTTTTCACGTCTGAGGAGGGTCGCAGTCGATAGTTGTGCCTCAAGCGCCGCTCGATCCTCCGAATACATGTTGCAAATCGCGGCGAATACGGCTCGTTCAAGTGTGGTGAAGTCTGCTCCGATTGATAGCATGCATCGTAGTCCAGTTACTGGTCGCCGCCAGCTTCGTCGAAAAACGTCTTGCACGTAACGAGTCGCGCTTCCGTTCCGTCATGCACGGCATAGGAAGCTTGTTTGCTGGCTTCATAGCCGTTGCGCCAGAGCGAAACGGCGCCGT
>DATDNK010000069.1:0-29105 GCA_036518275.1 Candidatus Acidiferrum sp.
CCGCTGATTACTTTTGACGACTACATGCGCTTGCGTGAGACCATGCAAACGGCTCAGGCCGTGGCCGCAATCGACGACCGGAACGTGCAGACGCGCAGCGGCGACGTCAAGATGGAAAACACGGATGTCATGGGCGCCAGCGCGAATTTCGCAGATGTGCGTAATATCGACGTCGCTGAAGGCAGATTCATCACCCCTGCTGACGATGACCATCGCTCGGAAGTCGTCTTTATCGGCGCCGATTTGGCGAAGAAGTTTTTCCCCAGCGTGGATCCAATTGGCAAGACCATTCGCGCGGAAACGCACACCTATCAGGTCATCGGCGTCGCCGAGCCCTTTGGCAGCGCCTTCGGCCAGTCGCAAGACAACTACATGATTATTCCGCTGAACACCTACATGAAGGAATGGCACCGCCAGAGAGACTGGCTCACCATTTTCGTGCAGGCCCCGAGCGCGGAAATGATGCAAGCTTGCGAAGACGAAGCGCGCATGCTGTTTCGCGCCTGGCGCAAGGTACCGTACACCGCTAAGGATAATTTCGCGATTCTGGGCTCGGATTCCATCATGGCTTTGTGGCATGACCTGACGGGCAACCTGGCGTTTGTGGCCATGGCCCTGGTGAGCGTGTTCCTGGTGGTCGGCGGCATCGTGATTATGAACATCATGCTGGCCAGCGTGACGGAGCGCACGCGCGAGATCGGCCTACGCCGTTCGCTTGGCGCACGCAGGCAGCACATCGTCTTGCAATTCATGACCGAATCGGCCGTGCTTGCAGCCGTCGGCGGACTGATTGGAATTTTGTCGGCCTACCTAGTTGTTTATACGGTTCAAAAGCTGTTTTCCTTCCCGATGAACACGCCCATCGGCGCGGTGATTTTGTCTTTGGGAGTGTCCACGGCGGTGGGACTCTTCTTCGGGATTTATCCCGCGACGAAGGCGGCGAAACTCGATCCCATTGAAGCATTGAGGGCCGAGGGATAGAGGCGAAAAGACATGGCGCAAGCGCACGGCGAAAATCTGAAGCAAGCCATGGACACGCTACGGGTGCACAAAATGCGCAGCGCACTGACAGTCTTCGGCGTGGTCCTTGGCGTAAGCGTGATCATGCTCGTTGCCGGAATACTGTCTGGCTTCGATGAGAAGATTCAGGAACAAATCAAGCAGTTCGGCGCGGATACCGCCTTTGTTTCCAAATGGGACCAGGGCCGCCACGGCGGGCCGCCGCCGCTCGAAGAACGGCAACGCAAGCCTCTCACCATTGAAGACGAGCAAGCGATCCAAGACAGTTGTCCCGCGGTCAAAAACGTTACGGCCTTCATCATGGCGCGCTGGGACCAGGCGCATTCCGTTCGTACTAAAGCGGGTGAAGTGACGGGGATTGATTTCCGCGGCGTGCAGCCGAATTTTGGCCAGGTGTACGCTAACGCCGCGACGGTCGAAGGCCGCTTCATCAGCGAAGGCGATGACCTGCACCGCGAAAAAGTCGTGATGTTGGGAGAAAACGTTGCGCCTGTGCTCTTTCCTGAAGGTCATCCCGTCGGCAAAGACGTCATGATTGACGGTTCTCCGTTTATGGTGGTCGGCGTCGTCGAGAAACCCAAGGGCGGGTTTGGCATGGGAGACGAAGACCGCCGCGTGCTCATCCCATTCAGCACGTTCCGCAAAGTCTATCCCTACGCAGACGAACTCAACATGCGCATCCAGGCGAAAACGGGGATGGTGGATCAGATGGTGGATCAGGCGCGCGAAGTGCTCGAGCGGCGCCGCAACGTCCCTTACGGGGGCAAGGATAATTTTTCCATCGAGACTGCCGAGCAACAGGTGCAGGAATTCCACTCCATCATGCAAATGACCTATGTTGTAACAACGGTGATCGCATCGATCGGGTTGCTCATCGGCGGTGTGGGCGTGATGAATATTATGCTGGTTAGCGTGACCGAGCGGACGCGCGAAATCGGCGTGCGCAAAGCCATTGGTGCGAAACGCAGCGACATCACCTGGCAGTTTCTTCTCGAAGCCATGACTTTAACCGGCGCCGGCGGGGTCATTGCGCTCGTTTTTGTGAATCTTTTGATTCTTCTTATCCGGTGGGGCTTGCACTGGCCGAGCAGTGTCCCCGCCTGGGCCGCGGTCACGGGCGTTGCCGTGAGTGTCAGCATTGGCTTGGTTTTCGGCGTCTGGCCGGCCATCAAAGCGGCGAGGTTGGATCCTGTCGAAGCTCTGCGCTACGAGTAGCGCGTGCAAACTTGTTCTTCCTTCCAAACAATCTGTCTGTTATTCAGGATCGGCAGGCTCTTCTAAGGGAGCGATCCTCAATCATTGTCCTTGGCAAGCCGGGACGCGTGCACCGCGCTAGCGGTTTGATTGGGCGCAGCGCTATGGGTATCGGCACGATTCAGCGACGCCAGAGCAATCGTCTCTGAATGAATTATGTTTGAATGGATTGCACGTGGCGGGTTCTCCTTCTCTTCTGGCTGCCTGGGTGTTTCACCATGCAGATCCGCCGGCTCCTCCACTGCTGCTATTGTCTGCTTCGTGTACCTGTATGCGTCATACGGTACGCCGGGACGATAGTAAGACGGCGCCGGGGCGGGAGGATTTCCAAACCTGGCTTCAAGCACATGCGGAACCTGAAAAGAAGCGGCCAGCAACAGACTAGCCGCCGCAACCACCCAGACGTCCCGATGCTTCGAAGGCTGCATCCACCAGGAGCGTCTTATTGGAGACAGCTTGGGGGGCCGGCGCCGTGCGCGAGTATATGGATAGAGGAACGTGACCAGCTGTTGGAAAGAGTCGAAACGCTCTAGAGGGTTTTTTGCCAGGCACCGAGCGATCACGCGATCGAGTTCCGGCGGAACCGCCGGGTTGCGTTTCGATGGCGCCAGCGGCTCCGCGTAGAGGATTTCGGAGCAAACGGCGCCGACCGAGTCTCCATTGAAGGGCCGCGCGCCGGTCAGCATTTGATAAAAAACGATCCCAAACGAAAATTGGTCGGAACGCTGATCTTGCGATGCGCCCAGAATCTGCTCCGGGGCCAGGTATGCCGGCGTGCCTTTCACTCGCTCGGAGCCGGAGACCTGCGTGGCCAGGCGCGCAATGCCGAAATCGCCCAACTTCACCTTTTCATCTGGCGTCACGAAAATGTTGCTCGGTTTGATGTCTCCGTGGATGATTCCCGTGCGGTGCGCCAGCGCGAGAGCGCGTGCCAGGTCCGCTGCCCACGTGCAGGCGCGCTGCAAGGTCAATGAAGAAGATTCGAGGTGCTCTTCCAAATTTCTCCCAGCAACGTATTCCATGACCAGAAAGGGCGTGCCATCCTCGTTGATGCCTACGTCGTAGAGTTGCACGATGGCGGGATGAGAAAGCTGGCCGACGAGCTGGGCTTCGCGCAACAATTGGTCTTCCAGATCTTCGTCGAAACTATAGATGAAAGTCTTCAGAGCTACAGTGCGGCCGATGATGTTGTCTCGCGCTCGTTCGACGCGGCTGGTGGTGCCGGACCCGATGGGCTCAAGGGGTTCGTAGCGGCCTTTTCGCAAGGTAATCATTTAGGCGGAGCGCAGGAGGCGCCCTGCGCGGTCGCGTAGCCCGTTCCCATTGCCGTTGCTGGGCTGCGCGGCAGGACCCGGAATCGGCGTGTGCCGGGCCAGAGGATAGAGTTCCTTGGCCAAAGCGTCCGCGTTGGAATAGCGTGCCGCGGGATCCTTCGCCAAACAATGCGACACGATGTCGTCGAACGCAGCAGGGAGCGAACGATTTGCATGCGAGGGCGGAAGAGGCGTCGAAGAAAGCACGCGCGCGCAGATGCCCTGCAGCGAATCTGCATCGAAGGGCCGCTGCCTCGTCACCATTTCATAAAGAACGATGCCTAAGGAGAACAGGTCCGAGCGCGCGTCCTGCGGCTTGCCGACAATCTGTTCGGGACACCAGTAGGCGGGAGTGCCCGCAAGGGCCGTGGTTTTGGAATCGTGGCTGGCAAGCCGCGCCATGCCAAAGTCCATCAGTTTCACGCGGCCGTCCTCGGTGATCAGCATGTTTGCGGGCTTGACGTCGCCGTGAATCACGCCTTTGCGATGCGCTACGCCGAGCGCGCTGGCCATTTCCGCCGCCCAGGCGCAAGCTTTTTGAAAAGGAACGCTGTGCTTGTCCAGAATGCGATCGAGCGGCTGGCCTTCGAGGTACTCCATCACGAGATAGGGTGTATGGCTCGCTTCGTCAATGCCCATGTCATGCAGGGTGATGATGGCCGGATGCGAAAGCTGACCCACCACGCGCGCTTCTTGAATGAAACGTTGCCGCGCTTCTCCGTGTGCTAGTTCCTTGGGAAAAAGCTTGATGGCCACCAGGCGGCTGATGAGCGGATCGTGGGCACGGGCCACGCGGCCGTGGGCTCCTGAGCCGATGATTTCCAGGATTTCGTAGCGTCCGACTTGCATACCGTCTCTCCCCTCAGAAGAGCTTGGCTACTGAGCCTCAAGATTAACGGGCAGGAGGCGACGGCGAAATGAAGCAAGGGTAACGTTTTCTCGGGTACGTCCGTACTAGGAAAAAATGGGAAGTACAGGTTCTAACCTATTCATAATAAACGGGTTTCATGCGCAGGCTGAGGAAGTACAGGTATCTTTCCCAAAAAGGAATGTCGGCGCGTTTCGCTCAAGGCGAAGAGGCGTGAACCAGCGGTGCGAGGGCGGCGGAATGCAAGCGGGCCGGAAATTCGCGAATAAACTTCTTCATGGAGGGATGCCAGAAGCCATTAAAGCCGAAAAAATACATCTCGCCCATGGCTTGCTCGGGCGTCCATTTCTCCACGGCCATGCGGTAGGTGGCCACAAAGACTCCCGTGCGGTCGTCTCCGAAGCGGCAATGCACGAACACCCTTTGCTTGGGATCGTCACGAAACAACGCGAGAAACTGCGCAACCTGCTCATCTTTCGGAGGCGCCCAGCCGCTCACCGGAAGGTGTACGAAGCGCATGCCCAGGGCCTCCGCATTGCTCTGTTCCCAATTGAGCGTTTCCCGGTCCTCGCCTCGAAGATCCACAATTGTTGTGATACCCAGCTTTTTCAACTCGGCGAGCCCGTCTTTTTTCGGCTGCGCCCCGCGATACAGTACATCGTTGATTTTTCCTGCGTTGTGAATTCCGTTGATGTGCAGTTTCTCCCCGTAGGCAGGTTGTGTTGCCGCGGGGGCGTTTGGTTGCGTCGCAACTTTTTCTTGCGCAAGTAATTGCGAAGAAAGCAGTCCGGAGAGAATTAGAAAGAAAAAAGCGCGCTTCATCATGAGTGCAACGCATCTTAGTGTAGCGCGAGGAGAAACTGTGCAAAAAGTGTTGAAGCAGCAAGAGTTGTGCGGAAAATGGACCACTACAAATAGACGTAGTACCAAAATATTAACCATATCTCGCGTTTTTCTCTTGACAGAGTTTTCGCATCCGTTGATACTGCAACTCCAGATTCGGGGGACGTGAAGCGCCAGCGGACCGAGTCGAGTGGATGGAAGGTCCGTGCGCCCACGGGAAGCAGCCCGGTTCTTAGCGAAAAAAACAGAGCGCGAAGTGCTTGCTCCGCCCGCGGAAGCGGCGGAGCGACTGCTGTTAGGCTGAGTGTGAGTCGCCAGCCAACGGCGGGGCATTGGCGTTTCGCGCTGATTAGCCTGCGACTGCCCGGCAGTCGTCTTTTTTTCGTTAGGTGCCCCCTCACGAACTCCGAATTGAAGTTGCGTTGGCTTCAGCCCCAGACCTCTGAAGCCTGCCTGCGGCAAGCAGGCGAAGCGCGCTCCCCGACAGGGGAATAAAATAGTAGGGTCCCCCCGCAAGCTGGCGGGATCCGAGGCGCGGGAGGGACAAATGGCAACCGTGAAACATGCTTTGAGCGGAAATTCCCCAGCGACGGATGCGGCCATGGAGAAAACTGTCGCACGCACAGGGAAGGGTCTGGCCTTTCCGCGGTACTTTACCGACGGGAAGAAGTCGCCCTTCGACGCCGTCGAGTGGGAAAAGCGCGTCGCCCTCATCGGCAACGAAAAGGGCGTGACCATCTTCCGCCAGGAAGACGTTGAGGTGCCGAAGACCTGGTCCCAAACCGCTACCAACATCGTCGCGAGCAAGTATTTCCACAGCAAAATGGGCACTCCCGAGCGCGAATCGTCCGTGAGGCAACTCATCAGCCGCGTGGCCAATACCATCGTCCGCTGGGGCGAACAGGGCGGCTACTTCGCCGACGCCGCCTCGCGCGATGTCTTCCGCGACGAACTGACCCACCTGCTTGTCGAGCAAAAGATGGCCTTCAATTCCCCGGTGTGGTTCAACGTCGGCGTGCAACCCAAGCCGCAGTGCTCGGCGTGCTTCATCAACTCCGTCAGGGACGACATGGGCTCGATCATGGATTTGGCCAAGACGGAGGGCATGCTCTTTAAGTGGGGTTCGGGAACGGGCACGAATTTCTCCACCTTGCGCGGAAGCAAAGAAACGCTCTCCGGCGGCGGGATTGCCTCCGGCCCCGTCAGCTTCATGAAAGGTTTCGATGCTTTTGCTGGTGTGATCAAGAGCGGCGGCAAGACGCGGCGTGCCGCGAAAATGGTCATCCTTAACATCGACCACCCGGACATCGTCGAGTTCATCGAATGCAAGATGAAGGAAGAGCGCAAAGCTCACGTGCTCATCGAGCAGGGGTACGACAGCTCGATCGACGGAGCCGCCTACAGCTCGATTTTCTTCCAGAACGCCAATCACTCCGTGCGCGTCACTGACGATTTCATGCGCGCGGTGGCCGAAGACAAGGATTGGTGGACGAAGAACGTCCACGACGGGCAGCCCGTGGAAAAACTCCGCGCGCGCGACTTGATGATGAAGATTTCGGACTCCACCTGGCACTGCGGCGACCCGGGCATGCAGTACGACACGACCGTGAACCGTTGGCACACTTGCAAGAGCACCGCGCGCATCAACGCCAGCAATCCCTGCTCCGAATACATGTTCCTGGACGACACCGCTTGCAACCTCGCGTCACTGAATCTGATGAAGTTCGTTACCACGAGCGGCCAATTCGATGTGCCGGCATTCAAGCATGCAGTGGACGTGACCATCACGGCGCAGGAAATTCTGGTGGACAACGCCAGCTACCCCACGCCGAAAATTGCCGAGAATTCGCACAATTTCCGTCCGCTCGGGCTTGGCTATGCCAACCTCGGCGCACTGCTCATGTCCATGGCGCTGCCCTACGACTCACAAGAAGGGCGCGATATGGCAGGTGCGGTGACCGCGCTGATGTGCGGCGAGGCCTACGCGCAGTCGTCGCGCATTGCAGAGCGCATGGGCACGTTCCCAGGCTACGAAGTGAACCGCGAACCGATGCTCGACGTGATCCGCATGCATCGCGAAGCCATGCGCGGCATCCAGCCGGAGCATGTCCAGCCGGAATTGTTCCTGGCGGCGAAGGAATCGTGGGACACCGCTCTGCATCACGGCGAAAAATTCGGCTTCAAGAATTCTCAAGTCACTGTGCTCGCGCCTACCGGCACCATCGGCTTCATGATGGATTGCGACACCACGGGCATTGAACCGGATCTGGCGCTGGTGAAGTACAAGAAACTCGTCGGCGGCGGGCTCATCAAGATCGTTAACAACACCGTGCCGCAGGCGCTGATGAAGCTGGGCTACACGCCCGAGCAGTCCAGCGAAATCGTCTCCTACATTGACAAGAACGGAAAAATCGAGGGCGCGCCGTACTTGAAGGAAGAGCATTTGCCGGTGTTTGATTGCTCGCTCGCGCCGCAAGGCGGTGGGCGCTCGATCAGTTGGACCGGCCACGTGAAGATGATGGCCGCGGCGCAGCCGTTCCTCTCCGGCGCAATTTCGAAAACCATCAACATGCCGGAGGAATCCACCGTCGAAGACATCATGAACGCCTACATCGAGTCGTGGCGGCTGGGGCTCAAGGCCGTGGCCATCTACCGTGACAACTCCAAGCGTTCGCAGCCACTCAGCGCGGCTAAAAAGGAAGAAAAGAAAGCGGAGGCCGGGCCAACGTCAGGGGCGGCCGAGCCTCTGCAGCGCGAGCTTTTTGCACGTGCGCAGCGCGAGAAAATGCCGTACGAACGTGCCTCCATTACCCATAAATTCAGCGTGAGCGGCCATGAAGGCTACATCACCGTGGGCATGTACGACGACGGCCGTCCCGGCGAAGTGTTCATCAAGATGGCCAAAGAAGGCTCGACGCTCTCCGGCGTGATGGACGGCTTAGCGCTGACCATCTCTCTCGGCCTGCAATACGGCGTGCCGCTGAAGGTTTTTGTGGACAAGCTTTTGAATACGCGATTCGAGCCTTCGGGGATCACCGCGAATCCGAACATCCGGTTCGTGTCGTCTGTGCTGGATTACATCGCGCGCTGGCTCGGCGGACGGTTTATCTCTTCGGACTACTTGAAGCTCAATGGCGGGGCGACGCACACCGAGAATTCCGGGCCTGGCGTGCCGGCTCCGGCAATTCTCTCGGCGCTGGCTTTTCTTCCAGCGCCGTCGTCAACGACCAAGCCGACCAATGCGCACGAAGGTGCGCCGACTTGCTCGGAGTGCGGGATGCTCATGGTTCCCAACGGCGCTTGCTACAAATGCGAAAACTGCGGCAGCACCAGCGGCTGCAGTTAGGCTAGAACGCACGCTCGCGAATTGTCATTCCGAGCGAAGCGAGAAATCTGCTGTTGCGTCTAAGGAATTGTAGTTCCGGTTTACACTGAGCCTCGAAGGGCCTTCAGGCCTGAAGGTTTTGCTGTTAGCCGAAATCCAGGGAAAGGAATCCGTCGAGCAGCGGTCAGAACCCAAACACGATGAGCACCCACCCTTCCGGTTCAGGTGTAGCCGCGCGGCTCGCCCCATCCCAGCCCAAAACCCGGGGTTTCCTTCATATTGACCGGCATGGCGCTGGCCCACAAGCCATTTACGTCCTTACCTATCGTCGCCTGAACGAGAACGGTAGTCGTCCGAAGCCTGTCGAGGCTGTGGGCGCGCAGGAACTCATTGAATTGCTCGAGCGCATCGGTGTGGATTTCCATCTCCGCGAAGTGCGCGGTGCCCTGGAAGACATCCTCCGCTTCGGCTCCGCCAATATCCCCGACCCGTGGCTCAGCGACGAAGAAATGCTGGAAAAGGGCCTCGTCGAACAGTAATCCCTTAGACAGGGTCACTCGCAGCACGCGCCGGGCCGCTTGCCAGCGGATCGGCCGCTGCGCCCAAAAACACCACTGTCTGTGCGTAGTCGTCGCAGATTGCAAACAGAAAGGGGCGATCCACAATCATCTCGAATCGCGGCGCTGGAGACCCTAGCTTCAGATGCACGCGCGTCACCGCCGCAGCTTCTGTGCCTTTCTCGTTTACTTCCACGAAATCGTTTTGCAGCACTCCCGCCAAATACAGAGGCTTGCATTTGCTGATCCCTTCAAGAGCAGCACGAGCCGGGTCAAATGCCTGTAGCATCCCCAACGCTTTCAGTGGCGCCGTCAGATTTGCGTGCGTCTCAATGCAAAATCTGGGAAGCCGCACATGTCCGGGTCGTTCTTCGCTTACGGCGGTCCAGCTTGTGCCTATCGTACTGCTCACTTCGCCGCATAATTTCGGAAAGCTCGCTTCTCTTGGCGGAAGGACCACGCACATGCTCATGCCGCCGATGTACGGCAAACTCACAATCTGGGCGCCGTCCCGCTCTTCGTAGCAAAACCTTCCTGACAGCCGCATCATTGGCACTAGTTCTTTCTTGCCGTTTTGCAAAGTGAATTCTTCTTCCTTGGTCTGCTCCGCTTCAAACGGTTTTATCCACGACCCTTTGAAATGCACTGCGTTCAAGGCAAGCAGCGGCGAGAATTCCTAAAGCGATCTGACGACCGCGGGGATTTTTCCGTGTGTTTTTTCTTGGGCCCAGCCGTTGACCCTCTGTGCCGCGTCGTGAGCACGAAAGCTGACCGTTTGAATCTCCGCCCCGTAGTGTTCTTGCAACGTCTTCGCGTATTCCTCTTTCGGTGTAAATCCGTCGTCGCACCACAATGAGTTTGCCGTAAGCATTTCCAGCCCGCGGCGTTCCGTTTTCAATTGGTATCCCAGCGGCCTCCCCAGGCGCTCGTAGCAGTTGCCGCTGCCGTTCGGATTCTCATTGAGCAGGAGGGCCTCCGCCATCTCCTTTCGCGTCTCGCCAGTCGAGCCTTCCCAGAGCATGCCGAGCACGACTCGCGCACCGTACGGACAAACCGCGAGGTTACGCTCGCCAGGATTCAGCTTCTCAAACAAACGGAAAGCGAACTCCGTGCTATGAAGGGTTCGACCTGAATCGGCGTACCGTTGGGGCTTTGCTGCCGTTGCGTCTTTCCTCAACCACGGGAAAAGGGAGGGCATGGCGATCCTCCGATCTTGCTTTCTGTCATTCTCCTCGCAAGTATCCGTCCGCGCCAGAAATTCCTTTCGTCTCTTGCATACGGCCCACTTCAGGGTTCTAAACTCTTAAGATGCGTCGTCGAGAGTTGATAGATGGGCACGGCGAGCCGTGCCCCATCCAGGTAACCGAGTCATGATTTAGATCATCCCGCGATTGCGTAGATTGCTGATCTCTGCTCGTACAGCGTCTAGGCCGCCGTTGCCATAAAGGATGAAGAGTCGCTCGGCGGTCAGGAAGCTGAAGACCGGATTGCGGAAGCCGTTGTTGTAAGCGGCGGTTTGCGTTGGATCGAAACCAAACTCAGGAGCGAGGGTTCTCAGGAGAACCTGGTCGATGCTGACTGCCGGTTCGGTCGCAACAAAATCGCTATCCGAGACCGAGTGTAACGGATACTCCACCAGCAGGTTGGATTGGGACGGTGACGCCGCATTCAGGTTCACATCACCAAGACGACGCAAGGGGGGAAGACGAAGACGCCCTTGCGCGTCGCGGGAGAGATAGCCTGACGCCACCGGATCAATCTGGGCGATGATGGCGGCGGCATGCAGCCAATTCACGACGTCGAACTCATTAGTCGCCGTTGCGTGAGAGTGAGCGGTGGCTTGAGCAGTCACCAATTCGGGCGGCAGGCCGCGCTTCATGGCCTCGGCGATACTAAGGATATGATGTCCCCCGGTTTTGGAATTGCCTGGCGCGCCAAAATTGTCGGTGACACCGTTCCCGCCAAGGCTGAGCTCCTTGAACTCCGTGCCATCGCTGTTCCACTGGAAGACCATGGGCTTGGCCCAGTCATGCCAAATGGGAGCCGCGATCATTAGGTCCTCGCTCAGGAAGATGTCGGCAGGCCTGCCGCTAACCAGTGGGGAAGCATTGCTCATGTCAATGACGGGCAATCCGCCCTCGCTGTGACCGTAGACCCGCCGGTAGCCGTTGGCGAGATTCAGGTTGCTCACGTCGTTGAAGGACTCATGCACCGCCAAACCTCCGGGCCAGGAGTGGTGTCCGCCGAAAAAGCTGCCGGGCGCGGAGAAAAAGGTTTGCGGCAGCTGCGGGCAGGCGCTGCCGTCATTCACGAGCGGAGGAAACACTCCTGCCTTTAAGCCACCCGGGAAGGTGGCATCGTCTCGTGTGTCCACCAAACCTACAGCGATTAGACGTTGCACGATGGCGGCTTTGTCCGCGTCTTGGAGACCAGCGCGATGTGCCACGCAAGTCGTGGGATTAGCGATAGCATCGAGCGTAATCGCTCGAATGCTGGAATTGCCGATGGAATTGATGCGTCCGACCAAAAACTCCTTGGCAGACTGCACCATCGGGGATTTGCTGCTTAGAGTTACCGCAGCGGCGTTTCCGGCTCCGGGCACGGTTTGGTCCGCGCCCAGCGCCGGTTGACCTGGCAACGTGAGAATCAAGGTTAGTAGCCCAGAGTACAGAGAGTATTTCAGCTTCGTCATACAAACCTCCGTCATAACGATTCAGGCTGGAGTTGCTTGGGAGCTCCTCCGTGGCCATTGGCGAAGGCAGAGGCATTTCGTGAGCCAGGAAGGAATGAGAGGTCAACCCCTCACAACACTCTGAAAGACTGACGGATACAGCAAACCTGTTTCAATTTCGGCTTAGGCCGCGCTAGGAAGAAGTGGTGTGCCTGAGCGTCAAGGCGTCGGAATTACCTTCCATGCCTCAGCGCGGATGGCGTGGGGAACGGTAGCGGCGATTTGCCTAGCGGGGGCGCGGGCGGAGCGGGCGAGCAGCCAGCGAACGCGGCCGCATCCGGAGACGCCCAAGCGGGGGCGGTACGTTGCGGAGAAAATCCCCGCAGCACGGGCAACGACCGTCGTTAGCAAGGGGACCGGTGACATCGACGCGCAGCCAGTGCCCGCGCGCTTCACAAAGCGGGTTGATGCATTGGACAGTCAAGCCGGGCAGGTATTGCATCGTTTCACCTCAAAGGCCGCCGTAAGGCCAGCCAACGGCGAGCGCCAAGTAACAGTGGACTTACATCCGTCACCGCTGCATTGCCGATTAAACCCCGCGCACGCCCAAAATTGACGGAGCCCTGGCGGCCAATTGCTCGCGGAGGTCGCCCGAAGAGAACGCTTGCCCGAGTAACCGTCTCTTCGAGCCACGAACCGGGGACCGCGCGGGAACAGCACATTCAATGGCGGGCATTCTGCCTTGAGCACTCTTTGGTGTCAAGAGGAAAACACCACAAGATATTGTGGTAAGGTTGCAGCTGTGAAAATCGTGATTTGTGCTCTATGGAACGGTTTCAGGTACCAAATCACGAAGACTTCTGGAGATTTGAAGTGCTGTCACGAAACGCGGTCAGGAAATTGGATAACCTGTTTCTACGTAATAAGAGTGAAGGTGGTATCGCTCAACGGGTGTGTGGAAGAGCCGCGAGACGGAGGAAGAAATGCCTAATCCAACAAGGTTTGAACTCGGTGGCGGAGGTTTGCCCTCAATGCCGAATCTAAGTGGCGCCGGAAAGAGGATCTTGCAGCTTGCGGTTCTGCTGCTGCTGATCATCATCCTTTTGTCCAGCACGACTTCGATTCCCACGGGAAACGTGGGCGTGCTGACGCTATTCGGCAGAGTGACGGGAGAGACGCTGGGTGAAGGGATTCACCTGATCAATCCGTTGAAGTCGGTGCAGAAGCTTTCGGTCCAGACGCAATCGGTGAAGGAAAGCGCGAGCGTGCCCTCGAATGAGGGGTTGACGATTTCGCTGGACACGTCACTGCTTTTCCGTTTGGACAAGAACATGGCGGCGCAAGTATATCAGTCGGTAGGCGCGGATTATGGCGACAAAATCGTAGAGCCGACACTACGGGCCGCGATTCGCGCAGCGACGTCTGCGCACACGGCCAATGCCCTGTACACCAACGCGCGCGAGCTGGTGCAGCAACAGATCCAGGATGAGTTGACCAAGCAACTCGCGCCGCGGGGAGTGGTCGTGGAAAATGTGCTGCTGCGCGATGTGCAATTGCCGGCGATGTTGAAGAGTTCCATCGAAGCGAAGCAGCAGGCCGAGCAGGACGCGCTGCGCATGAGCTTCATCCTGCAGAAGGAAAAACAGGAAGCGGAACGAAAACGCATCGAGGCGCAGGGCATCGCCGATTTCCAGAAAATCGTGGCTACCGGGATCAGCCCGCAATTGCTCGAATGGAAAGGCATCGAAGCCACGGAGAAGCTCGCGACGAGCGCGAACGCGAAGGTGGTGATTATCGGGAATCCGAAAAATGGGCTCCCCTTGGTTTTGGAACCTAGGTAAGCACAATCCCCCGGACGGATTGGCCGCTGGTGCCACACAAGAGATGGCGTAGCCGCCTGCCGTTGATACTACGAAGATTTTCGTTGACATTACGAAACTCTTCGTAGTAGGCTCCGCCCATGCTCAAGGAACCTCTCCAAAAGCCAACTGCCTCAGAACTGGAAATTCTTCGCGTGCTGTGGGCGCGCGGGCCTTCCACGGTCCGCGAAGTCCACGAAACGCTGAGCGAAAAGAAGTCTCTCGGCTACACCACCGTCCTGAAACTTCTGCAGATTATGACCGCCAAGGGCACGGTGCGACGAGACGAAGGCCAGCGCGCGCACGTCTATGAAGCTTGTCAGCCCGCGACCCAAACCAAACGGCAGCTCGTAGGTGACGTGCTGCAACGGGTATTTGAAGGCTCGGCCAGCGAACTGATGATTCACGCCCTCGAAGGCCGGCGCACCTCCAAGAAGGAACTGGGCGAGTTGCGCCGCATGCTGGATCAGTACGAGAGGAGAAACCGATGACAACCCTGGCGCGCGGAATCTCTCCCGAATTGCTGCAAGCGCTTGGCTGGACGCTGCTCCATTTCGTGTGGCAAGGAGCGGCGCTCGCGGCGCTGTTTGCCATGGCGAACACGCTGTGCCGGCGGGCGACGACGCGTTATGCCCTCGCAGTGATTACGTTGGTGCTGATGATGGCGGCGCCCGTGATCACGTTCAGTGAGCTGACGCAGCAAAGGGATCCGGCCGTTCGATACGGGGCGCGTGGAGCTTCCGCCAGCGCGGTGAAACCGGTGCAAGGCGTATCCGTCACGGCACCTCCCACCGCCCCGGCGCCGGAAACTCCGGCGAACCAGCCAGCCGGGATTCTATTGTGCGTGGAAGTATGGTTCCTGGGAGTGGTGCTGCTGAGCCTGCGCACAGCGGGGGGCCTGTTCCTGATTGAACGGATGCGGCGCAAAGAGCTCAAGCCCGTGCGGCGCGAGCTTTATCTGAAGTGTATCGCGTTGCAATTGAAGATGGGACTCGAGCGCGTCATCCGGTATTGCGAATGCGACCGTCTGGATGCTCCAGCGGCATTCGGATGGATTCGCCCGGTCGTGTTGTTGCCGGTGCGGGCGCTGAGCGGCCTGACAGAGGACCAAATCGAGGCGGTGATCGCTCACGAGTTGGCGCACATTCGCAGGCTTGACTGTTTCGTGAATCTTTTCCAGATTGGCGTTGAGACGTTGTTGTTTTATCACCCGGCGGTTTGGTGGGTGAGCCAGCGGATTCGCACGGAGCGCGAGCATTGCTGCGACGATGAAGCCGTTGCGCTTTGCGGTGACGCGGTGAACTATGCGCGCGCGCTGACGCTGATGGAAGAATGGCGCGCCACGCCTTCTCTCTTGATGGCGGCAAATCGCAGCCCGCTTTCGCAGCGCGTGGTCCGGCTGCTGGGTCTGGATGGAGCGGCAGGAAGATTTCGCGTCGCAGGCATGGCCGTTGGAGTCGCGTCCTTGGCCGGGGCGATGCTGGCGGGGAACGCATTCCTGGGCGTGGCGCATGCCGCGTTGGCCGGCAAAGCAAGTTCGAATCGAGCACAGGAGCAAAGCAACTTGGCTGTCGCGCAAGAACAAGGAAGCAGCAGCCCGATCGTGGTACGGGCGGCAAAGGTTTCGTCATACGCAAAGGGTTTTGCGTCAACGGAGCAAGCCGGCAAAGACAAGGATAAGGACAAAGAACAGAAGGCAAACGACCAAGCAGCCAACAAGGAATCCTATCTCGACGGGATGGAAGCAGCAGGGTTCAAGAACCTAACAGCCGACGAACTGATCGCCATGAAAATTCAGGGCGTGACGCCAGCTTACGTAAAGGGAGTCCACGACCTGGGAATGAAGCCCACGGTGGATGAGTTCATCGGCATGCGCGTGCAAGGAATCACCCCGGAATATATTCGCGACATGCGCAGCGTAGCTCCGAACCTGGGCGTCGATGAATTGATCGGCATGAAGGTGCAGGGCATTACGCCACAATATGCGAACGAAATGCGTGGACTCGGGCTCAAGGCCGATCCGGAAAATCTCATCGGAATGAAAGTGCAAGGTATCACTCCCCAATATGTAACAGAAATGCGCGCGTTAGGTCTTAAGACCAATACGGATGATCTCATTGGAATGAAAGTTCAGGGTATAACGCCGGAATATGTGAAAGGCATGCAGGCCCTTGGGTTCAAACCCGATACGGAGGAGTTGATCGGGATGAAGGTGCAAGGTGTCACTCCGGAGTACGTCCGGGGCATGCAAGCTGCAGGCTTAAAGCCAGACGTGGACAACCTCATTGGAATGAAGGTGCAGGGCATTACGCCGGAATACGTGAAGTCCATGCAGGATGCGGGATTCAAGAACCTGGACATAGATGAACTCATCGGCGCGAAGGTGCAAGGGATTACGCCGGAGTTCATCGAGAAGGCCCGTAAGCACGGCTTCCAGAACCTGACGCTGGACAAATTGATTGCGCTCAAAGAAGCGGGAGTTCTATAGAAACTTGGGAAATCGGAAAGCAGGAGAAGCACCATGAATTTCAATCGAGTGATGGGACTCATTCTAATCGTGGGCGGCGCGGCGTTTGGGCTGGGCACGGCTTTGCGCGGACAGACGCAGAGCGGCGATTGGACGATTCACCGCTCGGATGAGCCGGGTAAAGTGGAAGTGTCGATCATGGACTCGCGCGGCGGGCATCACTTTCACTCGAGCTCCGACTGGGAGGTGAAAGAGCTAACTGGCCTGGACCTTTCGAAGCCGGGCCGCCAGGATGTACATTTCACGATTACACGGGACGCCGGCCGATTTGACTGCGAAGGATTTGTAAGGGACGGCGAAGGCGCGGGAGTTTTCCATTTCATCCCCGATGCGAAGTACGTGCAAGAGATGAAGTCACTGGGCTTCGGAGGAATCGACGGTGAAAAGCAGTGGGCCATGGCCATTCACGACGTGAGCTTGAAATTCGTGCGGGACATTATAGCGAGAAATCTGCAAGGGCTGGATACAGACAAACTGATTGCCTTCAGGATTCATGGCGTGACTCCGGAATTCATCGACCAGATTCGCTCTTCCGGGGTGAATGTTTCCGACAGCGATAAATTCATTGCCTTCCGGATTCACGGCGTTTCCCCGCAGTTTGTGTCCGATCTTCGCTCGGCGGGACTCACGGAAACGGACAGCGACAAACTGATTGCATTTCGCATTCACGGCGTTTCGCCAGAAATGGTGAAGAGCGTTCGCCAGGCTGGCTACGACACCGACCCAGACAAACTCATCGCCATGCGCATTCACGGCGCGTCCCCCGAGTGGATGGCGGACTTGAGAAAGTGCGGCTACGACCATGCGAACGTGGACCTGGACAAGCTCATTGCCTTCCGGATTCACGGCGTTTCGCCCGACTTCATCAGCCAGGTGCAGAAACTCGGCTACTCGCATCCGGAGCCCGATCAGTTGATTGCCATGCGGATTCACGGAGTCACACCGGAATTCATCAGCAAGCTGCAGTCGCGCGGCATGAAAGACTTGACCATCGACAAGCTCGTGAGCCTGCGCATTCACGGAATCGACTAAGACTCTCTGCGGGAAATCTCCCGGCCAGCACAACAAAAGATCGAACGTTCTATTAAGGCTGCGAAGATGAGGATTCGCCCAACTCTTTTTGCAAGTCCGCGAGCTTCGCTTTCAAGCGCGCGACTTCTTCCTGCTTGTCGCTAATCTGTTGCTTTTCGTCGTCGAGCTTTTGCTTGCCCGCCGTGTCGTTCCCATAGTTTGGTTTTGAATAATAGGCATCCTGATCCAAGCGATTTTCGCGCTGCAGAAGATCCAGGTCTATCAGCGACTGCTTGATCTGCTCCTTCAACTCCGTCAGTTCCTTTCTTAGCTTTTCTCGCTTTTCGTCTTTTGCCGCGGCGTTCACAGGCGCGCTGCGGGCAGGCTGGGGTTTCGTATCCGGTGCACCAGGTATCTTGGGTTCTTCGGCAACAGCGCTCTGCACGTCACCCTTCTTCACATCCAGCGTTTCGTCGGTGATCACTTTGGCGGCCTTGGTAGCGTCCTTTTTCTTTTCGCGAGCGCGACGGGCGGCTTCCGCCACGGATTGGGAGTCCTGCGATTGGGAGAAGGCAACCGGAACGAACAAGGCGGCCAGGATGGTTGCGAAGACGGTTCTAAATCGAATGGAGCGCGGCATGGGTACTCCTTGGAAACGTTTACTGGGCTAAATTTCAAGATACCTCTGCCAAAGAGGAATGACAACGGCCCGAGAAATGGCGTAGCGAATTCGGCAACAGCGCAGTGCGGCGTTTTTTGCGAGTCGATTCGCGGCGCAACTGCCATAATACGCAATCCTGGAGAGTAGAACGGCAGCGTCGAAATGATGAACGCGCAAAGAATCCGATCCTTCAGCCTGCTTTTTCTGGTTGGCGCCGTGGCTGTGAGAACCGCATGGGCGCAAGAAGCGGCGAATCGAGAGCAACCGCTCCCGAATACGGCCCAAGAGGCACCTTCTATCGGCAAACCTCAGAAGAAAGACTTGCAGCCACATCGTTTCTGGGACAAGGAGAATCGCTGGCTATTCGCGGGAGTCGGCACCGCGCGCACGCTGGATTATTTCTCGACGCTGAATATGCGCCGCCGCGGCCGGCAAGAAATTCTCCTTACCAATGACGTTGTGGACAATCACGCAACTCTTGCGACCGTTGAAGCTGCAACGACAAGTGTTTCTATCGGCGCTTCCTATCTCTTTCACCGTTACGGACACCACAAGCTGGAGCGCTGGACGTCTTTCATTCACATTGGGCTTGCTACCACGGGCGCGGTGCGCAACTACTGCCTCAAGACTGCCCACCCAAGAGCTGTGCCGTGAACTTGTTTTACTCTCTCAACTGCTAGTTATAGAAGAAACGTTCTCGCGAGTCGCTCCGTCCAATGTCAAGGGATGAATTCTTGCAATGAAAAAACGGTGCTGCATACTCGCGCCGCGTTTCGTTTGCACAATTTATATGCGCACTGGTTTGGTTCAGATAGGTTTCAGGATGCTTTTATGAGACGCTTTGCGTCTCCACACAAATTCGCACTTTTCTGCATCCTGTTTTTCTTCTTTTCGTTTTTGACACCGCGCATTGCTGCGAATTCGCAACCGGCTTCTCCAATGAAGAGCCACGCAGCACAAAGCTCTGCACAACTCCCGCCTGCGCCCGAGATTCCGCCGCTGGTCACCAGCACACCCGACCAGGCGAAAACGGAGCAGTACACCCTCTCTCACGAGAAATATGAAAAAGCGGTGGCCTATTCCCGCGCCGGGTACACCCTCTATTTTCTGTCTTACATTTTGGGAGGTATTTTCCTTTTCTTGATTCTACGCTTAGGCATCGCAGCGCGCCTTCGAGATATCGCGGAAAGCGCCAGCCAGAAGCGGTGGGTACAGGGACTGGTGTTTGTTCCATTGCTTCTCCTTCTCACTGACGTGCTCGATCTTCCGGTGCGCATGTACTGGCACCGTCTCTCTCTGTATTACGACCAGTCTGTACAGGGTTGGGGTTCCTGGTTTTGGGATTGGACCAAAGCAGAACTCCTAAGCCTTGTCATTGGCATCGTGTTCGTCCTGGTCCTTTTTGCGGTCATGCGTTACAGCCCGCGACGGTGGTGGCTGCTCTTCTGGTTTCCCGCGGTGTTGATTCTGTTCGTGATCATCGTGATCATGCCCTTGGTGATCGACCCGCTCTTTAACAAATTCGAGCCGCTTAGCAAGCAGCACCCCGACTTAGTTGCTTCCATTGGGAAACTTACCAAGCGTGCAGGCGTCCCCATTCCGCCAGAACGCATGTTCCTGGAACTGGCCAGCAAGAAAACGAACGCGATTAATGCTTACGTGACAGGGATCGGGGCGTCCAAGCGCGTGGTCATCTGGGACACGCTGATTCAAAAAACGACAAATGATGAAACGCTGTTCGTCGTCGGCCATGAGCTCGGCCACTACGTTCTAGGGCACGTGGTAAAGGGCTTCCTGGCGGGGGCGGCGGCGTTGCTGGTGGCCCTTTATCTGCTTTTCCGTGGCCTCCATTGGGCGCTCGACCGCTGGGGCCATGAATGGAAAGTCTCAGGAGCCGAAGACTGGGCGTCTCTCGCTGTACTCTTATTGTTGCTGCAGATTCTGCTGTTTTTCTCGTCGCCCGCCATCAACTGGTTCAGCCGCATGGACGAGCATGCCGCCGATGTGTACGGCCTGGAAGTCACTCACGGCCTCATCCCGAATTCGCCTGAAGTTGCAGCCCATGCCTTTCAGGCTCTCGGAGAATTGGATTTGTCCGACCCGAACCCGCCGCCATTCATTACCTTCTGGCTGTACTCGCATCCCCCAGTAGCCGAGCGGCTGGTCTTTGCCCACACCTACGACCCATGGTCCAAGGGGCAGAAACCCAAGTACGTCCAGTGACGCTTAGGCGGTTAGTCACCTCGTTGGCGGCTTGTCAGTGTCTCGGATGGCGCAGGGAAGCGTGCCGGCGCGCAAACGAGGCCACCTTGTGTCTGTTACCGCAGACGGTCATCGAACACCATCGCCGGCGCCGCGTGCGGGAAGTGTCGTAGAAAAAGAGCCCGCACCTGGGATTGGCGCAAAGCCGGAGACGCGCCCGGGGACCTTCGGCGATAATTTCGGCGGCCGAACGCGCCACGGCGGCTAGCAGCCACTCTAGGCCGCCTTTGCTTGCAACAAACTGAATCTCCCAGTCATGGTCCGTAGAGACCAGTTCGTCGTGTCCTTCCGTGATGCGGAGGATTTCGTTAACCGGTTCGGTCCACTCGCGGAGCACTCTTTGTTTGTGCAGAACCGCATCGAATGCCAGCCGCAGGGCAGTCGAGAGGCGCTGGGCCTTGCGCAGAAGTAACTCAGCTGCTTGAGGGTCAGAGCCGCTGAGCGCAAGGAGTTCCCCGCCGCGTTCGGGGGTTACAATGCCCGCTGATTCCAGGAATTCAATCAGCTGCTCCCAAGAAAGCTCGTTGTTGATGGGGACGATGTTGACGAAATCAAGGGCCAGACGGCCACCAATGAACCGAACTTTGGGCTCCTTGTAGGGTGACATAACTCGCGTACTGTATCATAATGGTTAGGCTGGCTCCCATGCGATTTTGCGCCAATTTTCCTCAAGTAACCTTTTGATTCGAGAGTATCGTATAGCTCTTACGCTTGGGTGTCCTCGGAGGATGACATGAATTCCTTGCTCTCTAAGTTGCCCATGATCGGGACGGTCCTGATCTTTGCCTCGTTTGGGGTTAAGGCATTGAGTTCGCAAGAGAGCGCTAAGGCCTCCGGCTCGGCTGGCACGCCTGTGGTGGTCGAGTTATTCACTTCGGAAGGCTGCTCAAGCTGTCCTCCTGCCGACGCTTTGCTCGCCAAATTAGATGAACTCGGCCGGGTTGGCAATGCGCAAATCGTCGCTCTGGAAGAGCACGTGGACTACTGGGATGACCAGGGTTGGAAGGACCCCTTTTCCTCCCACAATTGGACGACTCGCCAGTACGCCTATGCGGGCGTGCTCGGAAACAAGAACCCGTACACCCCACAAATCGTGGTCGACGGCAGCGTCGAATGCTCCGGCGGAAAGCCCCAACTTGCGCTGCAAACGATTGCCCAAGCCTCTGCACAGGCGAAGGCTCCCGTGACGTTATCTGAAGGGGCCGCGGGCAAGCCCGGCACAGAGAACTTTTCCGTACAAATCGGAAGACTCGCTCCCTCCGCCAAGGGGGGCGCGGCAGAAGTGTGGTTGGCGATTACCGAGACGGGTCTGCACTCCTCGGTGACGCGCGGTGAAAATGCGGGTCATGAATTGCAGCATGCCGCCATCGTGCGCTCCATCCGCAAAATCGGCGAGGCCAAACCGGATCGCGACGTTTCCTTCTCCGGAGACGCGGCCATATCCATTCGCAACGAATGGAAGCGAGAAAATTTGAAAGCCGTCGCTTTCGTGCAGGAAAAAAACAGCCTGCGGATTCTCGGGGCCGCGGAAATCCCGCTTCACCCGTAGCATTGCCGTGGCTGAACTGGCTTGCAGCAAATCGGAAACCTCTCGACTAAGATAGAATCGCAGTGCGTTTGAGATTGCGCTTGCTGGGACAAGGCCGCGCATGCCTGAATCTTCTCTCGAATCCTCTTCGACTCCCACCTTTCCAGCCCCGCCTCCCGAGGGGCTCCTAAGTAAGATCTTTTTTGGCCAGGACGGCTTGCGCGCCGGATGGAGCCTGCTCCTCTACAGTGCTTTTGGATTAATGATCTGGTATCCCGCCGTGATACTCGTCGTGTTGATTTGGGGACTGCGAGAAAGCTCGTACTCGCCGCAATCCGTGGCCTTGGGAGATCTAGTGAGTTTTATGTCTGCCTATGGCGCGGCTCTGGCGATGGCGCGCCTGGAACGCATCTCGCCGGAGCGTTACGGTCTCCCTCTGCTCCTGGGCTTCGGCAAATTATTCTGGCAGGGCATTTTTCTCGGTCTTTGCGAAGTGAGTCTGCTTGTTGGATTGATTGCTGCGCGTGGCGGCTATTCATTCGGGGAGTTGTCCCTGCGAGGGCCTAGCCTTCTAGGTTGGGGAGGGTTGTGGTTTCTAGCCTTCGTGCTTGTAGGTTTGTCCGAAGAGTTTTTGTTTCGCGGATACACGCAATACACCCTGGCGCGAGGGATTGGCTTCTGGCCCGCCGCTGTCTGTCTCTCTCTTGTGTTTGGTGCCGTTCACCTAAGGAACCCCGGGGAGGGACTGGTCGGGGCAGCCGACGTAGCGGTCGCAGGCCTCGTCTGGGCGTTTGCGTTGCGCAGGACAGGGAGTCTCTGGCTCGCGGTTGGATGGCACGCCAGTTTTGACTTTGGCGAGACGTTCCTCTTTTCCGTTCCCAATAGCGGCTACGTGTTTGACCATCACCTCTCCAACGCAGTGGTGCACGGGCCGGCTTGGTTGACAGGGGGAACCGTCGGGCCCGAGGGAAGCGTTTTCGGCTTCGTGACCATGGGAGTCTCTGTTTTGGTGATTCATTTTCTTTTTCCAGCCAAGAAACAGACGGCGGGCCAGCCGTAAACGGCCCATGGCGCTTAGTGGACGAGCTCTGACGCGAAAGTGAGGCGCACACCTTCCGATTGCGCATTGGGAAGCACTTCGCGCAACGCTTGGAGCGTCGCGGGATGTGGATGGCCGATCGCCACCGCTTCTCCTTTTTCTCGAGCGCCGCGCAACGCCAGCTCCAGTTGCTTGCGCACCGCGCCAACCTCTGTGACGTCATCAAGAAAAGGAACATTGCGAAACGCCGACGGCACGCGCGAACTTTGCGCCGTATCGTAAGCCACCGTTGCCGCCGTCGTGCGGCTGTCAATGTAAAAGAGATGATGGTCGCGCAGTACCGGCATCAGCTCTCGCATCAAGGCCGGGTTGGAAGTGGCTTCAGAGCCTTGGTGATTGTTGACGCCCACAGCGCCGGGAATGTCCTGAAGGA
This sequence comes from Candidatus Acidiferrum sp., assembly GCA_036518275.1. Classification (GTDB taxonomy): domain Bacteria; phylum Acidobacteriota; class Terriglobia; order Acidiferrales; family UBA7541; genus Acidiferrum. Next base: position 23,172 of record DATDNK010000069.1, read on the forward strand.
ACTGGTTGACCAGCTTGGACACTTCACTCGCGGGCATACCGGGACGCAACTCCTGAGCTTCCGGCTTCTCCGTGGCCACAGCCTGCATGGGAAGATGCAGCATCACCTGGTAGCCCCGGCGTTCCGCTTCCTCGGCGATATCCTGTGAGTGTTCATGATTCGGTAGGACAGAAATCGTGAGTGGGTAGGGCAGCTCAAAGATAGCTTCTGCAGCGCGGGGATCGTTTCCCAAGTCGTCCAGAACAATGGCGAGCTTCGCGCCGCTTTGTGGGCTGGAACCACCTTGACCTTGCTCCGTGGGAGCCGCTCCCGAGTGAACTTGGATCGCGTGTGTTCGTACCCCGTTCTTCAAATAGAACCAGAGATCTCCTTCGGAGGTCTGCGAAATCTCCTCTGTCAGTCCATGGCGCGTTGCAACCACGCTCAAGGCTCGCTGAATCTTGGCGGCTTCTGACTTCCCAGCTGGATCTGAAGCAGCCTTGGTCAGCGCAATGTCGAGACTATCCGGAGTTTCTGGATTCTTCTCTGAGGCTTGGAGTCCAAAGTGAATCTGAGTTCCCTGGGGTGCGGCAGAATGGGCGGCATTAGCAAGTTCCCTGGTAATCGCGTGGATTTTTGCGGGGGTAAGGCGCCCTGGCTGCGATTTCTTGCAGCCCGTCGCCATCAAAGAAGAAAAAAGCCCTAAGAGAAGAACGATACGGAACGTAAGGCCGGACGTGAACGTCCGCTCTGAACGAGCTCGGCCTTGGCGCACTTATTCCTAAGCAGCCTTTTTCGCGGGCGCTTTCAGCAGGTCAAGCGCACGGTGGAAAATTGGATCTTCCGGCGAAAGCGGACGTGGCCCCAGCCCCGGTTCTTTTGGGGCGGCAGCAGGGGTGGCGTCATCGTCCCCGGCGTCGGAATCATCTTGGGCTTCGGCCTTTACAATCTCCGTGGGAGTGACTCCTTCTTCGAGGATCGACTTTCCGTCCGCATTGTAATAATTCGCCACGGTCAGAATCAGTGCCGCTCCGTCGTCCAGAGTAATCACCTTCTGTTCGGAGGCCAGGCCGAAGGTGCGCTCTCCCACTACGTCGCCCCGATGATTGGCCTCGATGGCGGAAGCGAGCACTTCCGCTGCGCCGGAAGTGGTGGTATCGACCAGCACGGAGACAGGGTTCTTCCAAATAACCTGCTTGGGCTCAGCTGAGATGACCTGCGTTGAAACCGTTTGCCCGCGCAAGGTGGTCAAAGTTCCAGACGGAATGAAAAGCCGCGCAATGGAAACCGCTTCCGAAGCCGGCCCGCGTCCGCATTCACGCAAGTCCAAAATCACCTTGTGGATTCCTTGCTTTTCCGCGTCCAGCAGGCGGTTGCGCACCTCTTCGGAGCGACCGGCGTCCAGCGATGGAAAGCGCATCACAAGGATATCTGGGTCCGCCTTCTGAACAATCAGTTTCGGAGTAGCCAGCTTTTCGCGCACAATGTCGACTTCATCGGGAGTGGCTTTGCCGCGCCGAATCACGGAAACTTTGATTCCTGTTCCCGGCTGGCCATTTAACAGGTTGAGCGCCTGGCCAACCGACATGTCCCGCGTCGTAAATCCGCCAATCGATTCCAGCAGGTCGCCACTACGGATCCCAGCTTTAGTTCCCGGACTGTCCGGCAGCACCGACAACACGATGATGTATCCGTAGCGCTTGCTAAGCGTCAAGCCGGATTCCCCCGTTCCTGGGTTGCTGATTTTCTTTTTGTATTCCTCGTATTCGCGCGGCGTCAGGTAGCTCGACTGCGGGTCTAGCGACTCAAGCAGTCCGTGCAGCGCCCCTGCGGTTACGGTGTGCATATTCGGGTCGTCCACGTAGTCCTGCTGAATCTTCTGCAGCACCTCGCCGTAAACCGTCAGTGATTTGTACGCTTTGTCGTCGGAGGCCCGGCCGAGGACATGCCCAATCCCCGCGTAGCAAAAGATCAACACCGACAACGAAAAAATCCCAATGCGCGCCGCTCGATTCATTTCCCATCCTTGGTACTTCCAAATGCGAATTTCAAGTATAGCACCGCCAGACCTTGGGACGCGCCAACAAACAAAAAGGAAGCCTGCCAAACAAGCATAGGTGGGCCTGTTTGCCCAAACCGCCACGCCGAACCGCCCAAATTGTTGCGCAATTACCACAGGAAACGGTCCTTAGATAAGCAGGAGCGCGGTAAACCGTTGATAATACAGCACAACGCTGACACATGGTGGCCAGCAAAATGCTAAAATAAGAAGGTTGGGGGATGTTCCAAACAACCATAGCTAGAGAATCCTTCGTAGAAGGTGTGGGTCTCCACACTGGTGTGCACGGGTCCGTGCGCTTGGTTCCCGCTCCTGCTGAAACCGGCATTGTTTTCCGCCGCGTGGACCTTGACAACTTCCCCATTGAAGCCCAGGGACACAACGTCGCACGCGTCAGCTATGCCACCAGCCTGATGAAACAAGGTGTGCTGCTGTCCACCACCGAACATCTGCTCGCCGCTATCTATTCCTGCGGCATCGACAACGTGTACATCGACATCAATTCCATCGAAATCCCCATTTTGGACGGTTCCGCTGAGCCGTTCATGCAGATGCTGGAACACTCAGGGGTGCACAAGCTGCGCCGCAAGCGCCGTTATCTGAAGGTGCTCAAGCCCTTGGAAGTCTGCGAAGGAGACCGACGCATCGGTATCTATCCTGCTTCGGAATTTCGCGTCCGCTGCTATGTGGATTTCCCGCATCCCCTTGTTGGCCAGCAGGAAGTCGAGATGCTGGTTGGGCCAGATACCTTCCGCCAACTGTTAGCCCGCGCCCGAACATTCTGCTTCGAGCGCGACATTACGCCCCTGCGAGCCATGGGCCTGATCCGCGGAGGCTCCCTCGAAAACGCCATTGTACTCACCCAGGACGGCATTATGAACGGCCCTTTGCGCTTCCCCGACGAATTCGGGCGCCACAAGGCCTTGGACCTCATTGGCGACCTGGCGCTGGCGGGCCTTCCCCTTCTCGCGCGCGTCGAGGCGCATAAAGCCGGCCATTCTTTGCACACCCAGGTTGTCAGCCGGCTCCTGGGCGACCCCTCTCTCTGGGCGATTACCACGGGCTCCACGGGCGAGGCCGTCCGCGCAGGGGAAGAGGCCTATCAGGCAGCCCTCTCCCCGGTCCCGGCCGCCCCCGCCGATTAACGTTTCGCTGAGCTCCGGCGATCCCCCGATTGCCAAAAGCTTGCGCCTCCCGCAAAATGAATTGCTAACCATGTCTAACAATGACCTGGCCGTAATTGTCCTGGCCGCGGGAAAAGGTACGCGCCTCAAGTCGAGCCTCGCGAAAGTCCTCCATAAGGCTGGTGGGCGCACGCTGGTGGAACATATCGTTCGCGCGTGCCAGCCGCTCAAAGCGCGCGAGGCCGTGGTGGTCGTGGGGCATCAGGCCGAGCAAGTGGCCGCTGTGGTCGAGCCGTTTGGGGCAGTCACCGTTTTGCAGCAGCCGCAGAATGGTACCGGCCACGCCGTTCAAGTGGCGAAGCGCGCCCTTGGCCGCGCGAAGTTGGCTTTAGTCCTTCCCGGCGACGCGCCGCTAGTGCGAACCGAAACCTTAAAGGCGCTGATCAACACACATCGCAACGGCAATGCCGCGGCCACTATTCTTTCCGCCGTGGTTGCCGATCCTTCCGGTTACGGCCGCATCGTTCGCAAATCCGAAACGGCCGTTTCCGCCATCGTCGAGGAATCGCAGCTCACCGACGAGCAGCGCGAAATCAACGAAATCAATTCCGCCATCTACTGCTTCACTCTGGAGAATCTCTGGCCTGCTCTTTCACAGGTGAAACCCAACAACAAGCATCGCGAGCTATATTTGACGGATGCCATCGCGGTGATGAGCGGCAAAGGCGAAACCGTGCTGGCTCAGATTGCCAGCGATTCGCGCGAAGTTCTCGGCTGCAACACCCGCGCGGACCTCGCCGAGGTCGACCGCATCTTCCGCGAATGGAAGCGCAATGCACTGATGGACGCCGGCGTGACCATTCAGTTGCCCGAAACTGTGCTGATCGATCCCGAGGTTACAGTTGGTGAAGACACCATGATCGAACCTGGAGTGCAGTTGCTGGGCAAAACGAAAATCGGGGCCCGGTGCACGATTCGCACCGGAAGCGTTCTAACCGACGCTGTCCTTGGCGATGAAGTCGCGGTAGAACCGCACTGCGTTGTGCTGGAGAGCCGTCTGGACGACGGCGTCATCATCGGACCGTTTGCGCGGCTCCGCCCGGGCAATCATCTCCGGGCCAGCTCGCGTATCGGCAACTTCGTGGAAATGAAAAAAAGCACGATAGGTGAGGGCACAAAAGTGCCGCACCTCACGTACTTGGGCGACACCAAGGTAGGCCCCAAGACGAACATTGGCGCAGGCACAATCACTTGCAACTATGACGGGTTCCAAAAATACCCCACGACCATCGGAAAAGGCGTGTTCATTGGTAGCGATTCGGTGCTTGTGGCTCCGGTGCGCATCGGTGACCATGCCTACATTGCCGCGGGTTCAACGATTACGGATAACGTCCCTGACGACGCTTTGGGAATTGGCCGTGGCCGCCAGGTCAACAAGCCCGGCTGGGCCTCCAAGAAACGCCGCGAACTCGCCACGGGGCAACCATCGAAGAAATCTTCGCGGCCTAGTCGCAGAAAAAAATCCCACCGCAGACCGAAGAAACGCAGGTAACACGGCGTCAATCTCCCCGAAGCGTCCGCCGCTTACCTCTTTACACAAAGTCATTCCCCGTGCTTCAGATCCCGCTCACCAGAATCATTGAATCTCCAGGCCGCGGGTGTTATCGTCCGCGGTACGTAAAGGGTAAGGAGCGTCCTCTTGGGCAACTGGGTCAATTGGCTGCTGGTCATAATCGGAATCGTCTGCGTGATTATTGAGCTGGCTCTCGGCGCGCTTACGGGATTCGATCTTGCGCTGGTCGGCGGGTCGCTCACCGTCGGCGGAGCGATCGGCCTGTTTACCGGCTCGGCGGAGATCGGTCTGCTTTCCGGCGGCGTCCTGGCGCTCGTTTATCTAGCGATTTTCCGCCGTTGGCTTCGCGCGAAGCTCACAGTGAAGGATCAGCCCACCAACGTGGATGCGCTGGTGGGGAAAACCGGTGTGGTGACCAAGAAAATTGCTTCAGCGGAAGCCGGCTTGGTCAAAGTCGGCTCGGAAATCTGGCGCGCCGAACTGGCAAAACCGGATGACGCAACGCGCGATATTGGCGCCACCGTCAGAATCGAATCCGTGGAAGGCGTAACCATCAAGGTGAGGTGAACGGCTATGGATCTGTTCAGTGGATTGGTGATGATGGCGATTTTTGCGTTTCTGATCTTCGCGCTCACGGCGCTGGCCAAGGGCGCCCGCACCGTCAAGCAGTATGAAAAGGGCATCATCATCCGTCTGGGGAAATTTCACAGCATGGCCAGTTCGGGCCTGACGTTTATCGTGCCGTTTGTCGACGATATCATGCGTGTTGACATGCGCGAGCAGGTCATCAGTGTGCCTCCGCAGAAACTCATTACCAAAGACAACGTCACCGTGGAAGTGGACGCGGTCGTTTACTACAAGGTTGTCGACCCGGCGAAGTCGCAGTTCGAAGTACAGGACTTCGGCTACGCCTGCACCACGCTGGCGCAAACCAATCTGCGCAACCTGATCGGCGACCGCACGCTCGACGAAACGCTCGTCGCGCGCGACATGATTAACAACAACCTTCGCCACGTCCTCGACGACGCCACCAACAATTGGGGCGTCAAGGTCACGCGCGTTGAAGTGCAGAAGATTGATCCGCCGCGCGACATCACCGAAGCCATGTCCCGCCAGATGAAAGCGGAACGCGACAAGCGCGCCGCCGTTCTCGAAGCCGAAGGCATCAAGCAGAGCCAGATTCTGCAAGCCGAGGGCAA